>JBJXFJ010000424.1:0-2924 GCA_046154735.1 Chloroflexota bacterium | reverse complement strand
CCTCGAGGTGAGTGAACGTAATGTCAGCGGGAGACCCCCGAGATCCATCGTGGGGCTCGGCCCCAGATGGCGCCCCGATCAGCGCACTCCGGGCGTCAGGGATCACAATCGAAGAGCTCTTCGAGTCGCTCCCGGACGCTATCATCGTTGTGGACGAGCATGGCCAAATCGCGCTCGCCAACGATGGCTCGACGATGCTCTTCGGGTATACGCGAGATGAACTTCAAGGCCAACCCGTGGAGATCCTCGTACCTGCCCTGATGCGCGCGGGGCACGTGACTCAGCGTCGCGCGTATCAGCAGGCACCGATCCGTCGTCGAATGGGCTCGGGCTCCAAATTGCTTGCCCGGCGCAAGGACGGCACCGAGTTTTCCGTCGACATCAGCCTGAGCCCACTCGAGACCGACGCCGGGCACTTCGTGGTCAGCACCATCCGCGACGTCTCGGAGCGCCAACGCACCGCGGACGATGACCAGTTTCTCGCCACCGCAAGCGCCGCATTGGCCCAATCGCTGGATCTTGAGACATCACTGGCCACGGTCGCCCGGATGGCCGTCATGCATATCGCGGATATCTGTGCGGTGGACGTCTTGCAAGGGGATGGCACGCTGCAGCGGGTGGCGCTCGATCATGGCGATCCCGTGCGGGAAGCCACGGTACGTGAGATCGGCGAGAAGTATCCGCCGCGGGTCTCATTGGCCCATCCCTCCTGGGACGTCATAAACACTGGCCAGCCACGGGTGATAGCCGAGGTTACGAGTGATGTCCTCGCTAACTGGACGCAGAGCGACCAGCACCTGGAGCTTGTCCGACAGCTTGGCCTGCACTCGGCGATGTTCGTTCCGCTCCGCGCCCGTCAGCGGGTGCTGGGCGCAATGGTCTTCCTTACCGCCGAATCCGGACGGCGCTATGGGAAGAGAGATCTCACATTGGCGCTGGCCCTGGCGGATCAAGCTGCCATCGCCATAGACAATGCACGGTTGCATGAGGCTGTGCAGGCAGCCGAAGCTCGGTTCAAGGGCATGTTTGAAGGGATGTCGGAAGCGCTTCTGGTGGTCCACCCGGATGGTCGCTATCTGGACGCAAACCCCGCTCTGTGCGCGCTCACAGGCTATTCCTGGGAGGAGCTGCTGCAGATGCAGCTCGGGGATCTTTCGGCTAGCCGGTCGGAGCGGGCGCGCGAAATGAATGCGCTCTTGCTGCACGGTGAGCAGTGGCAAATCGAGGTGGAGTTCCTCCGGAAAGATGACTCTCGGGTGCCCGTGGAGATACGCGGCATCGCGGTAGAGCTGCCAGACGGGCCGGTGTGCCTGATCTCCGCGCGTGATATCTCGGAGCGTCGCGCGGTGGAGCAGCTTCAGCAGGACTTTTTGGCCATGGTGACGCATGAGCTCCGAAACCCTCTGGCCGGCTTGATCGGCTGGGCCCACCTGCTTCAGCGCGGCGCTACTGATCCAAAGCGCGCGGTTGAGGTGCTGGTACGCCAGGCTCGTGAGCTTGATCGACTGATCAACGATCTGGTTGATGCCGCTAGTCTGGGCGCCAATCGCCTCACATTAGAGCGCAGTCGCGTCAACGTGATTGATATCGCCCGTAACATTGTTGAGGCGCAGGAGATCGTGAGTCGTAATCGCATCATCGTGGATGCGCCTGAGGGAGAGGTGTGGGGGCAATGGGATCAGGGCAGAGTGGCCCAGGTTCTTCGCAATCTCATCTCGAACGCGATCAAGTACTCGCCCGAAGGGGGCCCCATCCACCTCCAGATCGAGGACCTTGGCGACGAAGTGCGAGTCTCGGTTTCAGACGAAGGGATCGGCATTCCCCCGGACATACTTCCACGAATCTTCGGACGATTCTTTCGGGCTGAGCAGGTCCGCGAGCAGCGCCTGCCGGGACTGGGACTCGGTCTCTACATTACAAAGTCACTGGTCGAGGCCCACGGAGGCCAGCTCGAAGTGGAATCAACGCTGGGACTCGGGAGCACCTTTCGCTTCACGCTGCCACTCGCGCCGCCCGCGACAGGTCACCATGTGCCAGCCTCGGTGGTAGCTGGCGAGTCTGGCGCGGTGCTACCGGCCATTGAGAGCAAGACGAGGCAGCAGCGCGTCTTGGTGGTGGAAGACGACCGGAATATGCGGGCGATAATTGTTCAAGTGTTGAACAACGTGGGCTACCTCGTCTCGGAGGCGTCAAACGGCGCCACCGGCATCCGCCTGGTGGAGCGTGACCGCCCGGATGTGGTGCTGCTGGATCTGAGCCTGCCAGAGATGTCAGGTCTCGCCGTGCTGCGTGAGCTCAAGGAGTCCGTATCTACTCGGAATATCCCGGTCATCATTGTGAGCGCGATGACTCTGCCGTTGGCGGAAAGCGATGCACGCAACGTGGCGGTCGTTATTCAGAAGCCTTTTGTTCCGGCTGAGCTCGTGACTGTGATCGAGCGGGTACTTCGATCGACGCAGCAGCAGGCTGCCGAGTAGCACCGGTTGGCAGAGCAATTCAGTCTCTTCGCTCGCTCGATGCAGGTCAATACTCCCAAGATAGTTTGCTGTGCGCACTCAACGATCTGCCCCGAAGACAGAAGTGTCTCGCCCCATCCGTGGTCCGAGCGACCGCGCAACGCTTTCTGCCAAAGCGCGGCTGAGTGCATGATTGGACAATGGCGAGGGTGAAGCGCGCGCTCCACATGAGCGCGGCTGTTAGTAACCACTTCCGATGCCCTCGCCTGTACTGCACACGATCGACGCTGATCGTCGTGAGAGCTTACCCATGAAGTCGGGGGCTCACACTATGCCCTCAAGTACAGCGTCCAATTTGGTCTGTGGGAAACTCCATCTACCGGTGGTGTCGGGCATCTTGCCCGACAGGCTGGTGCGTTCCTGCTCGTTGCCAGGTGTTAGGTCCCTCACTGTCGGGCAAGATAGATC
>JBJXFJ010000405.1:0-8434 GCA_046154735.1 Chloroflexota bacterium | reverse complement strand
GCCTCCCGGCATCCCCTACCACGGGATGGGAGTCCGGAGAGCGGCCTCGACGGCCGGGCCGCCAGGGATGGCAGCGCTCCCAGTGGGGCCGAGGCCTACGGCCGTAGCCCCCATTACGAACGACCTTGACGGGGGCATTCCAGACTGTCTCCAAAGTGCCGCAATGACTGTTGGGATAGTGCGTGTTTGAACTTCTGCATTGATCGCCTCACCGTGCATACGGACAACTCCTGGTACACTCCGTGATAACAAGAATGAGGTGAGCACGATGTATCAGAGGCCGCTTCTCGACGTCTCAGACGCCATGGCCATTGTGGATGCAATGCTCCAGGCCGCGCCGGGCCGGGCCGAGAATCCGCTCGCATTAGCCGTGACGGACCAATACGGCGACCTGCTCGGATTCGCACGCATGGATGGCGCCACTCCGTTTGCCTGCCAGAACGCCATCAGTAAGGCCTATACCGCGGCCCGCTTGCGTCTGGATGCGCGAGAGTTGGCGGAGCGCTTGCGCTCTCAGTCTCGCTCAATTACGGAGTTGGCAGACCCCAAGCTGGTAGGGTCGCTTGGGGGCGGCCTGGTGATCGTCTATCGAGACGCCGTGGTTGGCGCTATCGGAGTGAGTGGCGGCGCGCCTGACCAGGACGACGCCGTGGCTCAAGCCGGCATGAACGCACTGGGATTGTGAGGCCGTAACCATGCAGCAGCGAACATATCTCGGCATAAGTGAATCAATGGTGGCCATCAAGGCCATGCAACAGGCCGCGCACGATCAAGCTGGGCGAGCAGTGGCGCTGGTGGTGGTGGATCACCATGGCGACATGATTGCCTTCTCCTGTGAGGCGGGGGCAAACCCGGCGCTTGCCCGCCAGAACGCATTCAAGAAGGCCTACACATCGGCATGTATGCGCCAGCACGGTTTGGACTTTGCCAAGCGGCTGGAGAACGCTGGGATGGAAGTGGCGGACTTCGGCAATGCCAACTTCACCTCCGGCGGAGGCGGCATGGTGGTCGCGCAATCCGACGGTCTCATCCTGGGTGGCATCGGAGTCAGTGGGCGGGCCGACCACGAGGATCAAGCAATCGCGGAGATTGGCCTGGCAGCTCTCAAAGATGCCGGGCGGATTGAGTGAAGAGCTAAGAGAGTTAAGAGTGAAGAGTCAAGAGTTAAGAACCCCAATAAAGGACGCTGGGGGCCACTTTCTTAACTCTTAACTCTTCACTCTCTCGACTTGGGCTTAGTTTCTCGCCCCTGATGCTGCCGGTTCGCTCACTGCCCCGGCGTTCTCTCGCAGCCCGTAGAATCGCTCCGCGTTGCCCGCCAGGATCGCTTCCTTGTCTGCCTGGCTGAGTGACTCAGTCTCCATGAGCTCCTCGATCTCATGCTTGCAGATGTCGTTATTGACCTCGTGAGGGAAATCAGAGGAGAAGACAAAGGCCTCCGCGCCAACCATCTTGGCCAGTTCTGGCAAAGCTTCCTCATCGCCTTCACAGCCGATAAACAGGCGTCCCTCGCGGATGTGGCGGCGGATGTAGTCACTCACCTTTTCGTCCGGGCCAGGCGTGAGGTCACCGCGCGGGTTGTATTGGATGTGCGAGGCGTGCCCTCGATCGAATCGCTCCAGTGCCAGATGGAGCCAGCCGACGCCGCCCTCCATGAAGCCCCACCGAGTATTCGGAAATTTGTCTAGCACGCCGTTGAAGACAACGCCGGCAAAGTTAATGAGCAGGCCAAATGGGTGACCCAGGGCGCCCACCGGCGTGTAGAGATTCATATGATCAAATCCCAGGCCGCTGTGGGCGCCGCCATGGATGCCGATGGCGCAACCGAGCGTGTTCGCGGCCTCATACACGGGCCAGTACTCTTTTGCGCCCAAGTGGTCCTTGAGCCCAGTGGAGGGGAGCATCACGCCGCAGAAGCCCAGCTCCTCAACCGCGCGGTGCAGCTCCTCAACCGCGGCAGACGGCTCCTGCATGGGTAGTAAGGCCATAGCCTGAAATCTGGGGCTGCACGTGAGATACGTTTCGTGCACCCAATCGTTGTAAGCCCGTGTGAGGGCTATAGCCCAATCAGCATGGAAGATCTTGCCGGTGGCCAGGCCCTGCGTGGTGTAGAGCACGGCGCGGTCAATGCCCACGTCCTCCATGAACTCCATCCAGCCATCCACGCCCACGGGGCGGAATGACCCTGGCGGCGTTTCGCCGATGAACGAATGAAAGTGATCCAGCGGTGGGAACCAGCGCGGGTTTGACCGCTGGTTGTAGGGCGCCGGCAGAAATTTCGTGATTCCTGCCGAGTCTTCCATGATGTGACCGTCGCCATCGATGATGCGTGGGGTTGCCGCCATCTCCGCCTCCCAAGAAATTTCATGTCCGACGCGGCGAGCGTGGTTCGCCGCGTCAGAGGGCTCGTTCTAGGATTGCTCCTCGATCACGTCTTTCAGCAGCCTTGCCGCGGTCATCGCGGTGGGCCAGCCGGAGTAAAACGCCATGTGTGTGATGACCTCGGTCAGCTCGTCCTTGGTGACTCCATTGAAAAGTGCTCGCTCCAGATGCCCTTTGAGCTGGTCGCCGCGATACATCGCGATCAGTGAAGCGACGGTGATGAGACTGCGGTCCCGCTTTGATAACCCAGGGCGCTCCCAGACATCACCGTAGACGACCTTTTCCGTGAATTCGATGAGCTGTGGCACCGTGTTGCGCACCGCGTCACGCGATGCAGTGGATGGTTGCTTCGCCATATTTGCTCCCTTTGTTCTTCGTGCGTATCTAGCCTAGTGTGTTGCCTTTGACTATCGGACCCGGGCGAATTTCTGTACGCGGGCGCCTTCCAGGACCTCCGAGACGTACACATCACCCTGGGAGTCTGTCCAGATTCCGTGCGGACCCCAGAATTTACCGGGTTCATGGCTGCGCTCGCTGCCCCAGCGACCGAGCACATTGCCCTGGAGATCTACAATGCTTACGCGGTCGCCCAGCTCGGCCACGTACATCACTTCATCTTTGTCAATGTATAGTTTGCACGGCTGGCTGAAACCCGTCCACATATCCAGATACGTGCCATCGGGCGTGAAGATCTGAATGCGGTCGTTTTGCCGGTCTGCCACGTACACCTTGCCCTTGTGCTCCCAAACGCTGTGGACAAGGTTGAACTGGCCTTCACTCTGACCTGGCTCGCCCCAGGACATGATGAGCGTGCCATCAGACGCATACTTGTGCACGCGGCTGTTGCGGTAACCGTCGGAGACGTAGATCTCGCCCGCTGGGGTAATGCTCACATCCGTGGGATGATGGAAGGGCGGTCCGGCGTAGAGGACTTTTTTGGTCTCATCCGTGTAGCCGGTGTCAGAGTGCTTGCCGCGTTCGCCCAGGGTGAGCTTATGTCGGCCGGCGCTCGTGAACTTGAGGACGATCTGTGCGTTGCGATCCACGGCATACACCGAGTCATCGGGCGTGATGCATAGGCCATGCGCATCTTCAAAAATGCCCTGGCCCCAGGATTCCACGAGTGCACCAGTGCGGTCAAACACCATGTATGGGTGCTCGGTCCGCGTAAAGACGTGGACCTGGTCTTTGGAGTCCACAGCCACCGCGCCGGCCTGTCCCCAGCGCCATCCGGCGGGAAGCTGTCCCCAACCTTCCACCAGCTCATATTGTCTCTCCCCAGCGTCGATCTTCATCGCGCCCCCCCTTCCGGGTGATGCTGGTCAGCTTACCTCACCCGGGGACAGTTGGGAACCTAAGAAGAGCGCTGTAAGAGCTCAGATTCGACGGGACGGCTGGACATCGCGGAGACGCAGAGATGCTTCGTCGTCCTCTCTGTGGTGTCCAGCCCTTGGGACGTGGGGAGCTTCAGTGTGGTCTGGAGAGCGGCTCGAGGCGAGGCTCAGCGTTTACGCGGGAGGGTGGCTGGATCAAGCTTCATCATGACTGGTCCACCGCAGTGCTCATGCCCCGGCTGAGAACGGTCGCAGGTCCACATGCGCGCGCACATCTGGCAGGTGATCTCACCGGTGGAGCCATCATGGACGAGAAGTGTGGCTGTACAGTGTGTGCAGTTGCCTCGAATCAGTGACGAACCTAATGTTGCCTGCCTTGCCATCAGGGGAAACTCCTTGGGTGCGTGAAATTGGAATGTCCGGTGGCCGTACGGCCACCGGACAATGCGATGCTTCAATGCGAGTTGCAGTGTGTTTGGGTAGGGCTGGAGCTGGTCCGTTGATTAGGACTTCTTGAGTATCAGGCCTTCCTGCCGGGCCCGCTCTTCATGTGGGCGAAGACCGCCCTTAGTAGCCTTCGTTGACTTTTTCTTGTTCGCTTTACCCTTGTCCTGGCCTTTGCCTTTGTCGCCCATTTGATGCTCCTTGGCGGGTGTCCTTCCCGCCTCTATTTCGCGTCTTTAGTCTCCGGTTGAGCCGCGGCTACCACCGCCTGGACGGTCTCTGGTGTTGTGTGGGGCGAATCCGCTAACGCTGCTGCAATGCCGTCCATCGGCTCCATCGTGGCGGGTGATAGCCAGTTCGTTCGCCGTCGTTCCACAACGCGTTTGGCGTGCTCGTCGCACCAATACGTCCAGTACATCACTCGACCGGTGGGTCGATCCCCAGCATGGACACTCTGACGCCACGTGGCCGTCTCAGTGCAGATGCTCCCGACGCGTGCCTGACATAGTTCCATGCGTACCTCCCGCGACTACTCCGCGCTGTGAATACTAGCTGCTCATTTCAACGTGTCTCGCGTAGGCAAATCCTGGTTCCCGGATCGCGGTGACCCTGTGATTAAGTCCGGATGCGCTTAGGGCGTCTGCCCGTTGCTGCGTTCATTGCGATTGAGCAGGGTGGCGATGAGATCCACCGGCAGGGGGAATACAATGGTGGAGTTCTTCTCCGCGGCAATTTCCGTAAGTGTCTGGAGATACCGAAGCTGCAGCGCCGCAGGCTGTGCGCCAATGACCTGAGCCGCCGCGGCCAACTGCTGCGAGGCTTCGAACTCGCCCTGCGCGTGAATCACCTTGGCACGCTTCTCGCGCTCGGCTTCGGCCTGGCGGGCCATTGCTCGCTGCATGGTCTGCGGGAGCTCCACATCGCGCACTTCAACGGCGCTCACCTTGATACCCCAAGTATCGGTTTGCTCATCTATTATCTGCTGAAGTCGGAGATTGATCTGATCACGTTCTGAAAGGAGCTGGTCCAGATCAGATTGGCCGAGCACGCTGCGCAGGGTAGTTTGGGCAATGAGTGAAGTCGCGCGGATGTAGTCCAGCACCTTCACAATGGCCGCCTCCGGGTCTACCACCTTGAAATAGACCACCGCGTTCACCTTGACGGTCACGTTGTCTCGGCTGATGGCTTCCTGCGATGGCACATCCAGGGTGATGACGCGCAGATCCACCTTGACCATCCGCTCAATACCAGGAATCAGGAGGATAAGGCCCGGGCCGCGCGCGCCCGCGAGGCGCCCAAGGCGAAAGACAACACCGCGCTCGTATTCTTGAACCACTCTGACAGCCGAGCTGAACAGGAATAGCGCAATAACGACGAGGAATATGAGGAAAAAGAAGTTGCCGCCGAATAACTGATCGAAGCGCATGACAGGCCTTCCCGTGCTTGCCGTCTTGACGGCGCCACATTCCGCTTCGATTCCGGCGACTGTCTCAGAAATAAACCACCGGTCTCATCGCGGACGACTCAGCCGGTTTCGCAGTTCGCTCCACCCAACGTGTCAGCGATCCGGAGTTCTCGCGTTGGGTTTCCTAGCGCCTGAGACATTTCAATGGTAGCACATCCCGGGACAGTCGATTGTGCGTACGTCATCGCGCGTGTACGCGGTGATATCATGCGGGGGCTGACACGTTGGCAGACCAGCGTCCCACACTATGGAAGCGCTACCGAGTCCGCGGAAATCAGGAGAGGCTCGAGAGAGCCGCGAAGGGAAAGACTAATGGCCTATGTGATCGCCGAGCCTTGCGTCGATGTCAAGAACAAGTCCTGCGTCGATGTTTGCCCGGTAAGCTGCATTTACATTGAGGACGAAGCGGCCGATCGGCTGCTCTATATCAATCCTGACGAGTGCATCGATTGTGGCGCCTGCGAGCCTGAGTGCCCCGTGGATGCGATTTTCGAAGGCAGCGTTGTCCCATCCCAGTGGGAGGAGTACACCGCGTTGAATGCGCAGTGGTTCGATGACAAAGCCGCGGTGCGTGCCCGGATTGACGAGCTGAAGCCGGCCTGAGGCCGAGCCCGGAATCGGCTAGCGAGCCCCGCGAGCGCGCCTGGCGCCACACAGAGCCGCATCCCATCAAGGTGCGGTTTCTCCTCTGCGGCGCAGCCGTGCACCGCTCCACTGGACACCACACTCCGAGTCGCGACGTCAGCGAGCGGTTCCCGAGGCAGATTCCTCCGTCAGCAAGCGGCAGGATATCGCGAGGGAACCGCTTGCTGACGGTCGCGGCTCGGAGCCGGTGCTGATGCCCGATGCCGGCGATGAGGAGCTGGCGGGAGGACCCGCACCCTCACGGGATGCGGGTCTGAAGCTGGTTAATCGCGGATATCCTGGAGGAACCATTCCGTTGGCAGTTCCCGGCCAAGGCCAAGCTCCTTGCAGCGGTTGTACACGGCGGCGCCAACGGCGGCAAACTGAAGGCCCTGGTTGCCACTATTGAGATAGAGCGTGATATCGTCTCGCTGCTGGCGGCCAGGCACGCGCCCACTCACCAGGTCATTGAATGTGGGAAAACCGCGGCGAGCGCCCAGTGATCCGGCGCGGTGGCGCTCCGGGAGACGCAGCTTCTCCTGCTCATCCCCGGCAATGTAGTCGCCGTTGTTGTACCCGTCACCCATGTGCTCGACGTCTTCATTGCGTGGGTGATTGTGAGCCACGCCCTGTTTGAATGCGACCGTGGCACGGCTGTAGACCTCGTCGTCAATCTCCGCGCGAACGTCAGTGACGTGTTGTCCCGGCTCCAGCCAGGCGCCCTTGAGCGCGGGCTGCATGGCGTTGGTGCAGGCGGCCACGATATCCGCTCCCTGAATCGCTAGCTCTGGGCGATCCACGGGCTCAATCTCCAGGCCGAGCGTCTCGGCCATCTCGGCCGCGTATGCCTCGCGGTTCGCCTTGGTGGGACTAAACACGCGCACCTTGCGAATGTCCCGCACGGCGCAAAATGCCTGAAGATAGGTGCGGGCCATTCCGCCTGAGCCGATCATGGCCACCGTGTGGGAATCTTCCCGAGAGAGATACTTCACGCCCAGCCCCGCGCCGCCGCCCACGCGCATGTGCTGGATAAGTCCATCGTTGATCATGGCCAGCGGCTCGCCATTGCGCGTGCTGAAGAGGAACACGAGCCCGCAGTATAGGCCTGGCTGCACGCAGTATTTATCCTCCTGCCAGTTGCCGTGCTCATCCGTGGGCCAGTGGAGAATGTCTGACTTCATACGGATGGCAAAGACGCCGAGATCCTTGCTGGCGCCTTCCATGGTGCCCCAGCGGTAATAGGCATCGGCCCGCTCCGTGGGCACGTAGACATCGATGCGTGGTCGATGGACGGATGCTCCCGTGGGCAGCCCGCGGAATGCCACATCCTGCGCTTCGACGCACTCCGCCATGCTCAGGACGCGCTCGACTGTCGGATTGTCGATGAATAGCATGATCTTGCCTCCCTCGGGTGGTTGGGGCGCATTATAGCGAGGCAATGATCGGCTCGGAGTTTCGGGGACCGACTGGCTGTTAGTTTTTTTCGGGGCGGGGATGCCGTGGCACGGAATCAGGCGGCCGAACAAGGACATCCAGGGCAATGGCCAGCGTGTGCGACATGGGATACAGGAGCAGGGGCATGCCAATGATGAAGACAATGGAGCCCCACTGGATGAGCGCCCACGGCGGGGTGGGCCAGGTGGTGATGAGCAGTGTCACCAAAGTCGCGATCCAGAGTAGAAGCGGAATGATCAGATCCAGTGCCATGGAGCCAAGCTGATAACCGGACTCACCGCGCCCGATGAGAAAGCTGCATCCAGGGCAGGACTCCTTGATCTTGAACCAGGAGTGAAACAGACCGCCGCTTCCACACACCGGGCATCGCACCGTGATGGCCCGACCGAATAGGACAAAGGCTCGTAGCAACCCCGATTGCGTGCGTGGCTGGCTCATGCAAAAGTCTCTCCGGTGCTCTGTGCGCGCATTCGCAAGACGTCCGCCGGCACCGTACCACTCAGACTTGATGGTTGTCGATGCAGTGTAAATGGGAGTGGCGTGGAGATTGAGCGGCCCTTCGTCGAGGAATCCTGCCGCCAGCGCGCGGGTAATCCGCACCATTGGATTTCGTTATAGCCCGGAAGATTCACCGGCCTCCGTTCCGGCTTCCGAAGTCCTTGTCATGCTGAGACGTGCGATGCGCCCGCGGGCCGACCAACACCGGATGAATAACGCCTATTGACATGGG
>JBJXFJ010000396.1:0-7928 GCA_046154735.1 Chloroflexota bacterium | reverse complement strand
GCGGTGAACATTCGGCCCGTGGAATCTGAACAGTTACGTCTCATACCGGGGATCGGATTTTTCAGACTGCTACCGTACGATGTGCTTCTAGGCGTGAAGCAACCGCGTGAGTCTCTAGATGCGAGGTGAAATGCTCTCGGCCGAAGATTCTGGTCTCCGCCAGTGGCAGGCCTGGCCCACCGCGATTCTGCTCTTTGCCACAGTGCTGGCCATCGCCACCTTCTATGTGAGCTCTGAGCGCGTCTTCTATTACTGGGACAGCAGTAACTACCAGAGCATGACTCGAGCAGAGCTTGAGCTGCTCCGTGGCGGTGCGCTTGCCTCACCGCACAGTCTGCTACTTCACCTGTTTGGGCTCTGGAGATCGCTAAGCCTCGATTACAACTACTTTTTCACGCTTCCACTGCTCCCCTTTGTGCTGGTGAGTGACACTCGCCTGAGCTTCATCCTGGGGATTGTCCTGGTCTACCACGCTCCGAGTTTGCTTGCCAACGGTCTCATTGCCGGCACAGTCAGCGTCCAACGTCGGTTCCAGGGAGTGGCACTCTGTATCTTGATAGGGGCACTCACTCCTGCCCACTGGCTCGCCACTCTGCGCGGCTATCCTGATAGCGGTGGAGCTGCGCTGATTTGCCTGGCGGTCTTTCTCTATCTCCAGCCCATGGGGGCACGGGACGGCCGCCGCGCACTTGCCATTGGTGGGCTGCTGGGGCTCGCTGTGCTGTTTCGTCGCCACTTCTTGTTCGCGGCAATCGCCTTCCTCCTCGCCGCGGGCATGCTCGCACTCGGTGGGTGGGTGGTTCAGCGGGTTCGATATGGATGCCTGCCAGGCAACGCTCTCCGCCGGCGTGTTCAGTTTGCCGCCACGCTACTTGGAGCGTTCGGGCTGACTATCGGACTCATTGGTGCGCCTTTCGCGCGGCGAATTGTCATCTCGGACTATGGGCAGATCAACAGCTCATTCCAACTCCCGCCTCTGGTCAACCTGGGGTTCTATGCATCCGCCCTTGGTCTTGGCTCCGTCGCTCTGGCGCTGATTGGGTACGGAATCTGGCTAGTCCGTGAGCGGACAGGGCAGCGGTCCATCATCTTCTGCGGATTGTTCTTTCTTAGCTGGCTTGTGATATGGCTTGCGTTTGTTCGAGAGATTGGCGATCAGTATCTCTTGCAGATCACCTTTATCGTCATCGCCGGGCAGGCGCTGCTCGTCTCGCACTGCTGGCAGTATCGAATGCGCCTCTGGGGAATTCTCGGCCTGGTGGCGATGATTCTTTTTGTCACGCTGAACTTCTGGAATTATCTGACCGGGGCCCTTGCCCAGGTTCCCGGGCCGCTGCCAGGAATGTTCGCCGCCCCGAGACCGCCAGTGGTGCGAGGAGATTATGACCAGGTGATTGAACTGGTGCGCGTGCTGCGCGCCGAGGGGCCAAACAACCCCACCTACGTGGCGGCTTCCTCGCGGGTGCTCAACGCGGACCTGGTGCACAACGCCGAGCGAGAGGTGTTTGGTACGGATCTGAGCCTGGTTCTCCTGCCAGTGGCAGAGCTGGACTCTCGTGACGCGTACCCTCTGGATGCGCTGGCAAAGGCGCGGTCCGTGGTCGTTACTGCTCCGCCTCAGCTTCACTACCCGCCTGATCAGCAACGAGTCCTGACGCTTGTTACCGACGCCTTTGCCAAATCGAGCGCACTTGCCCGCGATTTCGATATAGCACCAAAGAGGCTCCAGCTTGCCAACGGGGTGGATGTGCTCATCTATCAACGGGCCCGGCCTATGGATGGCACAACCGCACTCCAAACTATCACTGAGATGGAACGGGATGTCGGCCGGGATCCCTGGCGAAGCGGCGAGCGAGCCCTCATCCGCGATGTGACCCAGGCGCTGAGCGGCCAGACCGACAATCGAATCAATCAGATCAACTATCGGGCAGTGGGACGATCACCGGAGTTACCAGGCTCATTTGTCTACTTCGCTCCACTGTCAGGCCCAGCCCAGATCGTCGGGAATCTGGATTCCGCTGTCGCATGTCCTACGCCTATGCGGCTGCGGGAGCTCGGTTCGGATGGTGCCATTCTGGCCGAGCAGCCGGTAACGGTCTCGGACAACGGATTCTCTTTGGTGATTCGGTCAGCGCACACTCGCGCGGTGCTGCTCATTTCCGATGACTCCGGGAGCGACTCCGTGTGTCAACTGTCGGTGAATGAGATCAGGATTGTGGCGATGCCATCGGCGGTGGTCCCATGAATCGCCGCTTGCTGAGATATGCACTCGTCGACCGGAATGCTGCCGGCGGCGGGCTCCCAGGGCGAACGCATCGCACGGGGAATCGGTAACTTAGCCCAGTGGTGGTGTTCTGGAGTGGGCTGGTGCGTCGCTACGCACTATTCGTTGCTTGGCCGTGGTCAGTGATCGCCAGTGCTAGGAGTGCCGCTCGGAGGTGCCGATTGCATTGTGGCATCAGTTCAGCCTCAGCCCCAGTGAACAATCCGCTTGCACCGAGCTCAGTAACAGGGACAAAACGCAATTCCGAATGCTCCCAACCGTCCGTAGCAGACCTCGTCCGCTCCAGGAGGTCCGATCGACCGAGCTTCGTCCGTACTGCCGCATAGAAGTTAAGATCACGGCCGTGAAGCAGGTTATAGCCGGCTGCCAGGAAGGGACGTGCCTCATAGAGGAGATCGGACTCAGTCAGGCCAACCTCCTCCCATAGTTCACGCAGGACCGCGGTCCAAAGGTCCGCCAGCGCGTGGGGAGTGGGTGGTGATTTCTGGCAATCCGGTAGATCCGGCACGACATCGCGATCCCACGATACAAAGCCGCTTGCTGTGGTGGCGAAATGGCCGGCGCCATGGATGACCTGAGACGATCGGCGTTGGAGCGCCAAATACCCGTCATTGGTGGTGACAAGCACCGCCACGCTGACCGCGGACGCGAAGTGGCGGCTGGTGTAGCCAATATCATGGAGGTGCACCGCTCCTGCAGCCCAACGTTCACCCTCGAGCACACCTCGGAGATCGATGGCGCCGTCAAAACTTCGGAAATTCACGGCTCCCTCGGTGGCAAGATATTCTCGGAACGATGATTCGGCACCGAGAATCTCAAGCCGATCCGCGCTCGACCAGTGCAACGCACAATGGCGGAGGAGGCGTTCGTTGTGCGCGCCCCCATGTTTCAGCGCCGCCTGCCAGCGACGCTCCTGAATGCTCTCAAAATCAAGTCCGACGCGAGCACAACGATCCACCACCGCTGAGATATCCAGGGCCGTGCCTAGCCGACTCACCTGGGCGTTGAACCGCCGCCCGCTCATCGGCGGAACTAGAAAATAAACCGGGACATCTGAAATGAGAAAGCCATCAGCCTGCCGTGTGCTCCGTTCCACGTAGGCCGCGTAGACGTCTGGATCGCAGGGTCGCCGGTCCGTAAGATCTGGGTCATCAAGCGACTGATCGGTACGATTCTCGACAGGATTCACGCGACTGGCGCGGACTGAGGCGTCACCTCTCAGAGGCGTCACGTTTAGGAGCAATTCAGATGCTGGACCCATATGCTGATTGGACCAGGCGCCGAGAGGAGTTGGAGCTTCATTCCTGATGTGTCGCAAGATCAGTTCCAGGTTGGCTTCTGGATCATGCTGCGTGTCAACCGGGAAAGCTGCCTCCGAGTAGTGATAATCTTGAACATACTCCCGCACCTGGGCCGGCGTCAGATCGCTCTCGCCGTCCGCTGAACGGCGCTTCAGCACACGCGCAGCGGCCAGATCAGCCGCCACGCGGCATTCAATAACGTAGAGCGCCGCATTGGCAGCCTGCACGACCTTCTCCAACGCCAAGCGTTCCGAGAAAGGATGATAGGTTGCATCAAGCACGACGGATTTCCCGGCCTGGAGCAAGAGTCCGGCACAGAGATGCATGGCGCGATGGGCGGTGCGGCGATGTTCCGGTCGATTCTCAGCATCAGGCAGAAGGGCGACACGCAGGGCGTCCACGCCCAGATGCGGCGCGCTGAGTCCACGCCCCAGGAGCGCGGCCAGAGTGCTCTTGCCTGAGCACGGTGGTCCGGAAAAGGCAACCACGAATGGGCGCTTGACGAGAGGAGGCGACGTGCTGGGCATCAATGACGAGCTCTGGGTCTTTCTGCGAGATCGCGGGTTACCTTAATGAACGAATGAATTGAATGATTTGGTCATGGTATCCGGCATGCTCCATGGGAACGCCGTGCCCATAACCAGGAAACAGGACGACTCTTCCTCCGGGTATCCGCCCGGCCATGTCTTTTTGGATGTGCGTACTAAAGAGCTGATCATCTTCGCCGCCGATGACAAGCGTTGGGCAGCGGATCTGGTGCAGCAACGGGCGGGTGTCGACATCAAGGATACCCTCGATGAGTCGTTCAAATCGGTGGCGTTCACCTGGCGGTGGAAGTAGTCTGAGTAGCGGGCGAAACCGCCGGGCACGGGTGAGTGACGCTGGCCTGATGGTGGCGGCTGTCACATCCCATTGCAATCGTGCCCACTGAGCGCTCTCTGCCAGCATGACCCAGTGTCGCAGTCGTTTCCGCGTGCTTTCGGGAACCCAATGAAACGAGCAGGCAAGAATCAGCCCGCGCACGAGGTCCGGCCGAGTTGCCGCGATGACCTGACCGATGGGTCCGCCGGCCGAAGCGCACTCGAGCACAACGGGATCATCATGTAATTGTTCAATGGTCTGGATGTAATCCGCGGCATGCTGTTCAACGCTCCAGTTCGGAGGGATTGGGGAGCGACGTTGCACTATCGTGAGTGCGTGATGGTTTCTGCGCCGTCGCGCTGTACCGAAAAATGAGAGCGTCCCAGAAAAACCAAGCGCATCACCTGCACCCGGGATGAGAATCACCGTGGGCTGAGGTCCTGCCAGGCTGAACTGTCTCATTGTGCCCCTGTCACGGAGCATCACGGATCGGCTGCGAATCACCGAGGCAACTGACCGGAGAGATCGTATGGCGGGTGCGGAATATGGCTGAGTGCGCTGTCAATCATGGATTCTTGGGTGGTGGTCATCGCTGGTGTCGGGGGTTCTTGCCCAATAGTATGGGGCGTTCCTGCTTGACGCGCGGTCGGTTCTTCACTGTCCTCCAAGATGCCTGACACCGTCGGTGGAGTGACACCTCCCTCCAGATCATGCGTGACTGACCACTGAATCTGAGAATCGCTGATAGCTTACGGAATAGCCCGAAACACACCAGGCGCCCAATACGATTAGTGAAGCGTGAAGAGTTAGGACAAACAGATGATGAGCTTGTCAAACACTCGTTCGCCCTGGGGATGATGAATTGGAGGATTTCCGCGAGACGCACTGTGGGACTGGACTGCGCCGTGCGTCAAAATGTAGCAGGTCCGCCCCCCACGAACGTCTTCCAGCTTCCACAGCTATCCACAATGGTGAGCTCCACAGTTGTGCCCTGCCCGGCCGTTAACCTTCGCACGTAAAAGGTGATACTCGTTGCCCCGCGACCGAGTGCCACGGTCGTAGGTGTGCTCATGCCGAGCTGCGGCGCCACGTCCACCAGCGCATTGCTCAGCCGCGTGAACTGTAGCTCCTTCAGTTCCGCAGCCGGAGCTCCGGGACCCATTGGCTGGGCTTGCACGGTGACGCGGAGCCGTCCATCCCCGGTAGCAGCGCTCTGGACCAGGTTTTGTGATCGTGGCGTGCAAGCGCTTGCATAAGTGACGTACATGGTTGTGTGCTTGGTCCACACCGCTAGGTCCGTACCCACGCTTATGGCGCAGGCCGCGCCCGCCGGCAGGGCATTGCCCGCGGGTTGACTATCCCCAGAACAAATCCCGGTGACCGGCGTCACTGTCCCACCGGCGACCACGCCGACAAGCTGTCCCCCCCGACCGGGGAAGGTGATGCGGATGGCCTGAGAGTAGTCCAGGTTGAGCCCCGGAGCGCCCAGTTCTACCGCTCCAGTGAGATTGGTAGGGAGTGATCCCCCTGGTGGCGGAGGTAATGTGGCCGCGCTCCGCCATTGGGGCAGGAGCAGCTTGCCGTTCCAGCCTGGTCCGGAGATAGAGGTGCCGGGTGCCATTTGGAGTGTTACGGTGCCAGCACCGGTTTGGACTACAACGTTCGTCTGTCCCGGTAGCGTGACTGCCGTACTCGCGGGAGACATGATACCGGTGAAGTTTAGTATTGGGTTAGCCACGGCGAGTGGCACATTGATCGTCACTGAGGACGGGCTATGGCCTGTCGCGAGAACCTCAGGCTGGGTGGGACTGAGTATGGTGTTCGCGGTGAGATAGGTCTGTCCTGCTCCAAGCGTGGGGGTCGGGGCGGCCGCTTGGGTAGGCGTTCGAGTTGCGGTGACCGTGGGCAGAATAACCGTGGGTGTGTAAGTTGAGGTAGCTGTCGCTGCGACGACCGTTGGTGATGAGGTTGCGGTTACCGTGGGAGGGATAACCGGAGGCGTCGGAGTTGCAGTCGCCGTGGGGGGAATCATCGTGGGCGTTCGCGTAGCGGTGACGGTAGGGGGGGCAATCGTGGGCGTGCGGGTTGCGGTGGGAGGTACGACCGTGGGCGTCTGAGTTGCGGTGGCCGTGGCGGGAATGACCGTGGGCGTCGAGGTTGATGTGGGGCTGGGAGTATTGGTCTTGGTTGCGGTGGCTATTGTCGTCGATGTGCTCGTCGCGGTCGACGAACTGGTGGCGATCACGGTGGACTGAACTGTAGGAGTCTGTGTGGCGGTGGATGCCGCTGTTGCCACCGAGGTTGGGGACGGTGTTGCCGCCAGGAGCACGGTCCCATCCTCAAGACTCGCAAGAGCATTGCCATTATTACCCCCTACGGAGTAGAGATGTTGACCCAAACCAGCTAGTCCTAGACTGCTACGAGCGGACGGAAGTGCCTGACCTGTTTGCCACGAATCAGTCGCGGGATCGTAAATCTCGACCGTGCTGACAAACTGTGAGCCGTTCACACCGCCCACAACGTAGATCCGTCCTCCCAGCAGAGTTGCACTCGCATTGGATCTTGGGGCAGACATTGGCGTCCGGGCTGACCAGGAGTTGGTCGTTGGATCGTAAGCCTCTACGAGAGCCAGCGCCATGGTGTCGTTTCGTCCACCAAAGGCAAAGATCTTGCCGTCGGGTCCCGTCACAAGCGCCATGTGGCCGCGGGGACTGGGAATCGGGGCGCGCGCTGACCAGGTGTTGGTTGTCGGATCATACGTATCGTTTCGGTCCGTCAGGATCGGAGAATTTGACTGTGCTCCGCCAATGGCGTAGAGCTTACCCTGGGACGCGGTGAGTGAAAGGTACGTGCGCGCCACGGGTAGTGCCGCGCGGTTGAGCCAGACGCTCCCTCCAGGGGCGTACTCCTCAAGCGTATTCATATGCGTACCAAAGGCGTTCATGCCGCCGGCCACCCAGAGTGAGCCATTGAGCACGGCCACACCGTGATGCTGGCGAGCGGCGTTGAGACTGCCGGTAGTGAACCAACTTCTGCTTACGGGATCGAAGACATCTACCGCGGCCAGCGTTGAAGCGTTGAGCTCGCCGCCCACCGCATAGACGAGCCCTCCAAGCTCAGCTGCTCCAAAGAATCGACGTGCACGGGGCATGCTGGCCTGTGATGCCCAGCCGGTAATGTCGCCAGGGCCTGGTGGTGGTGTGGCTGTGGGCGAGGGGCTCGCCGTGGCCGTCGGGGTTGATGTGCTGGTGAAAGTCGGGGTTGGCTGTAGCGTTGGCGCCGCACTAGCCGTCGCTGTGGGCGAAGCGGCAGGAAGCGGTGTAGCGGTGAAAGTGGCAGTGGGTAGCGGTGTGGTGGTGTAAGTGGCCGTGGGTAGCGGCGTAGCGATTGGTACCTGGGTTGGAGTGGGGGTACTCGTCATCGCAGGTGTATAACGGAGTATGGATCCAGCGGCGGTAATGCTGGTAGTGTGATCTTGTCCG
>JBJXFJ010000329.1:0-3259 GCA_046154735.1 Chloroflexota bacterium | reverse complement strand
CATGTCCAAACCCATCATGTAGTTCAGCGGAAGATCGCAGCTCACGGTACCCCGCAGGCCATTGTTGATCTCGGCCCAGTTCTCGATATCGTCTTGCTCAAAGATGCCGGCCATGCCGAAGACTCGATGGTAGCAATCCGCCGAATTCTTCCGCCAGGTTTCTGACGCGGTGCCATCCACAAACCCCCAGGACAGCATTTCCATCTTGTCTGGACCGCGTGGCTGCCATACGCGGAGGGTGAGGAAGGACACGCGCTCGCCTTCCGGGCCGCCCCATTCTCCAGACGTGTGGGACGCGGTATTAAGGAACGAAAGATTGGGGAAGACGGTTCCGACGGCGAGCTGCAAGGGCTCCATCTCGCGGAGCTGATCGGCACTGAGATTACGCTTAATTTCCGGCCAGAGCGCCTCTGGCAATGCCAGGTACGGGGTCTCAGACGGCTGGTCGGCGAACGGGACGATACTGGCCACGTGGCCGTTTTTCATGGGTAGCAGGTGGGCTTTTCGAGTGATCCGTGTCTGCTTGAGACCCAGAGCGGTAGAGAAGCCGTGGGTGGTGGCCAGATGATGGATGTCGCCGCCAAAGTTTCCGGCACCCAGCTTCCAATTACAGTCCACAAGCCATCGTTGTGGCGGCCCGATCACCGTGACACGATCCGAACGCCCGAAGATGATATCCAGCACCCAGGTCATCTCGCCGAGGTAGGCCCGAAGCGATTCTCCCTCGGGCGCCCAACTGGCGAAGATGAGACCGCGGTAGGAATCCACGCGCGGCACCTGCATCAGGCCCCAGTCCGCTTTGTCCATCTTGCCCTGGTAGGATTCAAAGAAGGGGACCCCGGTGAGCTCGCCGGTGTTTCCGTAGGTCCAGCCATGATAGCCGCACTGGAAGTGGTTGGCATTGCCCATGTCCTCGGCGCAGAGCCGCCGGCCGCGATGTCGGCAGACATTGAGCATGACCCGGATTTCGCCATCCCGCCCGCGGGCCAGAATGACCGGGTCGTCACCCATGGTGCGCGTGGCGAAGTCGCCCGGATTTGGTATCTCTGACTCATGTCCCAGAAAAAGCCAGCACCGGGCGAAGATGCGCGCCTGCTCCGCGCGGTACACATCTGGGTCTGAGAAGGCGCGGGCGCTGATGAGCCCCGCGCGCGTATCAACCAAGTCCAGCATTGTTCAAGTTCCTCGGAGAGATTGTAGCGGGACGGACGACGGACGACGGACGACGGACGACGGACGGACGGACGAACGGACGGAAACGACGATACGACCTCCTCCGTCTTCCGTCTTCCGTCGTCCGTCCATCCGCTTCAGGGCATTGTCACTCCGCCGTTGGCGTGCAGGGTTTGGCCGGTCATCCAGCGACTTGCATCGGACAGGAGGAAGCAGATCACGTTGCCAATGTCATCGGGCTGGCCGAAGCGCCCCAGAGGAATATCCTGCGTGCGCAGACGCATCTCATCTTCTGACATGACCTGGCGGGCCATGGGCGTATCCGTGAGGCCCGGCGCTACGGCGTTGACGCGGATCTGGTGCTTGGCCACGGCCAGCGCGAGTGACTTGGTGAGGCCAATGACGCCTGCCTTGGAGGCAGCGTAATGGGCGCCGGCGGCGCGGCCCCGAATGGCGATGCCCGAGGCGAGGGTGACGATGGAGCCGGGCGTGCCTTGTTGAATCATGGCTCGCGCCGCGGCCTGCGAGGTGACGAACGTGCCGGTGAGGTTAATGCTGATGACGCGCTCCCACTCAGCCAGGGTCATCTCCATGGCCGGCACGGGAGTATCCACGCCGGCGGAGGTCACCATGCCATCCAGTCGCCCGAACTCTGCAATGGCCAGCTCGGTCAATCTCTCTGCATCGGGCTGTTGACGCACATCCATGGTCATGGTGCGCACCCGGCCGCCGGCGCTTAAGATCTCGTCCGCTGAACCGTCCAATCCGGCTGAGTCCAGGTCTGCCAGAACCAGATTGGCACCCTGGCTCGCGGCGAGCCCCGCACTGGCTCGACCCAGTCCGCTGCCGCCGCCGGTAATAATGATGACGCGGCCTTCTAAGGATGTCATGTGGATGCTCACTTTCTTTCCAGAGGACCTCTGGGGCTCATGGGACAGATGGCGATGTCCTGGTTATCGTTTCTGTCATATCTGTCCGTCACTTATCTGAACCGAGGCATCACCTCATGCGCCACGCGCTCCATCTGATGAAGCGTATGCTGATGGTCCAGTGATCCAAAGTTGAAGTAGCAGATCACCTCTTCAATGCCGGCCGCTTCAACCTGCTCAAACTGGCGGATGACTTCGTCAACCGTGCCGGTGACGATGCTGCGCTCACCCAGATCTTCCGGTTTCATCTTCTGAATCCGTTCAGCAATGTCCACAAAGTAGCGGATGTGAGGCGGTGCTGTCGCTCGATCTTGTGGCACTGCCGGGATGAAGTTGGTGAGATAGTAGAGGAGGCGCTCTTGCGCCTGACGCTTCTCATCCGGGGTATCGGCAATACAGGTGAAATAGGAGCACATGGCCCTGGCATCTGGGTGTCCGGCTTCCGCGGATAGCTCCTTGAAGCGGCTTACCGCATTGGCCAGACTGCCGTAGACCATGGTCGCGGCGAAGGGCGCAAAGATGATGTTGAAGCCGTTCTCCGCGGCCATCTGCATGGTGGGCTCGCTAAAGCAGGCCACGTAAATGGGCGGGTGCGGCTGCTGCACCGGGCGCGGAAGCACGGTAATGGGGTCTGGGATGGTGTGATGCCGGCCATGCCAGGTGATGTTCTCCTCGGTCCAGGCCTTCCGGATGAGCAGGAGCTCTTCATCAAAGCGCGTGCGACTTTCGTGGAATGGGATTTCAAAGGCTTGGTACTCGCGCTCATCGTAGCCGCGGCCGGCGGAGAAGATGGCCCGTCCATTTGAGAGCAGATCCAGCAGGGCATACTCCTCAGCGGTGCGGAGCGGCTGCGTGCAGGGCAGGAGCACCGTGGCCGGAGCGAGGCGGATGCGCTCCGTCTTCGCCGCCACGTAGGTGAGCGCCTGGGCAGGCGTGGGCAGCACGCCAAATACGCCGAAGTGATGCTCCGGCAGCCAGGCTGAGGCGTAGCCCAGCGTGTCCGCGACAATGGCCTGCTCGACAATCTCCTTGAGCAGAACGTTGGGATCCTTGCGACGGTCGCCGTAACCAGGTGGGTTGTCAGATAAGGTGAAATAGCCAAAGCGCATGTGTTCCATGCGCGCAATGCTGCCAGGATCTGCGCGCTGGGTCAAACT
>JBJXFJ010000381.1:0-3796 GCA_046154735.1 Chloroflexota bacterium | reverse complement strand
GGCCGTCGCTGAGGGTCACGGGGCCCTTGTAGAGATTTGGGGGCTCGCCGGCTTCTACACGGGCCCAAACCTCATCGGGTAGGCAATAGATCTCTCCCGGCACGGAGATGCCGCCGGACTCCACCATGAACATGCCGGGGTGCAGGTCATTGATGGAGTAAATGCGGTAGCAGGGCGCGGTCTGTGCCTCCCCCAGAAATTCGGCGCCGTCCAGATTGGCATGCAGCGCCAGGCCACGCATGAGCGTGCCGTTTACAAAGAGCTCAAGGGCCATACGGGGGTTACTCCTGATTGATATGTACGATGTCTACCACACCAGCGGTTGGCGCAGGCTGCTCCACCCCGCTGTCTGCTCATAGGCATACGCGGCCGCGAGCAGCGTATGCTCCGCAAAGGGGCGCGCTATGAACTGCAGCCCCACGGGTAACCCGTCCGGGGTAAAGCCGCATGGTAGAGAGATGGCCGGCAGACCGGTCAGATTGGCCGGCGCGGTGAGGCGCAGCATAAGCAGGCCCAGGTCATGCTGAACCGTCTGCCCAGTGCGGCGATCCATCACCTCCACGGTCCGCGTGTCCAACGGAACCGCGGCTGTTGGCGTGGTTGGCGCAACAATCAGGTCCACGTCCCGAAATGCGTCCGCGAACCGCTGCTGCATCAGGCGTCGAACACGGGCCGCTTGTGCATGGTCGCGCGTGAGCACGAAATGATCCGTGAGAAGCCGGGTGCGCACATCTTCGCCATAGCGAAACGGATCCTCGCGTAGTGTGCTTGTATGAAAGGCGAGGCCGTCCGCGAAGAGCGCCAGCCGCAGGGGCATCATGTCTTCTAGATCGGGAATTTCCACGTCCGTCAACCTGGCGCCAAGCCCGCCCAGCGACTCAATCGCGGAGCGTACCACCTGCTCCACCTCCGGGACCATGAGGTCGAAGAAGTAGTTGGTTGGCACGCCAATCCGCATCCCTCGGAGGTTGACCACCTGCTCCAGCTCCGCCTCGTAGGATCGGGTGGGTTGATTGATGGAAAGCGGATCGTCCGGGTCAAAGCCGGCCAGCACGCTCAGCGCCGCGGCGGCATCGGCCACATCGCGAGCCATTGGACCAATATGGTCCACGGTGCTGTTATGAGAAGCGACCAGGCCCTGGGCGCTGACCCGCCCAAAGGTGGGTTTGAGTCCCACGATGCCACAGACCGAGGCGGGCATGCGGATGGACCCGGCCGCGTCCGTCCCCAGCGCCAGCGGGACCTGGCCTCCAGCCACCGCGGCCGCGGAGCCACCGCTGGAGCCACCGGCAACGAACCCGGGCCGCCAGGGATTGTGTACCGATCCCCAGTGCGCGTTCACGTTGGTAGCGCCATAGGCAAACTCATGGAGGTTTGTCTTGCCCACCACAATCGCGCCGGCCTCGGTCAAGCGGCGCACCGATTCTGCATCAGCGCTAGCGGGTATCTCGGGCATGACCTTTGAGCCGGCGGTGGTGGTCATGCCGTTCACACTGATGTTGTCTTTGACGGCCAGGGGTATTCCGTGAAGCCAGCCGCCGTACTTCCCGTCCTCCAGGTCCTGGTGGGACCGTTCCGCTTCGGTGATCGCCAGGTCCGCACGCCGTGAGATGAAGGCGTTGAAAGTGGGCTCCGTCTGCTCAATGCGCGCTAGGGTCGTTTCCATGAGCGTCAGCGGGGAAAGCGTTCCCGCCTTGATGCGCTGGGCAAGCTGCAATGCGCTAAGCCGGTAGAGCGCCTCGCTCCCGCTCATCGCGCCACTCGCTTGTATGGACTGCTTGGATCGAACAACACCGACGGTCGAACCTGCTGCACGTCAAAGCGGTACAGCCTTTCCATGGCCGCTCGTGTCCCGCGGATGTAAGGGACGAGGCGGGTGGCTTCATCCAGATCGACTGCGATTCCGGCCATGCACCATAGGTACTGGCGTACAAACGCTGGCGTCAGCTCCGAGTCCATGCCTCATTCTCCTCACGCAGTTGTACGCGGAAAGACCACGTTGCTACCGGGATAGCACAGCGTGAACGCAGGCTACTATTGGACGCTGAGTACAAAGATCGATCCAACGAAATTGGATTCTCAGTACAAAGTCTATTAGGCGCTCGATCCGATATCACCACATCACTCTATATGTCGATTCTGGGAGTGGCATGGTGGAAGCCGGAGACCAGCGATTATCAACGACTTCGAAGCGCTTGGGCCGACGCGAGTTTCTCATGCGAACAGCGGCCTTAGGCCTCGCCTCCACGAGCGCGGCGAGCTTACTCGCCGCTTGTTCACCTAACGCGCCATCGCAGCAGGCTAAGCCCACCCAGGCGCCCGCACAGCCCGCCACGCAAGCCGCCGGAGCCGCGCCCGTAACCACGGCCGCGCCAGCGGCGGCGGCGAGCAAGACCGGCGCTTCCCGGGCTCTCACCGTGGCGGTAGAAGCCGACGCGTCATCCCTGCGTCCAGACCGGTTTGGGCCATTCATGGACCGTTACGCGAATCGGTCGCTGTACGACGTGCTCCTGCACTTCAAAACCAAGGACAGCCCCACTGGCCCCGTTTACGACCCTGAGAACTTCGAGTTTCGCATCGCTTCGGCCATGGAAGTCTCTCCTGATCGCAAGCGCATCGTTTACACCATCCGAGACAATGCCACGTTTGATGGCGGCAAGAAGATTACCGCGGAAACGGTTGCAAAGTCCTTCCAGTGGTTCTGGGACAATGGCGGCGCGGGCAAAGGCCAGCTTGTATCCAATGGCGTCACCTCGCGAGATGACTTTGCGGTGGATGGGAACAAGGTTATCCTGACCCTGAAGGACCCCGTGCCATGGGGCGGCTACGCGAAGTTTGTAGACCTTACTTCCATCATTGACGTTGACGAGATCATGAAGAACGCGACGGATGAGGACAAGTTTGGCACTCGCTGGCTGGAGAATAACGTCGTCCCCTCCGGGCCGTACAAGATTGAGCGGCGCACGAAGGGCGAACAGATCGTGATGGCTGCGCGACCGGACTACTATGGGCCCCAGCCGCCCATCAGCCGCATCATTTTTCAGGTTATTTCCGATCCCACCGTGCGCTACTCGCTGCTGAAGAAGGGCGATGTGGACATGGTCAGTCTGCTGGACTTCAAGGATCTGGACGATGCCAGGAACGATCCGAACATCGCGATTGAGTCCTGGGATGGGAATAACTGGACCGTCCTGGGCATGAACTGGAAGATCGCTGAGTTTCAAGACAAGAATGTCCGCAAGGCGATTGCCTGCGCCGTGCCGACGGACGAGATCATCAAATCGATCTACTACGGGTTCGCCAATCCGATGAAAACGCCGTGGGGCACCACGATTCCCGGTGGAGATCCCAGTACCTGGCCTTACAGCTATGACCTGGAGCGGGCGAGGGGCTACCTGGCGCAGTCCGCCTATCCCGGTGGCTTCGCGCAGACACTTTCCATCACGAATGCCGACCCTAATTGGGATAAGGCTGCACAGCTCATTGCCGAATCGTTGGGCCGTATTGGCATCAAGATCACTATCGAGAAGCAGACGCCCGCGCAAATCGCCAGCGGCATGGCGCAGCGCAACATTGCCATGGGGATCAATGCCTTCACGCCATTTGTCCATGATCCCGGCTACCATGCACTCTGGACGCAGCTTCCGCAGAGTGGTGCCAACTGGTTTGATTACAAGAACCCCCAGGCGGAAGAGGTAGCCAGACAATTCCTCTTCCTTGAGCCCAAGGATCCGGTCCGTCAGCCGCACCTCAAACGCTATCAGGAGATCCTGGCGGAGGATGTCTTTGCAGTGCC
>JBJXFJ010000373.1:0-2572 GCA_046154735.1 Chloroflexota bacterium | reverse complement strand
GTCCGCCAACTCGTCCAGGCTGAGTTTCCCGGTCGGGTCGGCGATGCGACAGTTGCCGTGGGCCCACTTCGGCTCGATGGCGTTCAGCCACGGACGCTTCACGGGGAGATAGCAGGCCAGGATCTGCACGCCGCCTCCCGTCTGCTTCACCCGCCGGTTGCGCACCGCCCGACTCACGTGCCAGGAGGCGTTGCCCCAGATCAGCACCAGGACCATGATGCCGCGGGGCTCCAGTTGCGCGCAACACCACTCGAGATTGTCGATCGTCACCGCGCTGAGCGGGCGGCCATCGGCGAAACGCGGCAGCATCGGCTCCGCGGCCATGGGATCGGCGGGTGTGCGGACCAGCAGGCCATACCAGGCCAGGGCTTTGGGGTCGGGATCGTTCGGCGCGATGACCGGCTCGACCAGGCGGGGCTCCGGCTCGTCGGGTGCCCACTGGCGGAGATGCGGCTGGGTGGCGCGACTCCACCACACCTCGTCCTGGAACCCCAGGGCGCACGTGGGGTGGGCGGTCGCCCAGCGGATCAGGTCATCGCGCCGCGTCCTTTTCGGTCATAGGCCGGATCTCAAGGATGTCGAGCTTCGCGCGCGTCCAGCGGGCCCCGAGGTCGCGGATGGCGCGGCGCACCGGCTCGCCGCTGACTCGCTCGGGCAGGATGCCCTCGGCGCAGCCGACCTCGACCAGAAGAGTGAGGGTCCACAGGCTGGTCGGATGGCCGAAGGTGCGCGGGCTCTGGCGCACCAGGGCGACCACGCGTTGGCGGATGGGCGCATCGAACTTGGTGCGCAGGCGGTGCGGGCGGCTGGACTGCCGCGTGAGGATGGCCTCCAGCCCCGCGCGGTGGAACTGGGCGAAGACGTTGCGAACGGTCTGCTCGTGGCAGCCGAGCTGGGTGGCGATGCGCGGGGCGGTCTCCCCGCGGGCGCCAGCGAGGAGGATCTGACAGCGAGTCTTCACGAACGCATCGGACGAGCGGAGGCCGGCGCGGATGCGGTCAGCCTCCGCTCGTCAGTGAGGGCACGAACGCGGAGGGGAGGTCTCATAATTCGCGTCTTTGCAGACCGCGTGCCAGCAATCCCCACGATCTATCGTGTCATTGCACTAGGTCGCAATTCCTTGGTCATACACAGCAAGGTACGCCACCGATTGACATCCGTTGATGCTCCGGGGCGAAGTTCGCAATGTGGTTGTGACTCACTCAGGTGGGGGGCAGAGAATCTACTTTTAGCAACTCGCCCACGATGCGGTTGTCCACTAGGCGGCTGCAGTCGAGTCTTCATGTTCGAGCCAATGTAGGTCGTGACCCGGCTCGCGGCTGTTTCGCGCTTCGACTCCACATCCAGCCGTCCGTCTGTTCCAATGTTTAGTCGGGCATTCCGAGCAAGCCTGCTACCGAGATGTCTTCATCCAACTCGGGCCAATGAATGCCGCTGCCCGTCCCGAGGAGCTCCCAACGCTCGCGCTGATCCCTTTGGGCGTCACGGAGCCGCGGAAACCATTCCAGGGGGACACTGAGTGATCGACCGTCCTGTAGATGAATGACGAGCAGATCCGGGGCAAACTCCACCGCGCGTGCACGTGCGGTTGATGGGCTAGCGATTGAGGTGTTCATGCCATCGCTCCAGAAAGTTCAGCTCATGGTCCGCGACGATCTCGCGGGCGCGTCTCAGTTCGGCTGGGGTGAGTCCTTCCGCGTGCGCCAATCGCACAGGTTCCAGCCAGATCTTCGCCAATCCGCCCCCTCGGCGCACATGGATGTGCGGTGGCTCCTCCCGTTCATTGCTGAAGAAAAAGAAGCGATACCCATCAAGGATGAGCACGGTTGGCATGCTAATTCAAAACGTCTCCCACGTTCGCTTTGAGTGTACGGTACACGGCTCGTGACCGAGAAACTGGACTCACGGCGACTGAGAACGCCAGAGCTCACTTCCGCGGCCTCGTGCTGCCGAATGCTCCGGCAGCTTGGAATGGCCCCGAGCGCAACTCTTAGGGCAGGCGTCCTGGAATTCCTTGGTCAAGGGCGACTTGTGCAGATCAAGCGGTGGCCAAAGAAGTTCGAAGACCCTGGTCAGCGGCGTGGCGGTGATCAAGGCTCTTCGGGGAAATCGAGTCCAGACGGTGGCGGAGGAGGGATTTGAACCCCCGACCAAGGGATTTCGGCCATGGGGCCAGTTCTTAGGTCAGGATCGCCCGGTTCTGATCTTCAGTCCCTTGGTCACGGTTCCTAGGTCACAGTTCCTTGGTCACCACCGTGACGATTCAGCGCGTTTCGGCGATTCTCCACACGACCGCAAAGACGCGATGGGCGCCCGCCAATCCCCGTAATTCTACATCGCGCCCCGCGTCAAACTGCAGATCCCCACTGCTCTCGGTCAACTCCTTCAGCAACGCTGACACCAGGATCTCCCCACCCCGCGCCTGATTGGCGATCCGCGCGGCCAGGACGACGTGCTTGCCGTGGAAATCATTGGCTTCCTTGAGCGCCTCGCCGGTGTGGAGGCCAATGCGCACACGGATAGGCGCGTCCGGGTGGGCCGCGTTGCCCGCTTCTACAGCCCGCTGAATGGC
>JBJXFJ010000366.1:0-2937 GCA_046154735.1 Chloroflexota bacterium | reverse complement strand
TGCGCGCATGTCCACGTCTATCATGCGAGCCCTCACTGTCGCGCCTGTCTGCGCATTTCCTCGACCAGTAAGACGACAGCACTTACCGCGGCCTCTGGCTGGTCAATCTGGACGCTGTGTCCACTTTGGTCAGCAATACGTTGGATGCTATTGGATGATAACTGCAGAAGATCGGTTTGCATTCGCTGCCAGTCTTCAGTCGAATCCAATCCGCGTGAAAGGACGATGAGGGGCACAGTGCCTAAGGTCTTGACGATCCCAGCCTGGGCCAAACTTTCCGGCATGCCCCTGCTTTCGTCCAGCGTTGTCTGAACATAACGTGTAGTAACTGAGAATGCAGCATACGGATTTGCAGCGTCTGACGATAACCCTGCCTTGAGATCGAGCGGCCCGGCCAGGAGACGGAGCAAGCCAAGCCTCGCCGGTAGAGTGAGGAGCCAATCAATATTGACATCGCTGCCCTGCGCGGCCGTTGCTAGTCCCTCGGCCGAGGGTTTGGCCGATTTCGGATTCATTGAGTCGATAAGCACCACGCCGGCAACATCAGATGTGTACTCGTGTGCAAAAACACGCACCAACAGGCCGCCTGAGGAGTGCCCGACGAGCACGTATGGACGGGGAATATCAGCGCGGTCCATCAAGGTGTGCAACTCTATGGCGAACTGCGCGGACGTACGGGGGAGCGGACCGGTTTCGCTATAGCCCATACCTGCGCGATCGTAAGTGCACACGTTGGTAGACCTGGCCACCCCGGGTTGCACCCAGCTACTCCAGGTCGCCGACCAATCTCCCAATCCGGCGTCAATCACGACAGTGGGACTTCCCGTGCCTACACAATGAAGGTGGAGGCGATAACCGCCCACGTCAATCATCTGACCGGGCGGGGGGTACATTTGCGCATCGGCGTTTTCGGCCATCGACTCAATCACGGCCCCCAGAAGCATGAGGCTCGAGATGGCCAATGTCATTCTGCCCAGCCAGGCGAGGCACCTGAACCCGCGACGCTTCGCTCTGGATACTGGTTCCGGCGAGGTGTTACCGCTCAGAATGAGCTGCCGTGCATCGATGATTCGCTGTTATCTATCACAAGCCTGTTATTGGGTGCGGTTCAACGATTCCCGGCCCCATGAGGCGCAAGCCGCTGTGATTCGGTTGATGGAGTAGAGCCAAGCTGTCTGCGACTGCATTGGTGTTACACACCGCGCTCTAAGATTATCCCCGATCTCCTGGGACAATTTGCGGATTGTCCTGGCGGAGAAGGAGGATGACTCCGAAGGCGATGAGCCAGAGCTCCCAAAGTAGATAGCTGAGAGCGTTAATTGTCCCCCCAGGGCCCAGCCTGCTGGCTCAGCGAGACCAGTGGCGATGCCGGCCGCCAGCCCTGCTCCTATCACGCTGAACCACCGAGGCAGCAGAGCGGTGTGGAACATCATGTGGCTAACAAGGGCGGTCCATAGACTGGTACTCAAGTACCCCAGATGCTCACCGACGGTAATCCCAGCGTAGCGGTGAAAAGCCTCAAACACCATGCCCGCGGCGGCGCGCTGAGCCTCGCTCGCCCCAGGCGCCAGGTATGCCTCTGAGAGGTGGGGGACGAGGAATGGCCAGCGCAGAAATCCAAGGGTTTGGGAGAGGCCGGTGATAATGCCAAAGATCGTCGCAACCCAGAGCAGCACCGGCGCATTGCGCTCGTCGAGAATCCGGTGCACCAGTAGGGTGACCGGAATAAACGCCACCGCGGTCAGGGTCAACACGTGCCAGACTGCGATCAGCGGCGCGCCACCCTCTGAGAACTTAGTCAGGATCTCGGCGATGCTCTCCCGCAGAATGTCGGGGTACTCGAAGATCGTTTGGAGAAGCATGAAGCAGACAGTAAAAGTAAGTGGAACGATCACGAGGAGCGCGCCAGCGGTGCGCCGGACGGTCATGGCCCTCATTGATGCCCTGCTTTCATTTGACTACTTTACCCCGGACGAAGCGGCACCGCGGGCGTCACCCTACAGCGGTGTACGCAAGTCTGGTGGTGTGGCAAGTGGAGCGCTCAAGCTAAGCGAGAGTGACTCCAGTTGGGGAAGCTTGGATGCTGAGAAATCTAGGCCCGGCAGTTCGCAGCGCACGGCCGGGGTCGTGGGCGCCGCGTTGTAGTTCTGGAGCACGTTCTGATGCGTGTCAAGCTGGCCGGCGTGTATGTATGGACCTCAGCCGTCCACGTTGCGCAAGGAGGGCGCCTTAATTTGCCGCTCCTGTTCATGCGCAGCTACCTTTAGGATCCGGAGTGCACCACAATATTGCTGCCCTGCAGAGCGATGTGCCCCATGGGATAGGCGATCCAGCGTGCTGCGTTCGCGGGGATCAAGCGCGTCTCCAGCCGAGCCAGATCCGTGAACCTGGCGTCATGCGGGAAGCTGCCAGTGGCGTGAACGCACTCGCCCGAGTGTCCCACTCGGGCTGATGTCCACTGTTCGGCCGCGGCAGCAATGACGCTCTCTGATAGTCCGGGAATGAACAGGCGATCAAGCCGCGGCACAGACTCCAGTGCGTGCCGAGGGGCCAGGTCCAGGCCGTGCCGCGCGCGGATGATCTTGCGCTCCGTGCCGATGGTCAGCACATCTGTGGCCAGGGCACGTGGGTACGTGTCGGTGACCAAGCTCAGCTCGATCTCGCCGACGCCCGGGCAAACCAACAGGCCAATTTGTGTGCGGCTGAACCGGAAGATGTTTGGCAACGTAGCGACGTCACTGTTGCCATGAATCTCCCAGGTGCGGTTATCAAGAAATCGGGTATGCGGGTAGCCAATCGGCTGTGTGGTGACGTCCGCGGCGGCGGGCTTAAGGAAGCGCTGGACCGTGTGCAGCGTTGCATCGATGCCGGACGTGACGCCCGCGGAGGAGATGAACCGACCGTCATCCATATAGCGTACGCCACGCACCCAGTGCA
>JBJXFJ010000361.1:0-4620 GCA_046154735.1 Chloroflexota bacterium | reverse complement strand
TTCCGCATGCGCGGTACGCGTATCTGGAAGGCGGAGTGGCCTGGTTCCTGGTTTGCCTGGAGCGGTTTGATCGGAGCTGGGAGACGCACCTGGCGCATGACCCGCGGAACGAGCACTTCCAATTACGGGAAGGCGAGCGGGTGAGCGCGTACATGAAGCGGCAGATCGCCGAGGGGCGCCTGTACATTGGGTGCGAAGGGGAAGAGCCGGCGATCGCGGAAGCAGCGCGGGTGGTGGGCGCGGAGGCGTTCCTGTTTAGCACGGACTTCCCGCATGAGGTGACGGCGCAGATGTGTCGGCATGAGATTGAGGAGCTGCTGGAGAACGAGGAGCTCGGAGACGGGCAGAAGCAGCGAATTCTGGCGGAGAACGCGGAGCGGTTCTATCAATTAGCACCGGTGGGCGCCGTCGTATAGAGTCTCGGTGGACGCTGCCGAGAGCCCCGCACGCACAAGCGCGTGCGGGGCTCTTGGCTTTGTGCCTTCGGCATGTCAACGTGCGGATGCGGCAAAGGCTAGACGGGGATGTCAGGATCGCGGCGCTCCACTTAGCACGGTGGCTTTGCACCCCGCGCCCAATGACGCACCCGAGCCAGGCCTCCGTCCGACTTCCTGGTGCATTCGCCCGAGGATTCCCGCGACTCAAGTTGATGCGTTTATCCTGGTGATTCCTGGTCGTGCGGGGCGCAAAACCGCCGCGCTACAGGAGACGCCGCGAGTCGGGACGGGTGTCCGCGGATGTGCCGGCATTGGGCCTGCAGCCGGTCTATCGGCGACAGGACGCTCAATTCACCATTCAAGCGCTAGAGGAGCTAACACGGCACAGCGTATCTTGCAGAGGAGATCGCTGGGCGGTGAATCCTAATGTAACGATGTGCGGACACCTTTGATATCGGCCGTACCATAACTGCCGTCCGGGCCGTTCTTGCTCCTGAAACTCTGGTGGGTGTGTTCGATGTCCGTTCACCTCGTTCCACATTGGATTTCTCCGGGCTGGATCTATGCCGCGGTCATGATCGTGTGGGGCAGTGCCGTGCTCGTGATGACACCGACGGCGCTTGCGGCGACGGTCACCGTGACGACCGATGCGGTGGATTCTGGGATGGCGGACGCATCGCTACGCTCAGCGATTGAGTCCATCAACACCGGGACTGACGCGAATGCGACGATCGGTGCCGGGCGGGTCGGCACGTACGGAGTCAACGACCGAATCGAGTTCAACATTCCCGGAGCGGGTCCGCACACGATAGACGTCCAGTCTGAGCCCTGGTGGTACGGATCCTGGGCTATCCGTCGCCCCGTCGTGATAGACGGCTACAGTCAGCCTGGAGCATCCCCCAACACGCTTGCCGTGGGTAGCAATGCAGTTCTAAGAATCGAACTGAGAAGACTTTGTCCTCTCGATATCATCGCCCAGGGAGTTACGATTCGAGGGCTCGCAATGAATGGGGGTGGGACATTCACGGGATGCAGCAGTAACTCAGAGAGTCTTAGAGTGAATGGTAACGATGCCAGAATCATCGGTAACTTTATAGGAACCGATGTGACCGGAAGAATTGCGAGAACGATGTATGGCGGCGTTACCCTATTGGGAATGAATTCGATCATCGGCGGCACAGATCCGGCTGATCGGAATGTCATCTCCGGTCACTACGGTCACGGTATCCTGTCGGTGACCTTGGGCTCAAAAATTGTTGGAAACATCATTGGGCCGGACTCTCAGATCTCACCCGGAGTTGGAAATTCTATGGGAATTCTATTCTTGGGGAGTGGACAGATCGGAGGGGACGATCCTGGTGCGGGAAACGACATCGCCTATAACAGCCAGTTCGGAATAGCAGTCATAGATTGCTGTCCCCCCAACCAGCCTCTCGTTACCAATGGACCGATCATCGGAAATCGGATCTTTCAGAATGGAATTGCTGGGATTGTCCTCACAGTAGACACCCTTTTCTTCCGCACGGTTGAGAATGATGAGGACGATGTTGATGTGGGGCCCAATGCACTGCAAAATCATCCCGTAATTCATAGTGCAACTACAGGGCTCGGTGGTGATGCAATCTTCGGCTCGTTGAACAGCACCCCGGGACGGTCGTTTCGCATTGAGCTTTTTAGCAACCCCGGATGCGGGGATCCATCTTCGAGTGTCTATTACCCATATGGACAGGGCGAAACGCGGCTCTCCTCGTTTGACGTTACCACCAATGCCAGTGGTGACGTCCAATTTCGCGTGACATCGCTGCCACCGCTTGGACTGGGCAACTCGATTACCGCAACGGCCAGCGAGCTTCAGGCAGGACCGGGCTCAGCGCCGCTCTGGACTTCGAATTTCTCGCGCTGCACGCCGGTGCGAGCGGCCGGTGTGACGGTCACGCCACAGTCTGGATTGACAACGACTGAAAGTGGCGCAACCGCCACATTCCAGGTCCGTCTACACACGGTACCCAGCACCACCGTCTCCATTGGTCTCAGCAGTAGTAATCTGGCTGAGGGCACGATTTCACCCTCCGTCCTCCAATTCAGCCCGGACGCCACCGCTCTGCAGCCTCAAACAGTCACGGTGACGGGCGTCAATGACAGCCGCATTGATGGCCCCGTGCTCTATTCAATTGTGACCGCGCCGGCGGTGACCTCCGACCCCGCATACTCCGGGATGAATCCGCCGGATGTTGCCTTAGTGAATTCGGACAATGAGCCGCCCCCAGCGCTGCAGGTCGCTGATGCGTCAATAGTTGAAGGGGATACTGGGACGACCACCGTTGGCATTGCGGTGACGCTGTCCTCGGCGTCGAACCTGACAGTTACGGTGCAATACGCCACCGCCGATGGCACCGCGATGGCAGGCTCGGACTATCTGCCCCTGCCTCTCACAACGTTGACCTTTCTCCCTGGCGAGATCTCAAAGACAATTCCCCTGATGGTGCTTGCCGATGTTCGTGACGAGGGGGATGAGACAGTGAGACTCAATCTCTCGAATCCCAGCAACGCGGTCATCGCGGACGGACAGGGGGTCATTACCGTGACTGACGACGATCCTTTGCCCACCCTGAGCATCGCGAGTGTGGCGGTGGATGAAGGGGCAAGTGGCACCACGCCCGCCCAGTTGGCGGTGTCACTCTCTGCGCCCAGCGGCCGAGCGGTTTCCTTGCACTACGCCACTGCTGATGTCACTGCCACGGCGGGATCGGATTACCTAGCGACCAGTGGCACGCTGACCTTCATCCCCGGTGAGATCAGTAAGATGGTGACGGTGCTGGTCACCGGTGACATCGTGGCAGAACCGAATGAGATGCTGGCAGTCGTCCTCACTCAACCGGTGAACGCCAGCATCAGGAGTGGGACCGGTACGGTGATCATTCGAAGTGATGATGACGATACCGTGTGTGTCCCGCGCCCACCGGTCCAGGTGATTTCAACTGCGGTCGTTCGCGGGCGCCTCGAGGTCACGGTGACCGCCACTAGCCTCCTGGTCTCGGCGTCCAACGCGCTCCAGGAGATCCGATTTGGATCAGCGACCAACGCGGTGATCAGCATTGGGAGCGTCTCTGGCTCTCCCGGCGGCTTTACCCATACTTTACCGCCGAATACGAAGTCTGTGACGTTTACGGTTGAGCGACAGGTTGCCGGCTCGATGACTGCACCGTTCGTGGTTCGTGATCAATGCGGAGACTGGCCGACGTTTGTGGGGAGCGGTCCCGGGATCTAATTGGCAGGAATTCGAAGGTTTGGCGGCCCGTTCGGTCTGCGTTCGTAGCGCGGAACTCATTCCGCCGTTCTATGGCGAATATCGTACATCGGCTGACGCCTTAGGACGGCGGAATGAATTCCGCATTCCGAGTCGATCATTCTCGTCATCCCCCGTGTCACCGACTGCTAGCTTCCTATGATGAATCTGCATTACATTCAGATTCACACGAACGGAATAACTCGTAAATACCTGGTGCCGAACGATCGGACCAGGCCGTGGCTTGTCCTGAAAGGTGGTTCTCGGTGAATGATGCAACGGCGACTCTTGTAACGCGCAGGGCTGCATTGAGACTGTTTGGCTTGGGCGGCGCGGCCGCGCTTATCGCGGCATGCTCGCCGAGCGCTCCGGCTGCGCCCACCACTGCTCCGGCTAAGCCCACCGAAGCGGCCAAGCCGGCGGCAGCGGGGTCACCAGTGGCCGCAGCATCCCCCGCGGCCAAGCCCGCGGCGTCCCCATCCGCGGCTGCGCCCGCTGCTGGAATGAGTAAGGCTGATTGGGATCAGCTCGTCGCCGGTGCCAAGGGTGAAGGTGCATTGACGCTGGCTACCTATGCAGGGACGGGCTATCGCGTCATTGTGGAAGAGTTTGAGAAAGCCTTCCCCGGGATCAAGGTGGAGCACTCACAGTTCCAGTCTTCCTCGCGAGACTATCTGCCGCGATTGCTCCAGGAGCAAAGAGCCGGTCTCTATACCTGGGATGTGGCCATTATGACCACGCAGGAGATGCTCCGCCAGGCCGTGCCAATTGCCGGTGCCGTTCCCATTCGCCCACTGCTGGTCCTGCCTGATGTGCTTGATGACAATGCCTGGATCGACGGCTTTGAAGGCGGCTTTAATGACGTAGGCAAGCAGTGGCAGTACTCCATAGGAGATC
>JBJXFJ010000342.1:0-2628 GCA_046154735.1 Chloroflexota bacterium | reverse complement strand
GACCGGGGTTGATTCATTCGATTCGGCCCACCGGACGAAATTACCAGGCACCACATAGGGTGTCGTGAGATCGAAGAGATAGGCTCCGTCAGACCAGGTGACGTTGACACACCCCTGGCTTGCACTTCCGCCAAACTGATCATGCCAGTAGGCAGAGTGTATGGCATAGCCGCCTGTCCGGTAATACTGGGTGAAGGGAACATTTGGAAAGTCGTAGTCGCGGTCGGCATCGGCAACGCTGGTGCTGGTCATGTCGTCGGTCAAATACTTTCCGAAGGTGGAGTACAGACCGATGGGGGTTTCCACGCCCGCGCGGCCCAGACTGACATAGGTGACGAATTTGACCTCGCCGTCAGTCATGACCGTCAGGGATGTCGCCTTGCGGTCCACCACCAGCCAGGTTCCACCGCCTGACGCCCCCTCTGGTGCGGTGGTATTGGGTTTGGGATCCGGTAAGCGACTGATTAGCGAGCTGTGTATATGGCCACCGGCAAATCGCCCGCCGTCGATCCGGTACCAGAGGCGACTCCCATCAGCCAGCGTCCCCTCGTCCTCAGCGAGCACTTTGACGCGATCCCCCGGGTGAAGCTGACCGAGCAACGGTGCAGTGCCTGCTGGTCCAGCTCGCACATTCGCGTCGGATCGAATTGCTCCCCACCAGCCTCGCGCGGCGTCCGTTGCGCTCGGGAGCTTCCACGCCTCCGCCGCTGCACCTGAAGCCCGCCCCAACCCCTCTAAGGTGACATACCCCTCTGTGGTGGCCCACCAGATGCCTGGATCGCCCTGAATCCCGGGCGAGAGGCCGGCCACCCGCAGGAGGGATCCGCGCGAGGCCGTACGGCGGATAGCGCTGCGCGCATTGGGCGTGCTGAAGATTGAAACGCTCGCGGTCACTACTTCAGCAACCCACGGCTCCCGAACCTCGTCGATATCATCAAGGTTCAGCCAACCTTGCTCTATGCGCATCCATTGGACGGCATTCTCAAGCCTGGAATGCTCGAGGACAATGTGTCGACTCCCTCGGTCCACGGGGCCGATGGCCTCAGCCTCGGCGTCCGGCCCTGCCCGAACGACGGCTCGTTCCACAATGACCTCAGCCAGCCAGGGTGGGCCAAACCGACTTGCAAGTGCGTCCGTTGGTACAGAAGCGAGTACCAGCGCGGCCAGAATCAGGCCAGCAGCCGTTGTATGAACAAGTAGTCGACGCGGCAGTGGCCTCATCACGTCTTGATTCTAGCGTGCTTGAGCACAAGTTCTTCCGCCGTTCCGAAACATTCAGGTCTCAGTTGCCTCCCTGGGCGGGGCGCCTCGGCGATGTCAGGCGACCGCCGCGTGGAGGCCGGCAGTGGCTACCCGGCAGTGGCTACAATGATGGGGCCCGACATGACGGGAATCATCGATGATTGGAGACGAGAGGATGGATTACGACGCGCGACGGTCGCTAATCTCCCAGAAGTATCTCACGGCCTCTGAAACAAGTCCGCCCACGTCGGCCCAGGGAGTGCACCATCTCGCGCTCATCTGCTCTGATATTGAGCGCACCATCGAGTTCTACACTCAGGTCCTCGGGTTTCCGCTCGTTGAGCTGTTTCAGAACCGCGATCTGCCGAGCTCCACGCATTTCTTCTTTGATATCGGCCATGGGAATCTTCTGGCGTTTTTCGATTTTCCTGAACATCCCATGCCATCGACTCGTGAATCGGTCGGCGGTATGCACCATGTGGCTATTTCCGTCCCCGCGGACAAATTCAGTGGGATCGTTGAGCGCTTGGCCGTTCGAGGAATCTCCAACGTCGGTCCGCCACACGTGACCTCGTCAATCTACTTCCACGATCCAGACGGTGCGCTCCTTGAGATCATCCAGGAGCCGCTGCTGATGATGGAAGGTCACCCGCTAGGCCGGTAACGCATGAGCGGGAACAAGTGGGAGCGGGCGTCTACGGGCTGCTCCAGCCGATGATGAATATGTGGAGGTGGTCCAGCGCGCCTGCCCGCGAGTGTTGGGTAGCGTCACCACAAGCTCATCATTGGCATAGTGCATGGCTATACGAGCCGTATTGACTGGTGCCGGCAAGCGCATGGAGTGGCAGATCGGCGTGTGGAGCTCACCGTTCGCGGGAGTCGCGATACTCTCTGGCGAAGGAAGAGTCCAGATGGTGATCAGATCGCCCCGCACCGCCACGCGCAAGCGATTCGAGGTAAGTCCAGGAAACCACGCACGGATAACGCACCCCTCGGCAGTGACTTCACACGCGAGCCCGTTCTGGGTGGGATCATGAAGCATGAGCACCTCCTGATTGGAGAACGATCAGGCTGGATGGGATCAAGGGCCCATTCGAACTACTGGACCAGGTGCGTCTGGTGCGGGGCTTTCCGAACGTTGGGGAGCCCGGAAATGCTCCCAATATTCCAAGCATGGACAGGGGCTCAGCATAGTCGCTGTGATCTTGTGCGGGCGACTGCCAGTCGCCCTTAGGCCGGACAGTCAGTTGTAGCAACGGTCTTGGGGCGTCAAGCAGCGGATAGCTTCGGTGGGGCGACCGGCCGGGCGCGATAACGTACGCTGCGGGATGACCCCCGCTAGCGCTCGCACTGGAGGACTCGGCCTTCCGTAGGGGCGACGGGCAG
>JBJXFJ010000334.1:0-2849 GCA_046154735.1 Chloroflexota bacterium | reverse complement strand
CCCCCCCCCCCACCGCGCCATCTACAGCGCATCATCCGCCCAACTGGACTCGATGAACCCTCGGCGATCTCCCAACACGTCTGGGCTATCATGCCTGGGGTTCCCAGTGGCCTTGATGCGGGCGTGTGGAGCGGAAGTGCGTGGTGTAGCTGAGTCTTGTAATTCGGGCGGCATGCGCCGCCCTCGTCCTTGGTGGGGGACTGACAGGCACGTTTGCGCAAACGCCGGTTGTTGGCCCCGCACCGGCCATCGCGGCCGAGGAAGACCCCGATGCGCGGCTACAGATCGTCATCAAGAACATCTCCATACGCGACGACAATGACTGGGGAGCCGGCGAGATTCGGCTCCGTACATGGGGCCAGCGCTGCTCGTCGATCACCCTGTCAAACGTCGGCCCGCCGGTCTGCGCCAACGAGCGAATGATCGTGTATACGCCCCCGAGCTCGTTCAGCGCCGACTCGGGTGACACGGTGACGTTGAATCGGACCATCCCCAAGGCTGGCGATGCGTTCCGGGACTCGCCCGACGTTGCGGGAGAGTCCTTCTCTGTATACGCGGACTCCAGCTACATAGTCACCGTCTCCGGCCTCGAGATGGATTCCGTGACCGCCAACGAGAGTCTCGGCTCTGCGACCCTGCTGCTGCGTGAGGAATCCAGCTGGGGTATCGGCAACCACAGCCTGCCGGCCTGGGGCGCGTTCTACGATGGCGGCACACGGCGCGAGATGGGGGATTTCACCGTCAACTTTGAGATCCGCAAGGCGCCGCTTCCGGATCTCGCCGCTACCCAGTTCCGCGTCGTTGGCATCGAGGGCACAAATCGCCAGGTGATCTGCATGGGCGTCACAAATCTTGGCGAGCGGGACGTGGCATCAATTCCCGTGGTGCTGCGCATTGGGACCAGCACTCCAATGGTGGGCCGGTTCAACTTCCCCGGACTCTCCGTCGGTGAGTGGCGAGAACGCTGTGAGTTCATTCCCGAGATCCCGCCCGGTGATCACCCCACCTCCTTTACCATCGATGATGATCGGCGCATCCCCGAGATGAACCAGGCGAACAACGGCTACTAGAGCCGATTCACGTTCGGGCCACCGCCGCAAGTCCCCACGGGGTCGCAGCAGGCTGACCTGGCAGCGCGAGGGATTACCGTTCGCGGGAGCGAGCCGGGCAGTCAGCGCTGCGAGCCCGGGCGCAACACCGTGACGGTCCTGGTGAAGAACGAGGGGCAGGCGGCCGCCTCGGGGTTCAGAATGAAGCTGGAGGCTGACGGCGACGACTATGAGCAGCAGGTTGCCGGACTCGATGGCGGTAAAGAGGTCAGCGTCTCATTTCCCAATGTGGAGCTCTAAATGGGCCAGCGGACGATCAAGGTGAAAGTGGATACCAGAAACACGATTGTCGAGCCCGACGATGAGGACAATGAGCTGAAGATCACGGTGAACTGCCAGGATGAGTAGTCTGTGTCACCTTGCGGAAGCGAGCGTGAGGGCTGGGACGTCCGCGCTCTGGCGGGACTCCATCCAGATTGGGCAGCATGGAGTGTGCGAATGAAATCAGTGAACCGATTGCGAGCGATGGGGCGGGGACTGCCGATCCGCTTGGGAGCGTGCGCGGCGCTGCTCCTCTTGAGCCTGGTGATGCCCGCCCAGGCGGACGATCCTCGCACGCGGGACCCCGAGGCACGGCTCCAGATATTCGTCGACCATTTCTTTATCTCTGCCGATGGAGACTGGCACTCCTCCGGCGAGATTCGGGCTCAGATCTCGGTGGGCGAGTGCGCGGACGCAGCCTGCTCAGGTGCCACCTCCGTGCTGGTCGGCGCGGACGTTGCCTTCAGTGCAGATTCCGGCACATTTCCGCAGATCAATCGGGCCATTCCGGGATGAAATGACTACATGGCGCTTGACGCCACGGCTTACTTTGGCCTGCCGTTTGACGGTGAGAAGTCCTACGGGCTTTTTGTGCATATGTCGGAAGATGATGGCCCTGTCCCGTTTGCCGTCTACAATCCGCCTGACGCTGCGGTAATTCTGGTGCTTGACGCCAGGAACGGCTGGCGTCTGGGCCGACATGAGCTTCCAGTGTCCTCAGTCGATGGCGTGCGTGGCCGAATCAACTTCGAGGTCCGGTACGCAGATCTCCCGGACCTGGTGCCGGTGAGCCGCAAGGTGCTGGACATCCCCGGCAGCGCGGATAGCCTCGTCTGCACCGGAGTGGAGAATCGTGGGACGGAGCCGGCCGGGGCATTCCAGGTGGCGGTGTCTCTAAAAGCCCTCCCCACACCGCTCGGAACGGCGCAAGCCGGCACACTGTCGCCGGGTGCACTGGGTGAGCTGTGCACGCGCGTGACACAGCCGCGAGCGGCCCTCACATCCCTGGTTGCCGGTGTGGACGAGCCTCGCGGCATCTTTGAGCAAAACGAGCAGAACAACCGCTTTGACCAAGGCTTTGCGGTGATCCAGTCCGGCGTGGGCAACGCGGTAGTGGTGGACGCGGCCATTGGCCGAGGATAGAACGTGGCAAAGCCGGAGGCGGCCGGTCAGTCCCGTCTCACGGTGGAGAGCATCCGCGTCAAGGGCAAGGATCCTGATGGGCAGAAGGACTGCGATCCCGTCCCCAACGAGGTGCGCGTGACCGTCAAGAACGGCGGCAACGCGGCCTCGCCGGCCTTCAGCGTGAAGCTCGAGGTAGATGATGAGGATGCTGCTCAGAAGCCGCTCTCGGCCCTGGGACCCGGCGCCAGCGTTGAGTCCATCTTTCCCGGTGTGCAGCTCAAGAAAGGCGAGCACCGGATCACGGTCAGCCTGGACCTACCTCAGCAAGGCAACTCCGATAAGGACGGCGAGATT
>JBJXFJ010000326.1:0-3218 GCA_046154735.1 Chloroflexota bacterium | reverse complement strand
TGTGCGAGTCCACGATGACGGTCGGATTCTTCCAGTCAATGCCGCCCATTGAGCCTTTGGCGACCGACTTCGGCTCATTGATCCAGCGGTTGATGTTCCAGGCCATCACCTCGGCGTTGAAGTCACTGCCGTCGTGGAATTTCACGCCCTTGCGCAGCCAGAACGTGGCCTCTTTGTCCTTAAGCTCCCACTTCTCAGCAAGACCTGGGGTGAACTCCCACTGCCCCTTGTCGTTTCGCTCGTGCATCACGAGGGGGTCGAAGATCACGAAGTGGGTGGACTCGGACGCGGTGTTGAGCGCGATGTCGAACGTGAGCCAGTCGTTCTGCATCAATGCGGTCATGGTGCCGCCACGCTTCGGGGTACCGGCAGCGGCGGCCGGCTCCGGGGCCTCGGCTGGCTTCGCTGGCGCAGCAGCTGGCTGGGCCGGTGCGGCCGGCTTGGCGTCTGCGGCTGGCTTGGTCTCCGCTGGCTTGGTCTGCGCGGCCGGAACCTGCGTCGGCGCTGGCTGGCTGGCCCCACCTGGCGGTGGCGTATCCCGTCGCATACAGGCGGACAGGCCGACCATACCGGCGGTGCCGGTCATCAACAGAAGGAGCCGCCGTCGGCTCACACGTGCGCTACCTTGGGAACGATCCATTGCCCTCTCCCCACGCTTCCTCGCGCAGTCGCTGCTGCACGACTCTCACCGCCACGGCGAATCACCGGTTAGCTGTTGACGTCACGCCTCCACGAGTCCGAATCATCGTCCGGTCAGCCGCTCGCGGCTTCGCGAGCCGTCAGATAGCGATCTGCGGCGATGGCGGCAGTAGCGCCATCACCGGCTGCCGTGATCGCCTGCGAGGCTGAGTCTTTGCGGACATCGCCGGCCGCGAACAGGCCGGCCTGGTCGGTGCGCATCCAGATGTCGGTTGGGATCTTGCCGTCAGCATCAAGGGTGAGCACCCCATCCAGAAATCTGCTGTTCGGCTCTAGCCCCACGTAGACGAACAGCCCGACGACCTCGACGGTGCGCTCGGTGCCGCTGCCACGATCCTGGACGCGGACCCCGGAGACCTCAGCATCCCCAACGATCTCCAGAATGTCCGTGTTGTGGCACGCTTCGATCTTGCGCTCGTCCTGAACGCGCTGCTGGTAGGTCTGCTGGGCCGAGAACGCCTCGCCCCGGTGGAAGATGGTCACTTTGCCGACGTACTCAGCAAGGGTGAGCGCCTCCTGAAGCGCGGAGTCTCCGCCACCAGCAACCGCAACGTGCTGCCCGCGAAAGAGCGGACCATCACAGCTTGCACAGTGGCTGACACCCTTCCCGACAAGGCGCTCCTCGCCGGGCACCGCCAGCGCGCGGGCGTGCGAGCCAGACGCCACGATGACAGCGCCGGCTTCGTAGTCGCCCTCAGTCGTTGTCACCAGCCAGTCACCAGACGAGCTACCAGCAACCCGGGCCAGTGACTGAACTTCGGCCATCGCGAACTCAGCGCCAGCGTTCATCGCCTGCATCTGGGCGTTTGGGCCAAGCTCGTAGCCGGAGACGCCATCTGGAAAACCGGGGAAGTCCTCGATCTTCGGGATGGTGGTGATGTGGCCCCCGGGCATCGCCGGCTCCAGCACGAGCGTGGAGCGCCCGGCCCGCGTAGCGAACAGGCCAGCCGTGAGGGCAGCCAGCCCTCCGCCAACGACGAGGATGTCGAATCGCGTCATCAGTGAACCGATCTCAGCTCTCGTAGGTTGCCCTCACTCCCAGGACGGACCCCCCTCCCCCGCGTGCGGGAGAGGGGGCCAGGGGTCAGAGGTGCGCTATCTCCACGGATCGACGGAGAACGTCCCCCGGTAGCCGGCTGCCATGATCCGCCAGTAGCCGTTGGTCTCACCGCCGACAACGGTCACGTGAACTTCGTCCTCAAGGAACATTGGTAACATCTGGTCGTCTGGGACGGCCAGCCTCGACGCGAACGGCTCTTCACCGTACGTCGCCCGTGGGTAGATGTAGTTCTGGATTAGCTGATAGTCCCAGTACTCGGACGCCTGCATGGTGGCGTTCTTGTGGACCCACTCGATCAGCCTCTCCTTGGTGTCGAAGCCGCCACGGTCGATGAACTGATTCGCCGTGATCGGATCGAGCACGAACACCAGCTCGGTGTGCGGATCGAAGCCGCGCACGAGGTTGAGGACGTGCTTCTCCCAGTAGGTCTCTCGCAGGCCGAGCGTGAACGACGTGGCCCGGGCGCCGCCGAACAGGCTGACCGTGCTCTCCTCGGGCTTGAAGCCGTGCTGGACGTGGAACGGCGTCCACGGACTCCGCTCCTCGTTCTCGGCGAACGTGATACTGGTGTAGGCGTAGGCGTTCCCCTGCGACCCGAGGTAGGTCAACCCTGGGGTGGACCCGCCCTGAAGGTTCGTGGAGAGCAGCCCCCACGCCCGCCCGATGGTGGCGTTTGCGTGGTTGTACGGCCCCATCGCGCCGGTGCCGCTGTTCATACTTAATTCGTGGCGAATCGGGCCGTTGACGACGCACATCGCTGCGGCAGAACTGGTGGTGCTGCCACGTGCGCTGACGCCGCTGGCTGCCATCGCCAGGATCGCGGGGAAGTACTCTGGCCGCGCGCCGGCCATGACGGCGTTGACCGCAACCTTCTCCACGTCGTACGCCCAGTACTCGCGGAAGTTCGTTGGGCGCAGCCGTCCGACGATCTCGTCTGGGGCGTGGCTGGTGTTCCGCAGCATCGCCTCGACGCGCTCTTCGGTCGGCATGATGATGGGCAGGTAGTCGGTCCAGTTGTTCTCTTCGAACAGCGCGTTCAGGTTCTCCTCAGTGTCCACGTCGAGGAAGCGTGGCGTAGACCGATCAAACGAGCTATCGCGCACGTCCTGGCTATCGAGTGAGCGGGTGAGCCCTTCGATGACCTCTTGCATGAACGGCCGGCCCGTCTTCATGTCGGGACCATCAATGCAGGCGCGTAGCTGTGCGGGTGTCTTCCCCATGATCGGCTGCGCGACGTACACCTGGCGCATGCGAGGCATACCGTTCATTCGCACGACCGATTGGGTGACGGGGTAGAAGATGTCCGTATGGACGGCGACGGTGGGTACCTGATACTTCCCGTCGATGCTCATTGCGTGCACGGCGACCGCCGGCGCACAGGTGCTTCAATGACCAACGCCAACGATGGCGGCGTCTCCGTTCGCTTTGATCTCTTCCCAGGTGGCCGGGTCGTCCTTGG
>JBJXFJ010000316.1:0-15386 GCA_046154735.1 Chloroflexota bacterium | reverse complement strand
ATGCCCTCTTCCTTGTGTGCGGAGCACTGTTACTTCTGTGCGGCGGGCTCTGCTGGCCGCTTCCTTCCCAGCCTGGCGAGCCTTCGATAGCCGGTACACAGAAGATTAAGGAGTTCTGGGCTGACCTCAAGGAAGTTTCGGGGTTCATCCGTAGCAATCCGGTGGTTCAGTGGGCCATTGGTGTATGGACGCTCGGTGCCATTCTCGGGATTGTTGTAGCCATGCTAGCGCCAGGTTTCGCGGTGAGTGAGCTGCGCATTCGGGCCGAGGACAGTGTCTTCGTGCTTGCCCCCGCGGGGGTGGGCATGGTGGTGTGCACGGCACTTTTGAGCCGTTGGGGGCATGGCCTGAATCGGTATCAATTGGTCAATGGCGGCCTCTTCGTGGTGAGCATTGCCATTCTAGCTATGGGCGCGGTGGGGCCGGTGTGGCACAACGTGTTCGGCGTTGGGGAGGCGGGAGCATTTGACCTCCATCACGTGGGCGGACTCCTGGCGACGACGATGACCATCGCGCTGCTGGCGGGCATTGGTTTCGTCTGCATGATAGTGCCCGCCCAGACGATTATTCAGGAACGCGCGCCCGTAGCCATCCGTGGGCGAGTCTTTTCCATCCAGTTCATGCTGAGCAATGTGTTAAGCGTGATTCCGCTCCTGTTCCTTGGTGGCTTGGCCGATGTCATTGGTGTGGCGCGCACGCTCACCGGCCTTGCTTTGCTGCTGATTGTTATTACTTTGATAAGTGTTAGGGTGAGTCGAATGAATAGTGATCAAGTGGGCCAGTTGGGTGCGGAGGACGTGTTAACAACCCACTCCACCTCGACTCCCTCGCGTGATTCGATGTGACTTTCGGTTCCGATGGGGAGATTCGTTCAAAGCGGGTGGTCCCTCATGATTTATTCAGCGCCAATGTTTCGGTGCCTCATGGCCGCCCGAGAGACTATGAGCTGAGAAACCTTGGCACACTGAAATACTCACGCCGACCTGGGAGTGCTCGGAGTTGACGCTGCATTGCCGTCGTCATTTCCACCGCCTATAATCTCAGAGTTCTTCGTGAATGCCCCCGTGGCGGAATAGGTATACGCGGCAGGTTGAGGGCCTGTGTCCGGAAGGACGTGCTGGTTCGAGTCCAGTCGGGGGCACCAGCGGGCCGGGCCAATGTGGCCGATTCGGGCGAATAGCTCAGTTGGTTAGAGCGCCTCGTTTACACCGAGGAGGTCACAGGTTCGAGTCCTGTTTCGCCTACCAGCCATCCTTGTGATGGGCTTGCCAAGGTAGCTCAGTCGGTAGAGCACGCGGCTGAAAACCGCGGTGTCGGCAGTTCGATTCTGCCCCTTGGCACCTTCATGGTCATTCTGAGATCAAATCGCGGGTTTCAGAGTGCCCCGGTGAACAACCGGTGAACAACGGCTCACGAGCCCGTGGCTTCAGTTCCGCTGAGCATCTCGCCGTAGCGCAGCACCGCCCGCCGTTGCGCGTTCGGAATGCGTCCTGTATACAGGTCCGCCGTGATGCTCACCTTGCTGTGACCGAGTGAACGCTGTACGGCCACGAGGTCTTCACCGCCATCAAGCATGATCGTGGCGAATGTGTGCCGGAGGTCGTGCATGCGGAGGCGCGGGAGTCCTGAATCGTCGAGCATTGCAATCCAGCGCTCGCGGACGTGGGCCTGACGTACGAACGTCCCGCGATCGGACGGAAACACGAGGTCCATCCCATCTCACACTGGCCCCGCGGCCAGATACATCTCTGCAACTCGCTTTCGTCGAGTCTGAAGCGCCTCGACCACGTAGGGCGGAGTAGGGAGCATTCGCACGCTGGCCGCCGTCTTGATTGGCGCCGACGCCACGTGCTTTTGCCATTCTTCCGGATGCTTACGGCGACCTGCTTGATTACGCTCTCCTGAACATGGGCCACCGGGTCGCCTCATTGGTGCTGAGTGGAGTATCCGTCTGAAGTATTTTCATCCGTTGGTGTCCCCGCCGGGGGATACCCACTCTCCGGCACACAACCACATCCGGTCACCTTGCTGCTGGCACTGGGAGCGCCGCCATCCCAGGCGGCCCGGCCGTCGAGGCCGCTCTCCGTCATCCCAGTCGCCGATTGGGATAATGCGGTGCGGCCCTCAGGGGCCGGCCCGCCAGGGATGGCAGCGCTCCCAGCGGCGGCCAGTCATCCGCGTCGGGAGTCGGGGATGACTGGCCGAACTGTACCGAAGCGGTGCTGGCCCAGGGCGGGCTGAGTTGCTCACGGACGTATCCATTTCGGGCCCCCTTGCCGCCGAGTCAATGCCCTGCGGAGGCGCACCGTGTCATGCCAGCTTTTCTTAACCGGGGTTGAAATACTTCACAAGCACCTCGTACCGAAAGCATCCGTGTTCTGCACATCTGCCGCAATCGCGCTGCCGCGTCGCCGCTGCTGGGTCATGTTCCCGACGTGATCGCTCACAGATCCGGAAGTCGTCCATCGGACTTCGCAAAATCAATGGAATTGATGTCCACTGGAACAGGATTCACGCCCTTCCCACGATAGAGCGCGGTCAGAACCGGCGGGACGACCAGAGTGGTCAATACGCTCATGATCACAACTATCGAGAACATGGAGTCCGGAATTACGTCGAGCGACCTGCCGACGTTTGCAACGATCAGCCCTACCTCGCCCCGCGGTGCCATGCCTACTCCTACGATCGCGATGGATCGCCAGCCGCGTCCATAGGCACCAGCGCCACAGCCAATGAGTTTACCCAGGATTGCTAGCCCGGTCACCGCGAGCGCGATGCCCATCACCGATTGGTCCAGGAAGAGCCTCCAGTCCACGTGGCTGCCCGTGATCACGAAGAATAGCGGTACGAAGAGCTCGTACATGGGGAGTGCCTGACGTTCAAGCTCGTATTGTTCGCTCAGCTCAGCGAAGACCATACCCGCGAGAAATGCCCCAATGATGGCGGCCAGGCCGATTTTTGAGGCCAGCACCGCCAGACCGAGCATGATGACAATCGCCACGACAAATGGCGCGTTTCGTATCCGCAAGCGTTCCAGGTGTACGCTCCAGCGGTTGGCTGCATGCCGTCCAGCAAGAGCGACGAATACCGTGAACGCAATCGCCTGCAGGGCAATCAGTCCAATCTCGGACGCGGATATCCCTCCGCCTGCTCCCAGGGCTGCCACCACTGCAAGCGCAATCCTGCCCAGGATGTCGTCAATCACGGCGGCACCCAGAATGATGCGGGCGTCATCCTGCTGAATCTGGCCAAGATCTGCGAGCACTCGCGCGGTAATGCCCACACTTGTGGCGACCATGGCCGTGCCAACGAACAGCCCTTCGATCGTTGGGCGGCCGAGCGATGAGATAAAGACGTAGCCCAGCACAAATGGGACGATCACCCCAAGCACCGCCACCAGACCGGCGCGTCGACCCACTCGTAAGATGTCTGAGAGTCGCGTCTCCAAGCCAACCAGAAAGAGCAGCACGATCACCCCGAGCTCGGCGATGACCGAATAGATCGAGTTGAGCACCGTTACTGCCGCGTTGGAATCGGGAAATGCTCCGAGCAGCGCACCGGAAGGATGACCGATGAGGCCGAGCGCGTAGGGGCCTATTGCTACGCCCACCAGCAGCTCACCGATGACTGCCGGTTGCCGCAACCGCTCAAAGATCTCGCCCACGATCTTCGCGGCAACGAACATGATGAAGAGATCCGAGAGTACGGCGGTGGCTATCTCCATGCGCGCGTGCCTACCTTTCGTGCAGCAAAAAAGACTGCCTTCGACAGTCTCCTCCTATGCCGGCGTGATATGGGAGCACCGACGTTCCCGAGGTTGATCCTCAATCCTCACTCTAGCATTCGGTGTTGTACCTCACAATCTTAGCGCCCATGATCCCAGCTGCCTCCATTCTCCGACGGCAGGCGGAAGGGGAACCTGCGCCCAATACGGTTTAGTTAAGAATTAAAAGTGCAAAGTGAAAAATGAGGACGGACGGAGGAGGAGCCGAGCAAACACGCGTCCGCGCCGGCTGCTCACACTCTTCACCCGTAACTCTTCACTTTTAACGAAACCGTATCGGGCACCTGCGCCCATCACGACGGAGACGATCACCGCGCCCACCCTGTCAGCGCAGTCCCCACCTGGAACGAGGGAGCCAGGCGCGAAATAAGCCGGTTCGGTGGTCGCCATCCGAGACATCGCGACGGGCGACCGCCAGTCGCCCCTACGGATGTCGTCGTCCACCAAAGCAGATGCTAGCTGGGTTCACCTCGAGGCAGACGGCGTGAATAGTGCGGACGCCCTAGGGGCGACGGGCCGGTCGCCCGCGCCCCCACCTGGAACGAAGGAACCGGGTGGGACATCAACTGGTTCGGAGTTCGCAGGCCGGGAGATTGCGACAGGCGACCGGCCAGTCGGCCCTCAGGATGGCGCCGCCCTCCAGAGCGGACGCTGGTTGGGGATCTCGAGGCAGGCGGCGGTGGTATCACCCAGTTCGAGTCCTTGAGAGTTTTGACGCAGCGAATGGCAGTCGCCTGAACAGGAACACGGCGACAATTCAAAGACCCAGCCCATCGTTCCGGTGGCGCTACAAGGCCGCCCAGTCCCAGAGATGGAGGGCTTCGTAATGGGGTGGTACTCGCTGTATCGGCCAGGGCGGGAAGCCGGTCCTCGAGTGGATTCGGAGTTGCCATAAGTAAGCCGATCCAAAAGCGCGAACAGGCTGGAGAAATCCTTGTGGACCCAGCCACCACCGGTAGTAGTATGAATCCAACGCGAACGGGATGCGAGGGCGGCCCGTGCCTGGCAGAACTCTCGCGATGACCTGGGAGGTTTCAGTAAGCCCGGTATCTTAAGAGACGCTCTGATTACGAATTCGGTCAAAGCCCATTGCTTGAGAACAGACATCCAGAAGGAGAGTTCATGTGGAGTCATAAGGCGCTGAATGCACAGGCCGGAGTTGTCCTTGCTACCATCATTGCCGTTCTACTGGCGGCCTGTGGTCCTAAGGAAGCGCCCGGGGCGAAACCGGCAACTTCGTCAGGGCAGCCCGCCGCGGTGAGCAGTGGTCCCACTCTCGCACCTGTGGCGAAGTCCGAGTCAGTCAAGCCCGACACCTCGGCAGCGCCCGCGGCCAAGAATTACAAGCTGCCTGATGTCATCAACTGGGTCACGCTGGATGTTGGCTCAGCCACCTACAACGTTCATCAGGCAATTGCTCACGGGACATCCGGGCGGGAGAAAAACACCATTCGCCTAATTCCCACGGGAACCGACCTTGGTCGGTTGGCTATCTACAAGGACGGTCGCGCCGATTTTGGGAATGACCCCGGCATCTATGCGAGCGAAGGGATCACTTTTTACTCAGACAAGGAAGCTGGTCCCACCGATGTTCGGCTCATCGCCATCAACTGGCCCAAGACCAATCAGCTCGTTGGTTGCGCCGGTGATCTCGGCATCAAGGAGCCCAAGGACCTGAAAGGGAGGCGCATGGTGTATGTCTCCAATTCCTTCGGTTTCAACCTTAATATGGAGGCCACATTAGCCGCGGGTAACCTCACCTGGGAAGACGTGAAGCGCGTGGACATCCCCAGCTACGGCGGCGCCGGCCGAGCCATCATGGAAGACAAGGCTGACTGTGTGTGGACTGCCACCAACACCGGCTTTGTATACGAGATGGCCAACTCACCTCGCGGCTACTCGCCCGTGTACATGAAGACACAGCAGGAAGACCCCGAGATGTGGAGCCGATTCCTGAAGGTGAACCCCGCGGGTACCCCCGGGAAGGCCACCGTGGGAGCGCCGCCAATTTCGGAGGAAAATCCGCACTATGGAAACGGCCCCCATTTCGGGACGATTTCCACGCTCTCAAGCAAGGACGCGGAATACGTGTACGCCATGACCAAGGCGATTTATGAGGCCTTTCCCGAGTTTAACGGTAGCTACCCGGGGGTGGAGGGGCTGGCCTCAGACCGTGTCCGGTTTGATCAGATCTTTAGTCCCGTCCATGACGGCTCGATCCGCTATTTCAAGGAGAAGGGCTGGTGGACTGACGCGGCCGAGAAGCGCCAGCAAGAGCTTCTCAAGCGCGAGCCAGTGTTGAAAGCGGCCTGGGAGAAATCTCTGGCTGACCCGCAGGGGAAAAGTCTCCAGGGTGACGATTGGGCACGATTCTGGGCTAAGCAACGTGCGGACGGCCTGAAGGCAGCCGGCTTAGACCCATATTGGGAAGACGCCTTCTGGCTGCGACTGCTCTAGCGATCTCCGCGAATCCTCGAATGGAACCCAGCGGATTGGGGTCACTATTCGCCGAATGTGAATGGTGACCCCAATCCGTCTTAGCGAGTGGTACATCTTACGATCGCCAATAGAAGGAGGAAGCGGATGATCGCGAACGAGGAGTCCGATCTTCATCGCTCAGTACACGGAGCCTGGTACGGAGTGGTTGTCGTTGGGGCAATCACTGGAATCCTACTTGCCCTAAACAACACGTTCCAGCCGTTTGAGCTCAACCTGGGCGGATTGTCTATCCCTCTGACAGTTCTGATCTGGGAATTTACTTACCTGTACATCCTGGTGGGGCTTTTCACTGCCATGGGCTTTCTCATGTTTCCGGCACGGGTGAAAGATGCTGAGAAGGTCCAGTGGTATGACGTCCTCCTAGCCATTACTGCCCTCGGTGTCAGTGGCTATTTCGCCATCAATGCCCCGTACATGAGTGCCAACGGATGGGAGTTTCGCTCCCCTCTCCCCGCCACCATCGCCGGCGGCATCCTGGTATTACTGATTCTGGAGTCGGTACGGCGTACAAATGGACTTTCGTTTGCCATCATCGTGGCATTGTGCGCGTCCTACCCGCTGGTCGCCGGAATTCTTCCCGGCCCCATCAAGGGCGTTGGCGTCAGCTTCGAGAACACCATCCGCTACCACGCTTTTAGCCCTCAATCCATCATGGGGCAAACCACGCAAGTGGTGGGCGGACTGCTGATTGGATTCTCGATATTTGGCATGGCGCTCTTTATGACCGGCGCTGGCACATTCTTTACCAATATCACAATGGGCCTACTCGGCCATGTTCGCGGCGGCAGCGCCAAAGTTGCCATCGTTGCCAGTGGCCTGTATGGAATGCTGAGCGGCAGCGGCGTGAGCAACGTGCTCTCCACTGGTACCATTACGATCCCGGCCATGAAACGCACCGGCTTCACACCTGAGGTGGCGGCCGCCGTTGAGGCAAACGCGGCGTCGCACGGCGCCATGACACCACCGGTTATGGGCGCCACCGCGTTCCTGATGGCCATTTTTTTGGGCATTCCTTACTCAGTGGTTGCCATTGGCGCGGCCATCCCGGCCTTTCTCTTCTACTACAGCATGTTCGTCCAGATTGATAGCTATGCTGCCAAACGTGGCATGCAAGGCATGGACCGATCTGAGCTTCCCAAGCTGGGGCCGACGCTCCGTCAGGGCTGGCCGTACATATTCGCCTTGGCTCTACTCGTGCTGCTCCTGGTGTTCATGAAGCGCGAGGCTCAGGCGCCCTGGATCACGACCGCTGTCTTGATCGCGATCACCCAGATTCGGCGTGAGACGCGCTGGACAAGGGCTCGGGCGCTCGATTTCTTTGCCTCCGCGGGTCGGTTGCTTGCCGGCCTGGTACCGCTTCTCGCGGCTGTGGGCATGCTCGTGGGATCGCTCTTTGTCACTGGCACGGCAGCATCCATCACCAGTGACCTGGTTCACCTTTCCCAGGGCAATCTGTTTGCCATGCTGGTCATGGGCGCTGTGATCTCCTTCGTGCTCGGTACCGGGCTGCCGGGATCAGCCGCGTATATCTTTCTTGGGATCATGCTCGCTCCGGCGCTTGTGAAGCAGGGGTTGAATCCACTGGCGGTCCACATGTTCCTGCTCTACTGGGCAAATCTTGCTGATGTCACTCCGCCAACCGCTATCTCCGTTGTGGCCGCGGCGGGGGTGGCAGGTAGCTCGGTGATGACAACCATGTGGGAGGCCATGAAGATGGCCGTGGTGAAATACCTTCTGCCGTTTTTCTTTGTATTGAGTCCCGCGCTGGTTCTGCAAGATACTGACCCAATGACGTTTCTGGTCCTCTTCACGGAGGCCACGCTTGGCATTACCGTCATAGCGTATGCCATGCAGGGGTATATGCCGTGGGTGGGAACGCTGAGCGACAGTCTTCCCGCACGCGTTGGGCAAATAGTTCTGGTGGTGGGATCAATGGCCATGGCCGTACCTGACGGCCTGGTGCTTATGGTGTCCACCGTGATTGTTCTCTCGGTGTATGCCTTATTCGTCGTCGCGAATAAGAGACACTGGTCAATTCTGGTAGCCAAAAGTCCGGGGCAAGGGTTGATTGATGCGCCCCGGCTGCAAACCGTGACCTGAGGTTCCCACGCCCGGATCATTCACCGGTTATGAGCCACGACTGCGAATATGCCGCGGAGGTTGTGTGCCGCGCGGCGTCCCCGGTAGCGCGGTGGTCTTGTGCCCCGCGCCCGAGGAATCACTGGAACCGTGTATCCGCCAGCGGTACGGGCATCCTCGGGCGCGGGGCACAAGACCGCCGCGCTACCGGGAGCCGCCGCTCACCCGAATGATGCACCGCCCCAGGAAGCCCTTCGAGCCGCGCCTTGGGTCCGGTGAATAATCCTGGCTAGGCGATCCTCATGAGTCACTCCGAGGACAGTCAGGCGCCGAAATGATCTGGGCGCCTGACTGTCCTCGGCATTCGCTCCAGGGGCGAACCTGGATGGTTTGGTAGACGCTCAGACGAGCGCCCGGGCCATCTCCCCGTGATGCGTCAGCAGCGTCTCAAAATCATCGATCTCAGAAACGACATCGATTGGCCGAATGTGGTATAGATCTGCATGGTGCGGAGCATAGGGCTCCACACCTTCCTGAAGCTGTGTTGCAAGACGAATGAGCATGCGTCTCGCGGCAATGATCGCGATATCAGTGGTTCCCAGGTGCTCGCGCCAGCGCTCCGGGATGAAGCCCATGCCGTCCGTCATGGCCATATCTTGCTCCCTGCCTGAAGTGATCCCCGTGAAGTTCCTGGTGCGTTGCATATCGCGATCGATCAGGTAGTCATTGTCGCGGGTTCGCTTTGGACGCCAGCAATCAATAAGCGTGCGATCCGAGGGCAGCTTGAACACCGCGCGGGAAAGCTCTTCAGGGCTGGCATTGAGTCGCACTCGCTCGTCCTCGGTGAGGGCCCGTTCGGGATGCGCCGAGTATTGAAACACCATATTGTGCTCATCATCGATGGGTACCCAGCAACGTCCGCCGCGCGGATGCACGGGGCCGGGTATCAGGCTATAGAACGGAAGCAGGAACTGAGTGCAACGCCAGTAAAAGTCGCCCTGCCCGGTGCTCCGCCGTGAGCCATAAATAAACCCATAATCTGTTTCCTTGACGGTGAGCCGTGGTGCGCCATCCAGAACGCGTACCACGGTTCCATCGGCAGTTGTGCGTACGGGAACGCGCTGGGCAGGTGGCGCGTACTCCTGCTTGAACCAGCGGTGATTGAAGCTAATGTGTGCGGAATCGATCTCGCCTTCTACCGCTTGCATATAGTTGGATTCTTGAATCCAGCTCCGAACCACGCGCTGGTGCTTGGGCACCCGCGCCCACTCATGCTGGGGAAGCTCATTCGGCATCAGCTCCGGTGGACCCATGTATACCCAGATGAGCCCACCGAATTCGCGCGCGGGGTAGTGTTTGATCTTCAGCCGTTCCTTGAAGTCGCTCTCGGCCGGCTCCGTGGGCATAGACACAGTGTTGCCCTGGGTATCGAATTTCCAGCCATGGTACGCACAGGTTAAGCCGCGCTCTTCATTTCGCCCAAACCACAGGTCTGCCAGGCGATGGGGGCAATGTCGATCAAGAATTCCAATGTCTCCATTGCTGTCTCGGAACGCTACCAGGCGCTCACCCAGGATCTGGAGTCTCCATGGCTCACAGTCTGGGCCGGGCAGATCGGTGGCAAGCATCGCCGGCAACCAGAATCGTCGAAACAGCTCGCCCATTGGCGTGCCCGGGCCGGTGCGGCAGAGGAGCTCGTTGTCTTCGTGGCTAAGCATTCATCTCTCCTGTGGGTCAGGATGTTTGGAGGACCGTATCCTGGTTTGCAAAGGCTCGCCGACGCACTTCGGCAACCGCGTCCGAAACTGGCAAATCGGACGGAAAGGGGATGCGGACGCTCCGAACGCGGAACGCGCCCGGCTTCCACGGCTCGGCGGGCTCCTCGCCGTTCATGAGCGCCTTGGCCGCGTCGATAAGTCGACGACGCACGCGGATGATGCCCTCATCCGAGCTCACCAGCTTCTCCATCGAGCGATTCATGAGCGGACCTCGCTGGTCCTCAACCATGGCGAGATCCTGGATTGGAAATGGTCCAATGCCTGTGTAGGAGATATTTTTCTGGGAGATCCGATCAACGAGATAGTCGTTGGATTTGTTGGCCTTCGGTGTCCACGTGCCAGGAACGAGCTCCGGAAACGTGTAGCCACCGTACTTGATTTCGTTGATCTCACTCGCGGGGAGCGGGGAATCACTCCAACGCAGGCGAAAGTGCACCTCATTTTCATCATCAATGGGGATGCGCATATTACTCGAGAGCACGCCCGGAGTTGCGATTCCGGCGGTGCTATACGTGGGCATGATGAAATGCGTGACGCCGATGAACTGGTTCCCATCCGCGAGTTGCGCGCGGGAGAAGGTGGCGAGTCCGTAATCCGTGTCCTCGATGGCCACGTACCGAGGCGTCTTATCAAAGAAAGTGTCGCGTTGGAATACCTGCATCGCCTTGTTTGAGCGATTGCCATCCAGTGTGCTGTGGAGGAACGAGGCGTGGCTGGGATCAAAATCACCCTCCACGGCCTGGAAGTAATTGCAGTTCACCACGAATTTGCTGACGTATCGGTGTGTCTCAGGTAGCTCTAGCCATTCAAACTCCACAAAGGGCGGCTCTTTTTCCCTGGGTCCCAGATAGGCCCAGATGAGACCGGCCTTATTACGGCACGGATAGGCTGGAATGCTGGTGCGATTCTTAAGCTCCTCCCCCTCGGGGACATTTGGCAAATCGACACACTGGCCGGAGACATCAAACTTCCAGCCGTGATAGACGCATCGAAGGCCGGATTCTTCGTTTCGCCCGAAAAACATTGGGGCGCCGCGATGCGGACAGTACGCGTCAACGAGTCCCGGATTGCCTTCTGAATCACGGAAGGCGATCAGGTCCTCGCCCAGAATGCGCACCTTCACCGGTGTGCAATCGGGCGCCGGAATCTCGGACGCCAGGAGCACCGGAATCCAGAACCGGCGGAACAGCTCACCCATGGGTGTTCCGTGACCGACGCGACAGAGAATGTCGTTCTCTTCCTTTGAAAGCATCAAAGACCTCCAGGCTGAATGCGCACTTGTAGGCAGCGATTCTAACGTGCGTGGACGGCGTCATCCTGATTGCGTAGCGCTAATTCTTTGGCCGTGGCAATGACGGCTTCTTTGGATTGGCCTTCCGGGACGGTCATCGTTCGCACTGTGCGTACGCGGTAGGCGCCGGGGCGCCAGGGCTCCACGGGCTCCACGCCTTGCCTGAGCGCTCTGGCCGCGTTGAGCAGATGCTGCCGGACGCGAATAATGGCCGAGTCCGAACTGACCAAATGCTCCTTGCTCCGATCCATAATCGAGCCGCGCTGATCTTCCATCATGGCCAGATCCTGAATTGGAAATGGACCAATGCCAGTGAATGAAATATTCTTCTGCGCGATACGGTCAATCAGGTAGTCGTTGTCTTTATTGGCTTTTGAGAGGTATTGCCCCGGGATTTGCTCCGGATAGGTATATCCACCATAGCGATCTTCGAAGACTTGGTTCTGGGTGAAGGGGTCATCGCTCCAGCGAAAGCGATACATCCAGCAGTGATTGTCATCAATTGGGACGCGGATATTTGTGGACTGGGTATTTGGGCCGGCGATTCCCGCCGTACTTGCGCACGGCATCAACCAGTGACCCACGTTAATCACCGCGCGACCATCATCCTGGACGCCTTCGGTCACAAACATCATGCCGTAATCCGTGTCCGTCATATCCACGTATCGGGGTGTCTTATTACGGACTGAGATCTGCCCCTCGCGTATGCGGTTGCCAGGGTTGCTAATGTTGCTATCCAGCGTGCTGTGGAGGAAAGCGACGTGCGAGCCGTCGTAATCACCTTCCATTGCCTGCTTGTAATTGCACTGCAGCAAGTATTTCCGTACGTAACGCCGATCCTCCGGCAGATCGATCCACTCATGTTCGGGAAATGGTGGCTGCTTCTCCGCCGGCCCCAGATACGCGAAAATCATTCCCGCTCGGTCATGCACTGGGTAAGCGGGAATCCTGACGCGCTCTTTGTGGGTCTCACCCTCTGGTACATTGGGCAGCTCGACGCACTGGCCTGAAACATCAAACTTCCAGCCATGGTAGACGCACCGAAGCCCGGCGTCCTCGTTGCGACCAAAGAACATGGGCGCGCCGCGGTGAGGACAGTAGGCATCGACCAGACCCGGATTCCCACTGGAATCACGAAAGGCGATGAGATCCTCACCCAGGACGCGCACTTTCACTGGCGTGCAATCAGGTGCTGGAATCTCCTCAGAGAGCATGACTGGCAACCAGAATCGACGAAAGAGCTCGCCCATAGGTGTGCCAGGACCGGTTTGCGTGAGCAGCTCATTGTCTTCGCGGCTTAGCATGTTTGCGATCCTCCAACGACGAAGCGTCTGATAGAACCAACATTAGCGTTCAACTTCACATTGAGCAACATTGAGTCAGTCATCTGGTATCCGACTCAATGTGCGATGAAGTTCCCGAGCTGGAATTGCGAGATTCGAGTCAACGGACCCACTAACGATGCGCGGTGAGGTCGGCATGCTCCACGAACGCCCGGCGCAGATCCCGAGTCGCATCAATCCAGTTCGCTTCCCGCGGCAGCACGGCCCCGCCCGAGCGCTGCTCGTATACTTCAGGATGGTCCACTGGAAACGGTGTGACCCCGAGGTCGCGATGTTCCTTTACCGCGTTGATTAGGCGACGGCGCGTGCGAATCACCATGGTATCGCTGGTCCCCAGATGCTCTCGGGTGCGATCCATAATGGGTCCCATACTCTCGGTCAGCGCTTGATCTTGCTGATGGATGCCGGAGATTCCCGTGTATCCCGCAAGTCCACGATTCTGCTGCTGGACGTGGCGATCGATCAGATAGTCATTGCCCTGGTGCTGGGTAAGGCGCCATTGGCCAAGCCAATCTGACGTGCCTGGCAGATACTCGAATAACGGAGGCTGATTCTGCCGCACTGGGGAGTGCGCCGGATCGCCTACGGGCGGATCACCTTGACCTGTTGAGAGAGTACGCGGTAGGGCAAAGCTCCAGAACATCATGTGCGTGTCATCCAACGGCACCCAGGCGCGGACCAGCACCTGCTTGCCCAGTACGCCCGTGGGGATCATGGTGAAAAACGGCATCAGATATTGTGCAAATCGCCAATAGTAGGAGGCTTCACCCGCCGGTCGATAGGCCGCGTACATGGTGCCGTAGTCGGTTTCCACGGCGTTGTACTTAGGCGCGCGGTCATTGACCGTGTAGAAATCGAAACTCCCCGGCTTCTGATCCTCAGGCTTGATGCCGCCAAGGTGCAGAAATCCCAGATGACTGGTATCGATGTCACCTTCCAGAGCCTGAATCCAATTACACTCGCGCAGCACTTTCTGGTAGCGCACCTCAGACTGGGGCACCATGTTGGGTTCAATGTTGGGCAGCGGCGGCGGCACTTCGCGGGTGCCCATGTAGGCCCAGATGACGCCATTGCGCTCAACCGTTTTGTAGGAGCGCAGACGGATTTTCTCCTTAAAGTTTGACCCTGCGGGTTCGTTCGGCATGTCAACGCAGCGCCCATCCACGTCGAACTTCCAACCATGGTAGACGCAACGGAGGCCTTCCTCCTCATTCCGCCCAAAAAACAGCGAGGCGCCGCGATGTGGGCAGTTGTGCGGCGCCAGTCCGATTGCGCCTGAGGTGACCCGAAACGCCAGAAGATCCTCACCGAGTAAGCGCACGCGGACCGGCGGACCATCCGGTGCGGACAGCTCCGATGTCAGCAAGCATGGAATCCAGAATTCGCGGAGAAAGCTTCCCATTGGCGTTCCTGCGCCAACACGGCAAATGAGCTCATTATCGTCACGGTTCAACATGAACGGTCACTCCAGGTTTGCAACCTTGATCAGTGCAGAGTCACGCGCAAGCTACAAAGACTAGCCTCCGCCGACATATTGCACCTCGCCGGCCTCGGAATCAACGATTACCAGTTGACGTACTCTGCTTAGGAATGCCCGAAACCCACGGAACATCCCACCCGTGGTCAGCCCGAATGGTTCCGGTTCGAGAAGAGGACGCATTCGGACTGGCTCGAGCTGCGATCAAACTGAAATCCTCGGTGGAACGGCTGTCCCACGGGAGTACCGGCTAATAGGGTTCAGTTAAGAATTAAGAGTGAGTAGTGAAGAGTTACGACGGACAGATGAAGAACTTGTCGAACTCTCGTCCGCACTGCCTGCTCGCAGTCTTTCCCCTTAACTCTTCACTCTTAGCTGAAGCGTATTGAGAGCACCGGCTACGTTACCCACCGATATTGATCCATGGGCCCTTCCCGCGGCTCATTTTGAGTGCCGGAATCCAGGTGACGTCCTGGGATGGCCTGCCCATCGAGAACGACTCACGGCCCCTGATATACTCGCGCAGCGCCGCCGCAAGCGATGTTGCGGCGGGCGGAAAGTTGTGTACTCTCGATGCTTCTTCGACTTCTTGTTGTTCTGGTCACGTTAACCGTGGGCTTCCCCAGCGCGGTCCGGGCCGAGCCCACCGCGCAGGGCGGCCTCCCTGACCCGAAGCTACTTTTTCTGGATGACCTGGATATGCCGCGAGGCTTTCAGCGGATGTCACCGATGGACCAGGTGGATACGAACCCGGGTGTGATCACGGCGATCCGCCAATATAGTAATGGTACGGCCATTATTCAGCAGATCGTCTACGCTGCCGCGACTGACGCCGTGGCCAAGGAGCTGGGCGGTAGGTTGATCGACGAGCTTACTGAGCAATACGACGCGGAGTTCGGCGAGATCCTTACACTCGGTGAGCGCGCTGTGTCCGGTGTGGGTGAGGACTCAAACGGGACAACGCTGCACATCGTCGTCTTTCAGCGTGGAATTTACGCCGCGGCGATCCTCTGGATTGAGTCCGAGGGAGATGACCTGGAAGCTGATACCGTGGCGCTGGCAGGCAAGATGGATAGCCGCGCTCGGGTCGCCCTTGGTCGATAATCCACGTGAGCACTGCCGCCCGAGTCGCAGC
>JBJXFJ010000313.1:0-9995 GCA_046154735.1 Chloroflexota bacterium | reverse complement strand
CCGCAACCCCAGCGACTGCATCTCTGTAGTACCGACGGGCTGATGAGGCTCGGTGGATACCCCGTGGAGTCGGGCTGTACTGGTGATTCCTCGGGCGCGGGGCACAAGACCGCCGCGCTACCGGGAGACGGCGCTCGCCCTGACAACGCACCAATCATGAGGCACGTGGCTACGGATGACGCGGGCGGCTTTCTGTGCCGGGGATGCTACGCCCCATGTTGGCACACTCGCCTCCTCCAAACCCCGGTGCAACACAACGGGCAACTGTCTCGCTAGCTTGGCGTCTCTGACTTCACCATTGTCTCCACACGCTCCACCAAAACCTTCGGTGTTTGCATATACTCGCCGATCATCTGCTGAAGTCGCTCACCGGGGATGTGATCGATCTCAAACTTAAGCTGCTCAGCATCCCTCAGTAGCTCAGGATCAGACATGGTCATAGTCAGCGCGGCGCGCATGCCGGCGAGAATATTAGGCGGTGTGTTGGGCGACACTATGAATGGGCGAAACCACTCCAGCGGCCGTTCTGTGAGCGCGAGAATTTGACGCATATCGGCGTCCCGGGTGGCCATCAGGTCGCGCGCCGCCGGCACGTTGGCTAACAGTGGATCCTTGAGAGCGGGGCCCACCATGACCAGGGGGATCATCGCCCCTGAGCGGATATCATCACCCTTCTGCTGAAGCGCGGAGTCCCAGGGGAGAAACACGCCGTCCACCTCACCCCGGTCAATACCGAGCACAATCTCACGGGTACCGGTGTAGCCAAAGGCGGGTCGACCCGTTTGCCAGCCGAGGCCTTCTCTGAGCATTAGGTTGATGCGGTGCCCGACCCCGCCCGGAGATTGATCACCCATCCGGACGGACTTCGTGGCGAGGTCCGCTCCACTCCGAATTCCGGTGCGGCTGTGGACCAGCAGCACATACGTTGTTGAGCCAGCACTCCCCAGCCAGTTCAGCTTGGTCGCGTCATAACGGATCGCCTCGCGCTCATCACCGGCCTGGAGCTGGAACGTCGGGATATCAGGGCTGACTTCACCGATATTGAGACCATCACCAGCCGACTGGAAGATCTGGTTTGTGGCGACAACGCTGACTGCCCCGGGCACGTTCTGAACAATGACTGTCGGTGCTCCAGGGAGATGTTTCCCCAGATGTCGGGCTACAAGCCGTGCCCAGGTATCATGGCCGCCACCTGGCGGTTGTCCCACGCTCATTGTCACCGTCTTGCCCTGCCAGACTGCGGCGAGGGCAGGATCCGGACGAGTAGGCGCGGCCGCGGCCTGAGGCGAAGCCGCGGGGGATGAGGCAGCGACTGCTCCCGGGGAGCCCGCGGCACCCGGTGACGCGACGACTGCCGGCTTTGGCGGTGACGTTGGCGCAACGGCAGTGGGCTGAGCCGCCGGCGCCCCGGAGCAGGCAGCCAAGAGCAGACTGAGGCAGCCAATCACCCCCGGCCGAAATGAATGGTGGATCCAAGCGCTCACGGGCACGGTTCAACGCCTTTCAAAAGCGAGTCTGAGCATCAATGAGACGTGATGAGGCATCGGAAAGGGCACCCGGCGTTTACGCCGGGTGCCCCCAGTTCGCATGGAAATCGGCGAGACTACTTCTCGTCGCCCCAGTCGCCCTGCTTGCTGGGCCCCTCGATACCGGTGCAATACGGGATGTAGCCCTTCATCCGGCACTGGATACCGCGCTCAGCCAGCTCCTTCTCAAAGATCTCGTGAACGATGCGCTCCTCGTCCTCGTACTCAACCTGGATACCGCCCTTTTTCACGCTGAGATCGGCGGTATTGCGGTCAGTCTTGTCACCGGCTGTCCAGCGGCTCATCGCGTAGCGGCGGGCTGGATGCACGCCTAACACGAGATACTCCGCTGGTGTCGCGCCAACATTGAAGTGCTGGTGCAGCCAAGTGCCCGGGCCTGCGCCCGAGATATACATGCTGCCTTCCTGCCAGTCGCACTTAATGAACTCTTCACCCTCGCGGCGCATAAGCACATAGCCATCGCCCTGAGTGATGTAGAGATGGGCGGTTGGGCCGTGCCAATGCCCCTTCTTATACGTGCCGGACTGGAAGCGTGAGACATGCGAGTTGATCGCGCCACCAGCTAGCATGAAGAACGCGTTGGTGCCGCCACCGCCACGCTCTTTCCATTCCCAGAGACGCATTTCCTTCATGTTCGGGACAAAGTTCGTCTCCCAGATCCGGCCGCGCCAGAGCTTGCCCGTCCCGTTGAAGTAATCGTCACCGCCGCCGAATCGATCCTTGAAATCGAATGGGTTGTTCCAGACGAACTCCTCATTGTGCCACTGCCGAAGGATTGCCGGCAGGTTGGTCACGGAGAAGAATCGGCAGGGCGCCGTGCCGCTACCATTGTGGTACTGGACTGTGGCATTGAGCGGGACGGCAAAGAATGCGCCCTCACCAAACTCAAACGTGGTCTTGGCGCCGTCGTTGTGCGAGATGGTACACGCGCCGCGGCCCGCGAGGACGTACACCGCCTCGTCATACATGTGCCGCTCGGGAATCGTCGAGCCACCCGGCGGGATCTCAACGAGGTGCTGGTCGGTGCCGTCGTCACCGTCGAGATAGCAGTGTGCGCCCAGGACGCCCTTGCGTGGCCAAGGACCCACTTCCTGGGTTTTGAGATTGCGATGGTAGACGCCACCGACCAGCGGCACGCCTTCTTTCTCTCGCCACTGCTGGAATACGTCAATCTTCTCAAGATATGGCGCTTCCGCGGCTTCGCCAGTGTACTGGTTGTCGTTCTCGAACGTCGTGGATACTTTTGTATCAGCCATTGCTCTGCGTTCTCCTCACTCCCCGTTTGCCCTCCGCGCGGGTCTCCCTCATTGGAGCGCTCCGGGTGCACCATTGCCTGAACATCTTCGGTCTCAGAGCGTCACTAAGCTCAGTCTCACATCCTCCCCTGTGTTCTCCGAGTTATTCGTCAGATCCACTCTAGTACGACCGGCGCAAGAGCGCAAACTTCTAACGCCGGCGCTCAGCTCTCACTCGTGTCCGGATTGCTCCCGGAGGTGGCACGACGTGTTATGAGAGGTGCCCGAGCTACTGATCACTGCCAGCAGGACTTGAGCCCACAGATCGTACAGATGAGCGTCCGATCCGGTGCCGGGGTGGCTTCGTCGTCAGCGATCTGGCGAGGCGTCACTTCCACGCTGGCGGGCGCATGACCAGGCGTTGCCGCGAAATCTTCCGCCTGGTTCCCGTTTACCGATTCCACGATCTGGCTGCCAGCCATGATCTAGTGCGCCACCGCGCGGCTATGCACCCGAAGGAACTGCCTCATACGCTCGGTGGCGCTTGCCACTGAAGCGTCATCACGCCACTCTTCAACCCGCTCAATGCCTGGCACGAGACCAGCCACCTCCACGGAAATACCTTTGGGATGGGCACGATCATTGCCATCGAGCAGGAGGAGCGGTGTGGTCACGGTGCGGAGGAACTCTCGGTCAACACTGAATACGAAGCCAGAATCGAACAGCCCATGCCCAAAGGTGTCCACAACCGCGGCGGTAAACGAGGCGCCCTTGCTGATGAGATTCTCACCCCAGGGCATCCACATCTCGGAGGCAAACGTGCCCGGGTTGGTCTCATCATGACCGATAGGCTGCATGAGCACGCCCGCCACAACGCGGCTTGGATGACGCTGCAAGAGCTCAAAAATGAACGTACAGCCAATGCAGCAGCCAATCACCAGCGCCTTGTCTATGCCCAGCCGATCCAGCACCGCCATCTGATCATCCGCATACATGCCCCAGGGGTCGTGGGTATCCAACGGCCCGCTGGATCGATCCGCGTTGCGCTGATCCATGGCAATGACCTGAAACTCATCCTGGAACAGTTCCAGCGGGCGGAGCGGCAACCGCTCCCAGAACGTGATCGTTGAATTCAACCCGCCCGGCGCCAGCAGGAGGAGCGGAGATCCGCTCCCGTGCACCTCGTAGTAAATGGACGCACCGTCTCGCTCAATGAATGGCATCGTCTCGCGCTCCTCTACAATCGTGCTGACCGGACGACTACCGCCCAGATCAGGCCATCAGCCTAAGGGAGAAGCGCGGGTCGCCGCCAGAATTCACCGCGCGTCCAATGACGTCCGTGTCTTCGGGCACAACGCGGCACTTAGCCCCACAGCTCAGAGAGCTTGAGCTCAAAACCGGGAAAGAGCACCGGTAGAAAGACATCGGCGGCGCCCAGGTTGACCACCAGTGAATAGCCCTCGTCGGTGAGCTGATACGCTTCCAGACGGTGCGATCGAGGATCAACAATCCAATAATGAGGGATCCCGGCCTGCGCAAACTGTGTCATTTTGACACCGCGATCGCGATTCATGGTGGAGGGAGAAAGGACCTCAATGACAAGATCGGGCGCCCCCTCAATTCCTCGGGGCATGATGATGTTTGAACGCTGCTGGCTGATGTAGACAAGGTCGGGCTGGACCCCGGCGCCTACCCCGAGGATCACACCGAGTGGCGCAGGAAGCAGAGTCCCGAGTCTGTGCGACTTGATGTGGACACCAAGCTGCAGGAAAAGCTCCGACACGGCTAGCTGATGGTCAAAACTAGGCGGTGGGCTCACATAGAGCTCCCCGTCGATAACCTCATATCGATTTCCGTCGTCCGGCGTATCCCAGATGTCCTCGGCTCGGAATCGGATGCGGTTGGGTACTGCCATCGCTCGTCCCTCTCTGGAGCATTATAGACTCGGAAATTGACCTCGCCGCTCGAACACGCTGCCTAACGTCACGCCCCGGCCGTCATAGCCCGTACAGTGCCCGACCGTTCTCATCAACGATCTTCTCGTATTGAGCAGAGGTGATTCCCGTGCGCTCGCGCAAGATCTGAAGCGCGTTCAGCTCCGTGGATGGGTCCGTATGGCCATAGTCAGTTCCGATGACAAAATTGTCCTCGCCCGCGTAGTCCAGGATGTATGGCACATTGTCATCCACCTGAACCGTGACGAAGCAGTTCCATTGCTTCATCGGATGTTCCGGCAGCTCTTCACCGCGCTGAGCAAAGCGTCGCACGAGGTGCTTCACGGTGTAGGGCACCCACTCCGCCGAAGCCTCAATCCAACCCCAGCGGAGCGTTGGGAACTGTCTGGGAACCTCACTGCAAATGAGCGAGTGGAACGCGCCCACGGTGCCCAAGCGCAGCGGCCAGAATCCGCCGCCGAAATGGTGCTGGCCAAGTAGATCATTGAACCACGGGTTCGCGCTGGCCACGTGCACGCCCATAGCCATATTGAGCCGCGCCGCTTCATCAAACATCGGATAAAAGTAGGGATCATGCATCAGCCGATTGCCCTCGAGGGGACGCATGAACACGGCCACCGCGCCGTGCTCCTGGCACCAGCGCAACTCCCGGAGCGACTCATCCATGCTGAGTAAGGGAAGCACGGCGGTCCAGCGCAAGCGTCCATTACTTTGCTGCCAGATATCGGCCAACCAGCGATTCCATCCGCGACAGATGGCCATCTCGGCGCGCGGGTCATCCGTAACTTGAAAGATGAAAATCGTCGGATAGAGCACCTGCACATCGATACCCAGCGCGTCCATGTGCCGGATGCGCACGCTGACGTCTTCCATCTCGCGCGCTTCCTGGGGACTCTCCATATATCGGCCGCCCACGCGAGTCAGAGCGGCAAATTTCTCGCTGGTCATCACCTGCCGTGCCAGACCGCGAATTTTGTCTCCAACCACCCAATACTGCGTGCCGTCCTCGCCGTCCGGGGCAACCAATCGCGGCCGATACTTGCGGTCCCCGGAATCCATGAACTCCCAGGTCTGCTCTGATTCAACCACGTGCGCGTCACAGTCAATAGTGGTCATGGCCGCGTAACTCCTCCGAGCGGTTCGGTTTGCTTCAGGTTCTGCGCAATGTTTCTCGCTCAACGAATTCAACTTGTAGGTCTGGAATCCGCAAAAAGTCAGAATCGGTTGTAATAATGATCTGGTTATGCACGAGTGCCGTGGCGGCAATAAGAGAATCCACGTCATCAATCAGCCCGAATCCGCTCGGCGGGCGCAACTCACGACGCAAATCAGCGTACTGCTCCATTACTCGATATGAGAGTGGCAGTGGCCACACGACACGAAGAAGATCTCGAAGCTCAATACCCTCTCGATCACCTGTAGATCGAGATCGCAGGTACTCGATGATCTCCCCATAGACCAGCATGCTGGTGGTCGTTTCCCGAGCTCGAATTCGATCTTCTAGAACCAGGACCGCGGCTCTTCGTCCAAGAAGGTACGCTGTCAGCATCCCGGTGTCTATGAGGTAGCGCCGCATCTACCTGTCGTGCTCGTCGCATTCTAGATAGGTTAGATCTACAGGCTCACTCGGCGGGCTACTATGGCGAATCCGATCGAGTTCTGATTCAACTTCGTCCCAATCCATCCGCGACCATGCGCCAGCGAGCGCCAATGCGCGGTCCACTGACTCCCGTTCGATGTCGACGGCCTCTGAGTCCGTCACGTATCTCTCGATCGGGCCGTCGTGAGTTTCAACTGGCAGACAGTAAAGTGTTCCGCTTCGTCCCGCTACGACGCCGCGATCTGAACTCTTGCCTCGATCCATGCGTCTCTCTCCTTGAACGCGTTCACATTATTGCACTCAACGGGTGAGCCACACGAACACTTGTCGCCAGGCATTCACCACTCCAGCGTCATGCTTTCGTCCCAGATGCAGGAAACACCAAAGACTTGATGACCACCGGCACCGCGCCTGAAGCGGGGAGCAGCGCGCCGATATCGATGAAGTCGAATTCACGGAGCTCAATACCGTCGATGGAGACGATCTTGATGTCCAGTCCCATCTCCTCGCGGATGTGGATGCCCAGGAGACCGCCGATATCGCCGTCATTCACCATGACGAGCGGATTACCAAGGTCGGTGATGCGCTTGAGGCCGCGAGTCACACCCGTGCAGAAATCATCGAGTCGCTGCCAGGTGGCGGAACCGCGCCACTGGAACGCCAGCGCCACCGGTGACTCCGTCTCTAGCAGATCAAAGCGAGTCAGCGCATCCACAACGGCTCGCTCTATCGCGGCAGGGTCCAGGATGTCTGCATCAAGTGACATGATGGGGGCCACCACGGGCATGTTCCGGAGCGGCACCACGTCAAGCGGCGCGAGAAAGATTGTGCTCCCGCTCACCTGGATGGTGTATTGCGACGCGCCAATCACCGTTGCGCGGATGCCCGCGGGCGGCTCAAACAACGAGTATCCGGCCTGTGCCAATCGAGGCCGGATCTCGCCCGCCAGCACTTGACCGAGGTCATTGAACGGTGTTTTCTGCCGATTGTAGACAAACTCGGACACGCCACCCGAGAAAGTCACTTCATTGACCGGCCCGCGGTAGCTGAGATTGGGCGTTCGGGTCAGGTGCGTACCCACGGCGCCATCAGGACCGGGGATTGCCTTAAATAGCTCCTCCGCCATGTACCGCGCCATGGCACTCATGCCAGCCGGATCAATGGCGCCGCCAACCTTGAGATTCAGCCCAACTGCTTCACCAATCAGCCGCCCAGCCGGCTCCAGGCGAACAATTGTGCCCGACTCATCGTAGGCTACCAGCCGGGCCCCCACGTCGATGGCGGCCAGCTCTTCTGCCCGGCCCTTGCGGCACACCACCAGTTTGGTGGTACCACCGCCGATGTCGACATTGATCACCACACCATCTATGGCCTTGGAGCGCTCCACGGCACCGGAGCCGTGCGCGGCCATGGTGGACTCCAGGTTGTCACCCGCGGAAACCGCAACGAATTTGCCGGCCTCTTGTGAGAACAGCTCCCCGATCGCCCGGGCGTTCTCGCGCAGGAGCGCCACACCGGTGAGAATAAGCGCGCCGGTATCCACGTCTGAGCGGTGGAGACGAGCTAGATCGTACTGCCGAGCGATGAAGTAGCCCAGCTTAGTGCCATCAATCGTAGTTTCGTCCACATACGGCGTGAACAGAATGTCCGACTCATGGAGCACGCGGCGCTCCACAGTCTGGTATCGGTTGTCAACCCGCTCGAGCACGATCCGAGAAAACAGTAAATGCGATGTGGACGAGCCAATGTCCACACCCACACTCGTGAGCTCAATGCGATCCTCGGCGCCCATTTCACGCTCAGGGGCGGTGAAGCTCCCTCGAGTTTCAGTCTCGGCCATACCTGATTGACTCCTCTATAGGGACGGAAGACGGAGGACGGAGGAGGAGAGCTCTCCGTCCTCCATCCTCCATCCTCCATCCTCCGTCGTCCGTCTTCCGTCTTCCATCGTCCGTCTTCCGTCTTCCGTCTTCCGTCGTCCGTCCTCCCCTTCCGTCCTCCGTCCTCCGTCGTCCGTCCTCCGTCCATCAGCGCCGGCCTAGGGCCACTCAATGCCTTCCGGCTTCACGTACAGTGATTCCTTCATGTCACACTGCACCCCCGCCCTGGCAAGCTGCTCGGCGTAATAGCCGCGTATGTGGGGGTCCTCCTGCCAATACAGGATGGTCCGGCCGCCCTCATGGATGCCATAAAGGTTGCCGGCCTTCTCCTCTTCATCCCGATCGTTAATGCCCCAGCGCCCGTGAGGTCCGCCCCAGTAGTTGATTACCCGCATTGGCTCCGAACCGCAGCTAAAGTGCTGATGAAACCAGTTGCCGCCGCCTGGCGCAGCCGCAACCAGGCCACCCTGTTTGTACTCCTGAACGCGCACCTGGTCGCCTTTGCCGCTCTCCCACGGACGCGGACCCAGATCCACGGGCCAGTTGTAGGTATAGCCCTGGCCCCGAAGACAGACGAGGATGGCACCGGACGCGTGGTAATGGGCCTTGGAATATCGGCCCTGCGGGTACTGGGCAATGAATCCGCCCGTGCCAGCATCCGGAATGAAACCATGGAAATACGGCTGAATCCGGCGATACCCGGGCGCGCGTTGATTGTCCAGCGGGAGCTCACAGCGCATGATGTCGGGGAAGACATTGCTCCGCACCGCGGCTCGTCCACGTACCTGGTCGGCTTCAATATCGCTCTTGGGCTTGAAGTAGTCTTCACTCTCGTCAAAGCGCCACTTAGGCTGGTAGGGATTCTCGAAGATGAACGAGGGATCCTGAAAGATATTGAAAATGGGCGGAGCATTGTTGGCCGCTACCAGGATCGCTGGCGAGCTGCCGGCGTTCACAAAACGGAAGTTCGCATTCATGGGAATCATGAAGAGCGAGCCTTCCTGCCATTCAAAGGTGTGCTTCGTACCGCTCTCGCCCCAGACCTCGGTGGTTCCGCGCCCTTCAATGACGATATAGAACTCGTCATACATATGGCGATCAGGATTGGTGGCACCTCGGCCAGGTACGCCGAGGATGAACATGCCTTTGATGTCCTCATGCCCGGCAAGGTAAAGAAATGCGCCCTGGGCCCCCAGGCGGCTCCAGTTTCCAAGCTCAACATCGCGGGTATCGTACACACCGATGCCGCGGACAATGGGAATACCCTGCTCATCCATATACCGCTCGTACGGACTGTTCGAGCGGTTGTATTTGTGCAGGCCGGCCGCCTGGTCCTCACCGGTAGGCTCAACCCAATTTACCGTCTGTGCCATGGGCTACTCCTCGAATTCATGGTTCGCCCGCGTGCGCACAAACTCCGCGTTGCGTACGGACGTCCAAAGTGGCTCGAATGATAGGCGGCGCGGGTGCTTTTGTGCTCGCGTCGCGGCCCTTTAGGAATGCGCGTGGCCGCGACACCGCTTTGAATGTCGCGAACGCAGCCAGCCGAGATCGCGGAATTGAGAGCGGTGTCGCGGCCACGCGCACTCCAAAGGACCTCCAGGATTTCAAAGACAAGAGCTCCGTACGAATCTATTGATCCATACGGAGCTCGGTCCGCGCGATGAATCCGGAGTGCGCTCAGCGAGAGCGAGTATCTCCGGAGTTACTTCCCATGAGCTCTGATGACGCCCAGCCCTGGTCATCCACCTCGCTCGCGCGAATGCTCAGGGTTATCC
>JBJXFJ010000306.1:0-2713 GCA_046154735.1 Chloroflexota bacterium | reverse complement strand
GGAATGAGCGGCGAGGGCATGGCATCCTGCGTCATCAGAATCTGGGTATCAAACCCGAGCCGATCCATCTCTTTCAGCCGAGCGTCCGCGTCGTTCTCTGGATCGGGCGCATCCGAGAGCTTCCGGGCAGTCTGCCGGCTGGATCGCACCGTAGTGGTGCGGTACAGGATATCCTGAGCCTCATGGTACTGCGCTCGAGTGAGGAGATCCGCGAGTGCACCGAAGTCTATGGTGTGATTGAAGTGCGTATCGCCATCGATCTTCTTGAACCTGGTTGTCACCGCCATTGGTGCGCTCCTTGGTGCTGCAATGGTGATTGCTGTTACGCGGCGACCCGGTAAATCCGTACCGCGGTATCGTGGAACATCGCCGCGCGCTCGCTCGGGGAATACTCTCGAGACAGCCGCTTAAAGGCGTTGTACAACACGTGGTAGGAGTAAGACACCTTGTCTACCGGGAAGTTGCTCTCAAACATGCACCGCTCAGGACTGAACTGCTCTATGCAATAGTGAAAGAATGGGGCAATGGAGCTGGCCAGCTCTTCAGAGCCAACCGGGATCGTGCGGGTATGCCAGTCGAACCCAGTGCGAGGCATACCCAGGCCGCCGAGCTTGATGCTGACGTTTGGGCACGCGGCGAGCTCCGCGATGCTGCTGCGCCAGGCCGGCAGGATCTCATCATCACGGCCGGCATACGGACCATTGCGAACCATGCCGCCTATGTGATTTACGATGATACTCAGGTCGGGAATGGCCCGCGCCAGGGCGGCAAGCTCAGGAAGCTGATGGAAGTACTGCCAGCAGTCATAGGAGAGCCCCATCCGCGCCAGCACCCGCGCCCCCTGGATAAATTGATCACTGGTGAGCTGGTGGGGAATCTTGTGCGCGGCGGTGTTCTCTACATGTGGGTTTGGATCCCAGGTGACCGTGTGACGAATGCCGCGGAATCGATTGGGGCTGGCGAGCTGGATTGCCTCCAGAACGGGCTCCACGTGCTCGCCCAAATTCAAGTTTGCATGGCCGATAATGGCCGCGGCGGCGCGCGCCGGGCCATACAGTCCGCTGGCGCTTGCCGCGGCAAGACCCTGAACAAACTCCACTTCACCAACCGGACGCAGTGCTTCAGATGCGTCCGCTCTGTACATGGCGCGTGCTTCAATGAACACGGTGGAGCGCACATTGTGTCCGCTGCCAATGTCGGCGCTGAGCTCGTGCAGGAGGTACCGCTGGTACGGCAATCGCTCCGTGCGGAAATCCCAGAAGTGATGATGCGGATCGCAGATCGGTAGGTCCGGCTCTATGATTGGCTCCTGCGTCTGAGCAAGCCAGTCATTCCCCCCAAACGGCATGGTGGATCCTTTGCGTCAACGTGATGCCCTGAGCATGCCAGGGACGGTGGCAGGGTAACGGGACCTGTGCACCGTGTCAACGCGCTGGGGGTGTACATTCAGGGTGACACCGCGCGGAGGGAACGATGCCCATTACTATCATGACCACGGATCGCTACGCGAGCGCGCAGCTTGTGAGCGGCGCTGTGAAGATCCAGGGATTCGATGTGAACATTGAAACGCCACAGCCTTCGGTGGCAACAGTGTTCAACGCCTTCCTGCAAAATCTGAGCTATGAGGCGGTGGATCTCCCACTGACCAACTACATCATTGCCCGGGACCTCGGAAAGCCGCTCACCGCGCTACCCGCATTCCCCACGCGCTTTCAGCCGCTGATGGGGCCCATGGTCAATCGCAAGTCTGGCATCAAGACTGTGGATGACCTGATTGGAAAGCGCGTTGGTGTGTCGGGCTTCGCTTTCAATCCCGCAACGTACCTGCGCAGCATGCTGGTGCACCTCTATGACCTGCCCATTGAGAAGATCATCTGGGTGGAGGGCGAGCCCAACTCCATGAGCAACATTCCGTATGCTCGGTCGCGCCGCTTCACCATTGAGAAGGCGCCCCGCAACATCATGGAGATGGTTAATGATGGCGAGGTTGACGCCGTGTTCATGTCTGATGGCGGGATCGAGCCAACGGATACGCTGGATCGGCTGTTTGCCGACCCATGGGTGGAGATTCGCAAGTTTTACGAGGCGACCGGCGTCTTTCCCGTGAACGCGGCGATTACCGTCCGTAATGACGTGCTGGAGGCCAACCCCGGTTTTGACCGCGCGCTCGTAGTGGCGTATCAGCAAGGCTGGGATCGTTATGCCGCGGAAGCCGGGGAGAGCAAGCACATGGAGTTAGCCGTTTCTGAGATGAAGGCGCTGGGTGTCCTTCCGCTCAAGGAGGGATTCACGGCTAACCGCAAAAATATCGCCTGGATCGCCCATGCGTGCTACGAGCAAGGGCTGGTGCAGCGATTGTGGGAGCCTGAAGAGCTGTTTCCCCAGATCGACTGATTGCGCCGGGCATGGGGTGCGGGATTTATCCCCTTTGGTTCCGCTCCGTCGATCTGGGTGGGGGCGCGGGCGACCGCCGGTCGCCCCTACGGCATCCGCATCCGCGGCCTGCGTCCGCTCTGGAGGACGACGTCATCTGTACGGGCGACCGGCCGGTCGCCCGTACGGGACCGCTTCCGCGGCCACACTGGCCTACTGACGTACGGAGTCTGGTTTCGGGAAGGGAAAATGCTCACCCAGCCAGGCCAGCCAGGTGGTCTCGGAATCCGACGCCGCGCTGGCAGCCGGATCGCCAAAGAAAAAGCATCGAACCGAGATG
>JBJXFJ010000303.1:0-7365 GCA_046154735.1 Chloroflexota bacterium | reverse complement strand
GGCAGACCACCGGCCAGAGCTGCTCTCTAGTCTCGAAATAGGCTCGACCGGAGAGTCGGCTTGTGGCCCGGCCCAATACGACCACCTGACTCTGGCCGCCGTGCTCAGGCTTCAACAGAATTGGGTTCATATCGACTGAAGGCTCAATGCCGGCCGCCTGGGCCTGGAGCGCCTGGGCACGGCCAATTTCGCCATCACGCGTGACCGCGGCGTTGTTAGACATATTCTGGGCCTTGAATGGGGCCACCTTGATACCGCGCCGAGCATAGAGGCGGCAGAGCGCGGCGGTAAGCACGCTCTTGCCGACCGAGGATGCAACACCCTGGATCATGAGCGTCCGCCCGGTCACCGCGGTCGGTCCGGAATGAACAGGATCGCGAATATGGCCAGGATCGTCGCCCTTCGAAACACCGTCACCGCGCGCGTGATGTCACCGCTGGATGGCTTGGTGAATGATGCACCAAGTGAGTAGTGCCCAGCTTTACTGAGACGACACTGCAGTGCTCCAGCCATGGCCGCCATGGGCCATCCGGCATTGGGGCTCTCAGTTCGTCCATGCTCCTGGAGCATGATGCGCAGCGCGCGCGGGCTTAAGCTTGCTAGGCAGATCGCTGCGCCCGTGAGCCGTGCGGGCAGAAGATTCATCAGGTCATCGAGCCGCGCGGTGACGCGCCCAAGATACTCATAGCGTCCATGGTACCCAACCATGGCATCCGCCGTATTGATGGCGCGATAGGCCGCGGCAGCGGGCAGTCCCCCAATGCGCCACCAGAGCAGTGGACCAACAATGCTGTCGGATGCATTCTCGGCCAGTGACTCTATGCTTGCCGCGGCAATTTCAGGCTCCGTGAGCTCGTCCGTACTTCGAGAGACAAGCGCCATTACGCTGGATCTCGCGGCCGTGACGTCACCGCGATTGAGATCCGTCTGTACTTGAAACACGGCACGTTCTAGTCCAGCGAGGCTGAATGTCCACGAAAGAAGGATAGCGCGGGAGATGCATTGTGCCGGCCACGCGGTTTGACCGGCCAGGCGCTCTAAGATTGCCGTGGTAAGTGCGGCAGCAATGCCCGGTACCGTTGCGATCAGCACACCGTGAGCGAGCTGGCGGCGCGGATCAGGGGGAGCTAAACGGGTCAGCGATCCAATGAGTGTTCCCAGCCAACAAACTGGGTGGAAGCGCGCGGGTGGTTCCCCCAGGCGGTCGATCGCCAGCGCTATGCCAAGTACGGCCAGCGATTCCATGGTAGACGAAAAAGGAGCGGGGGATCTGTGATCCCCGCTCCCGAAACACCGGGTCCATTGTCGAAGCGAATGGTTAAGCAGGCGCGGTAACGGGCTCCATGTAATGCGCTTCCCTTGGAAGCCGATCGTGCAGGATCTTCTGGATGGCCATCACATGGCTACAGACCCCATGAGCGGGAAAGAAATTGCAGCCACATTTCCAATGTCCGCCGCGATACTCCACTTCATACTCATCGTGATCGCCACGAAACGTCGTGCGAAACTCGACGAGTGTTACGCGATCCGGCTCTTCAGCGTACTGGTGGGCCTTCTGAATCTTGCTGATCATGCCCGACTGCATTCCGAGACCTCCCTTATCATGGCGCCGAACGCGCAAAACGCCGGCGCACAGATGCGCCGGCGTCTCGTGGCAGATCCAACCTGTTCGCCTGTGCTCCCAATGTGGTGCATCAGACCTCTCATGCGCGTCATTGCGCCATTAACCGTTAGTCTATCGATGCCGGAGTGAGGTGTCAACAGTTCACGTTGCGATTGTCATTGATCTGTGACGGATGGAATGAGTCTCCTTGGGGGTGTTCCCATTTGAGCTTGTTGATGACAGTTTGGCGCCACCTCTCAGTCACTCACTCGTTGATGTTCGGGAGGCAGGTTGTGCTACCAGAGTGTTTCTCACAAAAGGTTCGCTGGCATCGTGCGTCTCACGTCCCATCTCGTATACCGAATATCCTGCTTACACTCTTGGTCTCTCTCGGGCTGCTGGTCGTTGCGTTTGGCCCGAATGTTCCAATGACCCGTGCCGAGACAGCTTCGCCGCATCTCTGGAAGCAGAGCTCCGGAGATCATTGGACGGATTGGACCATGCAGGGCACACGCGGAGATGGCGCGAGCGTGGTCCTTGATGAGCAAGGCCCGCGATCTGGATCAATTGAGAGCCCCATCCGCGAGGTCGTTTTCGACGAGCTCATACCGTCCTGGAATACGCGGACGCCATCCGGAACGTGGATTGAGACATTCGCACGCGTGCGTTCGGACGGTGCCTGGACCGGCTGGTATTCATTCGGTGAATGGTCATCAGATGTCTCGATGGGTCATCGGCGCAGTGTAAATGGCCAGCAAGATTCTGTAGCAAAGGTCTCAACCGACACGCTTCAACTCCGCAGGACAGCCGATGCCTACCAACTCCGGGTTGACCTGCACAGTACAGCAAATCATGTCTCCCCTAGACTAACGCTGGCCGCCGCGGTGACCACGGTAAACGCCACGATGCCTCGCTCGGGTGTGTCGGATCGAATTGCTCCGCCAATGCTTCTTGACGTGCCAGAGCGGTCACAAATGATTTATCCAGGTGGAGGTGAGGTCTGGTGCAGTCCCACGTCCACCAGTATGGTGATGGCCTACTGGTCCGCGCAAACCGGCAACGCTGCCCTCGATCGTCCTGTCCCGGAGGTCGCCGATGGGACGTATGATCCGGTGTATCGCGGCACCGGAAACTGGCCGTTCAACACCGCCTATGCAAGTGAGGCTGGCCTCTCAGGATACGTGAGCCGGGCCGGATCAATCGGTGAAATCGAACGGTGGCTCGCCGCCGGTGTGCCGGTGATCGCCAGTCTCGGGTGGAGCGCGGGACAGCTTCCTGAAGCTCCGATTGCCTCAACCCGCGGACATCTTTTGGTCATCGTTGGGGTGAACGAGCGCGGCGATGTGATTGTTAATGATCCCGCGGCAGACACTCGGCGCGGACAACGCGTTCGTCGGGTGTACAATCGCGCCAGCTTTGAATCGCTCTGGTTGTCGCATTCAGGCGGCACCGTCTATCTCATTCATCCGGTTGATCAAGTTGTTCCGCTGTGAGCTCAAAATCACCAACGCACGGCCGCCGGTGCGGCCACGGGAGAAAAGATCGTATGCATTCGATTCGTCGGAGCCTGGTAAAGCCGTTATTGTCCGTTTCGATCGGCTTTGCCTCAATTGGCGCTACTACGAGCATTGGATTCGCGGATGATGTGGAGCTTGCACTCCGCGGCCTGGTTGATTGCGGGAAGAAGGTGGAGACGTCGTGTAACGTCAAGGACTCTTTCTTCTTCTGGACGGATGGTTACAGCGAAGGCACGAGCCGCATTAAGGTCGACATTACCTGGATCAAGCCAGATCGTGTGCCCCAAATCGATCAGGAAGATGAGCTTTGTCTCACAGGTTTTGTGCGCGAGGACCAGGTCTATCAGGCAACTTCAATCAATGAACAGTGTGATGAAGGTACGGTGAACGATAAAGAGCAGGAAAAAGAGAAAAAGGACAACCGCAAGGAGCGGAACAAAGACTAGGATCACTCAGCGACCGTGTTTTTGAGTTTCGTCGCTGCCCGGGAAGTGTGCAGCAACGGGACTGCAACATATGTTCGCTGAGTCGGTCTAGCTAGTTCTGCCCTGATTATTCGTGCCCGGATGAGCTGTCACCCTGACCGCTCGTCCGGGGCGAGTTTTGTTGGGGTGAAATTGATGCTGCTCTGTGCGTCAATGAGCGATTCGACATTTCCATGCGATCTGACCCGTGCTCGACCGTGCGCTTGATCATTGAAATTGAGTACGCCGTAGACATTCTTTGTCTTGGTCTGCGCGCCAGCGCTCTGGCACGTAAGCCGCCCAAGCAGATGGCTGTGCCAGGTCGCTCATTGCTTTCCTCTCACTCGGAGCTGACTTGGGGCACACCCGGCTCAGGAAAGGATTCCGCTACGCGCTGCACAAAGGGTGCTTCGAGCCCGTGAATTCGAGTCATCTGGCCGGATCTCCGGAGATGGCAACGGCGCCCAATGCTCAGCGTAGCGCGCTTGCACCCGCGCGGCATGCTCGGGTCGCTCGCCTCATGGTCCTTCGGGCCTGCGCCGCGCTGCTTGGCCTGCTACTCCCGTTACTTGTGCTGGAAGCGACGCTACGAATCTTCGGCGCGGTGCTGCCCGGCAACTACTCCACCGGTAAGTATCTGACTGCTGACCCCGTCTATGGCCGCTTCCACGTGCCGAATTTCACTGGTTGGTTGCGCACTGACGAGTTTGTCAACTTTCTGCGCATCAACAGCGAGGGTTTCCGTGGGCCAGAGCTCTCAAGGGAAAAGCCCAACGGGACGTTTCGAATTCTGGCGTTGGGTGACTCGTATCTTGAGGCCGCGCAGGTACGCGAAGATCAGTCGGTGGTGGGAAGGTTAGCTACGACGCTCAGTCAGGATGCAGGGCGGAGTGTGGACGTGATTAACACAGGCGTGGGGAGCTGGGGAACAACGCAGGCTTGGTTGCTTCTGGAGCGGGAGAGCGGGCGGTTTCAACCGGATCTACAGGTGGTCTTCTTTCATCCGGCAAATGATCTCTGGGACAATAGTTATTCGCTCCAGCGCCCCCGCCAACCGCGAGAGCCGTTCTTCACCCTGACCGACGATGGCTCGCTGAAAGCCGTACCGTTCCGTCTGGCTCAGAAGCCGTTTCGGAATGAGCTTGACCCAGGTGACCTCAGTGCTCAGGGGATTTTGAGGCGCACCTCCTGGCTCTTTCACGTCTTCGAGACAGGAGTTCTGGATAAGCTGGGCCAGGGCAGTGATCCAGCCAGCCCGCGCCTGAACACCCAGGCCATGGCATTCTGGGATCCGCGTGCGGAATCTCGCGTGAAGGAGACCTGGGATGTGACATTGGCTTTGCTGCGCGCAATAACGACTCATGGAGCAGAGCGAGGGGTGAAGACCATCATCGTCATCGTTCCGTCGGCGACTGATGTGCATGATGAGGACTGGCGGGCAACGCAAGAGCGTATTCGGGCAAATAAGCTTCAACCCGGCAACTATGAACGGTTTCAACTCAGCCGCGTCCTCGAGCGGCGTCGGCACGAGGTGCCGGCTATCTGGCTTGACCCGGGGCCGGCTCTGCGAACGGCGGCCGCGAGTGGTGAGCGTATGTATTTCCGCCAAGACGGACACTGGACCGTGGCCGGTAACGCCGTGGTGAGCGAGGCGCTCCGGGACGCCATTCTGCCACTTCTACCTTGAGATCTGAGTCCGCGCTATCGCGCTGGTGCCAGCTCTGGCGAAAACGGGCCGCTCGGTCGATTATTGTGAGTGAAACGTCATGCGAATCAATCAAGAGTACACGTACCCCTGGCGTGCCGATATCGGGCGGCATCAGCTCCAGTGCCTGTTCCTGGATCGCCTCCATCGTCTCATCGAGCTCGACGAATCATGGCGTCCAGAATGGAGCCCAGAGGAGCGTCGCTTCCTCGAACATGCGCTCTACTCCACGTATCATGATTGCGTCCGGGTCGGGTTACGCTCGATCGCTCGGGCCATGCTTGGGCTATCCAGCGCCGCCTAAGAGGCCAGAGTGACATTGACGGCTCTAGCCATCCTGCGCGAACGATAGGGAATGATGGTGCTCGATGAGCTCGAGTATTCCCTGTCGCCCAACCGCGACATCGTGACTGATGATCCCGGTCCCGTCGATCAAGTATGCGACGGGTGTAGCGAAGATGGCGTAAGCTTTCGAAATTTCCCAACTCTTCTGAAGCAGAACTGGGAAGCGGATGTCATGCTCAAGCACCTTTGCTCGATTTGCCTCCACGTCGCCGCGGCTGATCATCAGGATCGAAAGTTCTCCCGCTCGCTCTTGACTGAGTCGGGCGAGGTCTGGGGTCAGGATCTGACACGGGCCGCAGGCGGGATCAGAAAAGACGAGCAGAACAGGCGCGCCCCGGAGCTCGGCCAATGAGTGATTCACGCCATTCAGATCGGGCAACCTGAAGTCTGGGGCAACGGTTCCGCCGGACAGTCCATCACGCTTCAGTCGACTTTCACGATACGGCAACTTCAGTCTGGCCGCCTGCTCCACTGCGCCAGTCCCGGTTGACAAAGAAATGAGGAAGCCCAGGTCCTGCAGGTCCTCGAGCAGTTCCTGGACATCATGAAGCGCCCGCGCGTAGTCGATCCCATAATCATCAGCGAGGACTTGGGCAACCGAGCTCATCCCTCGTCGACCGTCACACAGCGCCCAAATGTGTGCCGCGGATTGATTGAGAAGCTGACCCTTACCAGTTACCGGATCGTAGAGTACCAGGTCATCATCAAGCTCATAGGTTGCAATTCCGTCAGTTGGAACAAGAATTGTAGTCTGGTTGACGGTTAGCACCGAGCTTGGACCAATACGCGAAAGCAGGGCATGAACGGGCAGTGGCTAGCCTGAGATGAGGACACAGATGCGTTGCCCAGCGTTGGCGTCGTCGACGCAGGAGAGCCCGGAGCAGCAGTCCGAATCCGTCATGCAGAGGTCGGCTGGTTGCCCGCAGCCCATGCCGCCGTGCCCTGAGAGCTGTGCATGCACTGCTGGGACGCCAAACGCTTGCATTGACGGCTTCATATACGCAGCCGCTTCAATACCCACAACTGCCGCGATTGTGCCCTTCACAAAACGGCGTCGGGTGGACTTCGATGAATGCACGCTAACTGGTGGAGATTGATGAATCACCAGATTCACATCCCCTGAATTAAGATTAAGTCCGTCACGCAACGTATCCAACGACTCATCTCCTGCACTAACTCTTCTCGATCAATAGCGAGCGCATTCCCATTTCGCGCCGTTGCGATAACGTGTTTGCGTCATTCTGGCGAAGACTGTTTACTCGAGGATTAGTGTGTCCTGAAAGTTCTTCGTAGCCAGAAATCGCCAGATGATTAGGCACAGGATAGATCCGTGTCAAGGCGTGGGTTTGCACCCGGATTCGTTTTCATTCGGATCTCGGCTCATTCGTCGGGAAGTGACCGCGGCAGAAGGGGGGCGTCACAACACTTCCAGAAGTGAATAGGCTTTGGTGAACCGCCCGGGACTCGAACCCGGAACCCTTCGATTAAAAGTCTCAGGCACAGGGCTCTAAACTGGCTGTGTTGACATAAATCACTCTCAGAACGACACCGGTGGACGGTTTCACGGTACAGCATTTCCACTGGTTAGACTTGAACTTAGTCTGTACACTTCGTCCTGCAGGGTGGCGGCATTCTTCGTTACCCTTAGGGAGCCAGGTGGCGACTGATCATCGCCCGCGAGCTGCCGCGCCACACCGCGGCGGGCCTGGCTGCTCTCACCAGTGTGGAGGT
>JBJXFJ010000298.1:0-6543 GCA_046154735.1 Chloroflexota bacterium | reverse complement strand
GATCTCGTGCGGCCAATTCCGTGAGACCGAGATCGCGGCCGATCTGGGCGATGGATGTATCAGAGCTGCGCACCAACTCCACGGTTTCCCACTAGAAGGCGCCCGTGAAGCTCCGCCGTACCCGCATTTCCATGATGGACTCCCGTAGAGGGACCTTGTCCCCCTATATCAGGTACGCACCAAACTCAGGGCAACTTCGCTACCGCGATGGCGGTGCCCAGTCAACGCTGGCACTCCAGCCCACGAGCACCGGGCTAATGGGCACCATGACACTCACCGTTCGATCCTGAAAGCTGATGTTTCGTAACCTGAGACGACGATCGCCGCGTCCAAGGCTCACTACGACGCGGCCGCAGCGCGCCGCTCCTCGCGCTGGCGCACGGCGAAGAGGACGCCCTCCACGGGCATGCGACCGAGCGAGCCAGAACCGTACATGGAGGAGTGAATCGTCCCGTCTCGTAACACCAGCATCTCGGTGGGCTGAATGTATTGACCGTGCTCATCATCACCCCACCAGGGGTCAAACGCGGACACGTCATCCCGCGTCACGCCGTATGCCATGGGGAACGTGTAGCCGGCCGATTCAGCAAGCTGCCGGGTCAGCTCCCGTGAATCCACGGACGCGGCCACCACCGTAACATCCAGCGAGCGAAGCTCCTCCAAATGCTCTTGATATTGCGAGAGGTGCCGCCGACATTGCGTGCACCAGTGGCCGCGATAAAACATGAGCACCAGATATCCCGGCGGGCGACCTGCCGGTAGAGTCAGCGTCTGGCCGTCTATCAGCCTGAGCTCGATGTGCGGGAGCACTGAGCCCTGGGTGAGCTTGCCTGTCATCGTGCACCCTCACAGTGGCACTAAAATTACGGGGTTGCGCGGGATACTATGCCAGTTCCAATGTCTGGGTCAGCACCGCGGGCTTGCCGTCTGCTCGTATAGCATAGATCCTTCCCTGCCCATGGGAGCCGAGCCTGGCCGCCAACGTGGTATGAATGCACCCGCCCCGGGCACCGATTTGCGACTGTGAGGAGTGACACCCATGACCAGTGACACCCGCCGTAGCGAGCCACGGCCGATTAACGAGATTGCCCGTCATCTCGACGTCCGCGATTCTGAGATTCTGCCATACGGTCAGTTTGCGGCGAAGCTGGATGCCACCGCGCTTCGCAAGCGCCTTGTGCTCCAACCTGAAGGGCGCTTCGTGGTGGTGACCGGGATGACGCCCACACCTCCCGGAGAGGGCAAGACGCTGACCACCATTGGCCTGACCATGGCGCTCAATCGAATTGGCACGCGCACAGCAGCCACACTCCGACAGCCTTCGCTGGGTCCCGTCTTTGGGCTCAAGGGCGGCGCTTCCGGCAGTGGTCGCGCGGAGGTTATTCCAAGTGAGTTGATGAATCTGCACCTGACCGGTGATTTTCACGCCATCACCGCGGCGCACAATCTGCTCTCCGCGGTGATCGACAGTCAGCTCGTGCAGGACAATCCGCATGGGCTGGATCCGCTGGCCATCACCTGGCCCCGGGTTCTGGATATCAATGACCGGGCGCTTCGCCACATTACCACCGGCCTGGGTGGGCGCCTGAATGGCCAGCCCCGTGAAACGCGCTTCGATATCACGGCCACATCGGAGATCATGTCGGTCCTGGGCTTATCGCGCGACCTGGCTGAGCTAAAACAGCGGATTGGTGCCATCACGGTGGGCTCCGCGATGAATGGGCAGCCGGTCACGGTGGCAGACATTGGCATCGCCGGCGCGCTCACCGCGCTGCTGCGCGATGCAATCAACCCCAATCTCTTGCAGACGAGCGAGCACACACCCGCCTTTGTGCATTCAGGTCCATTTGCCAACATTTCCTATGGGAACTCCAGTGTCATTGCCGATCTGCTGGCGCTCAAGCTTGCCGATTGCGTGGTCACCGAATCTGGCTTTGGCTCGGATCTGGGCTTTGAAAAGATGATGCATATCAAGGCGCCCGTGCTTGGCCGGTACCCGGACGCGGCCGTGCTCGTGTCCACGGTACGCGCGCTGAAATACCACTCCGGTGGAGGGATAGCTGACCCACTCGAGGCAGTGCGAGCAGGTTTCCCCAATCTGCGCCAGCACATTGAAAACATCAGGCGATTTGGGCTGCCCGTGGTAGTAGCAGTGAACCGATTTACCGGTGACACCGACGCGGAGCTGGAGCTCACGCGCGAGCTAGCACTGGACGCCGGCGCCACCGATGCCCAGGTGAGCAGCGCCTGGGCGATGGGCGGCGAGGGCGCCGAGGGCCTTGCCCGCGCGGTCCTGGCAGCATTCGACGGCGAACCACCCACGATCAAGCTTGTGGCCGCACCTGAGGCACCGCTTCAAGAAAAGATCCAAGCCATTGCCACAACCGTGTACGGTGCTGCCGAGGTGAGCTTTTCCCCGCGCGCGACTCGGCAATTGAGGGTGCTGACCGATCAAGGACTAGGTCACCTCCCAGTCTGCATGGCCAAGACTCCACTTTCACTGTCTGACAACCCGAAAGTGCTTGGCCGACCTGCCGGCTTCACGCTCACCGTTCATGAGCTGCGGCCCTACACCGGCGCCGGCTACGTCACCGCGCTCTGCGGCGATATTCTGACTATGCCCGGTTTGCCAAAAGCCGCGGCGGTCTACGGCATTGACGTGGATGAGGACGGCCAGATCACGGGCTTGAGTTAAACCGGATTATGCACCGGAGTTTGGAGGAGGCGGATGTGCCCGTATGGGGCGTCATTGCGCACCCTAACGCTACCACGGCAAATGTGCCTCCTGACCGGTGCATCAGCCGGGCGAGGGTTGTCTCACGGTAGCGCGGCGGTCTCGTGCCCCGCGCCCGAGGATGCCCAAAACTCAGGCGAATGCACGTCTCTGGTGAATCCTCGGGCGCGGGGCACGAGACCGCCGCGCTACCGGGAAGCCCGCAGTTGACCCACGCGTTCCATCGCGTCGAATCCGAACGTTCGGAACTTCAATCCGTTTACCACGTCGTTACACCGACTTAATGTACTCCGGATGCGTGTACGTTCCGCTGATGTTGCCGGGGAACCGATAGTCGGCGACCACTCTTGGATCCGCGGACACCTCAGCCGGGATCCAGAATAGAGGAATGTTCATATGGCGCTCAAAGGCCATATCGCCAAGCTGGCGCCAGAGGTCGTCGTATTTCTTGGTGTCCAGCGTCACTCGGATCTGCTTCTCATACACTTCATCTGTTTCCGGCAGCTCCAGACCCGCCCGGGCGCCGATGGTGCTGGCCGCGTTGTAGACTCCAAAGCCCAAAAGTTGGCGGACGCTGCTCACAATGATGACGGAATGATTGTCCCACTCGAGCTTGCGCGTCTTGAGCTCAATCTGCTGGCCGTCCATCTGGACCAGGTCCACCTCTACACCAATGGCGCGCCAGTAACCGGCAATGGCCTCGGCCATGTCCAGCACGGCGGTGAAGAATGAGTTTGGCCGCAGGATAATGACGTGGCGGAGCGGCTTCCCTGGACCATAACCGGCCTCGGCTAGTAGCGCCTTTGCCACGGCAGGATCATACCCATACTCATCCTGAAACTTCTGTTGCCAGGCCGGGTTCCAACCCGGGCGATTGGGGTGAAAGAAGGTGAGATAGAGTGGGTCCGCCTTACCGCGCACATAGGCCTTGTTCAACTCATCACGATTGACCGCTTTATTCAGCGCCCGCCGCACTCGCACGTCGGCAATGGGCGTATTGGGAAACACAAACAGCTGCGCTGGGTCCGCGTTGAGGATCTCCTCATTGAAGATGCTCCTGTTAGCCCAGACGCCATAGAACGCCATGAAAGCATGCAAGCCGGGCGCACGGCCAACGATGGTCTTGGAGCCAAACTGCTCAGCCTGCGGCACCAGCTCTGGAGGGAGCGCCGCGAGATGGATCTCGCGGGCTTGCAATGAAGCGCTCCGGGTGGAAGGCTCGCGCACCATTCGATACTCAAACTCAGGGAAATCAGGCTGCACCCGCCAGTGCTGGTAGGGCACGCGCTCAAAGCGAATGTACTGCCCCTGCGCCCGCTCCTTATACTGATACGGCCCGGTGCCGGCCACGGCCTCCTCCGTGAGTCCAGGCCACTGCGCTCGGGATTCGCCATCCACCTTACTCAGAATCTCAAAGCCCCACTCCGCCTCGCCCAGGGCGGTCAGAAACGCCGGATCGGGCCGTGCCATCTTAAACACAACTTCGTAGTCCGTCACCGCTTCAATATCCTCAATGGCCGTGCGGAAATACGGCGCCTGGCGATGCAGCGAATCGGGCGCGGAGATGTGCTTCCAGCTATAGATGACATCCTTTGCCGTGAATTCGCCCTTACCCCGGTGAAACTGCACGCCCTTGCGAAGCTGGAAGCGGTACGACTTGCCATCTGGCTCGATAGACCAGCTTGTAGCAAGCTGAGGAATATTCTCCTCACCTTCTGGCGAAACACCAGTGAGATACTCATACATGGGGCGGAGCTGCCAGCCTTCTGGCTGGCCGATGTCACTGGGTTTATTACTCTCAATGTTGGGCGAAGCCAGGGCGAGGACCGCGCGCTGCACACTGGGCTGGGAGGGCGACTTCGCCACGGGTGCGGCCACAGTGGGCGCGCCAGCGGGCGCCTTAGGAGCAGCGGGCGCGCCCGCCGTGGCGGCCGGTGCGGCTGTGGAGACCGCTGGTGCGGCCGGGGCACAGGCGCTGGCAAGGCCGGCCGGAATTGCAGCGCCGGCCACGGCGAGGGTGCGGATAAAGTGTCGTCGTGAGAGTGACCACGTCATCAGAAAGCTCCTGTTCTTTGGAGAGTTGTATCCGGCCTGCCGGCGGGCTAGTCCACCATGGTTTCTGTGAGCTCTTTCACTCGAGGTAGGCGGAGGAGCTCAGCATCTGGGCCTCGCTGGAGAATCTCCGACCAGGCACGCACGCGATACACGTCCGCATGGGTCGCGGCGTAGGGCTCCTCGCCGCCCTCCAATGCCCGGGCACCATTGATCAGCATGCGGCGCATGCCAATGATGGCCATATCGCTGGTGCCCAGGTGCTCACGGGTGCGATCAACGATATCACCCATCCCCTCCACCACCGCGGTATCCTGCTCACGCACACCGAGGATCCCGGTGAAGCTTTTGGTGCGCTGCGCCTCGCGGTCCTGGAAAAAGTGGTTCTGCTTGTTCGCGCGCAATCCGCCGGTTGCCGGATCCAGCGTGGCAATATGGGGACTAGGACCACCCAGGATCTGGAACTTCTCCTGCTCGGTCAACGCTTCATGGGGAGCCCAGATGACACACCAAACCTGAGTGCGCGTATCGTCAATGGGGACCCAGATGTGGCCGTGACCACGGCGCTGCTGAAGATCCGTGGCGATCATGGTGTAGTACGGCATCAGCCACTGATTCGTACGCCAGTAGTGGGTGTCCTCCTCCGCATTGCGGCAAGCCGCCAGCATGAGGCCGTACTCCCGGGGCTGAATGACCCAACGCGGCGCCATGTCGTTGGCGCGATACCGCTGCTCTGGGGTACTGGGGTTACGGAGCGCGCCCAGATCCATATGCAAGAACCCGATGTGACTGGAGTCGATATCGCCTTCGATGGCCTGGACGAAGTTGCACTCCTGGCGATACTTCACCACGTTGCGCTGCTCCGCCGGCACACGCGCCCATTCCAGCGCCGGCAGCTCCGGCTCCAGGTTGCGTGGGCCCAGGTAAGCCCAGATGATCCCGGCCCATTCTCGGACGGGATAATGGACCGCACGCACCTTCTGCTTGAAGTCCGAGTCGCTCGGCTCATTGGGCATGTCCACGCACTCACCGCTCGCACTGAACTTCCAACCGTGGTAGATGCAGCGGAGTCCGCCTTCTTCATTCCGCCCATAGACAAGGGGCGCCTGCCGGTGCGGGCAGAGCGGCTGCATCAAGCCAACTTGCCCCTGGGTATCTCGGAAGGCCAGCAGATCTTCACCCAGAACGGTAATCTCGCGCGGCTCCCCATCTGGTTCAGCGAGCTCCGATGAGAGCAGCACAGGCGTCCAGAATCGACGCAGGAACAGGCCCATGGGTGTGGCAGCGCCCACGCGGCATAGGATCTCATTGTCACGGTGACTCAGCATGACGTGTCCTCTCGTGCTTCAGTTCACTTCCTGGCGATGGCATGCTCTATCGCTCATTCCAGAGCGCAAACGCCAGCCCGCAACCGGTGCCGGCGGGCGTCCGATAGCCGGGGATATAGTCCACCAGGTCCATCGCCAAATGCTCCGCGGCACCAGCCGCCGCCATCCAGGCGTGCACCTCACCGGTGGAGCGCTGGCGCCAACCGGCTGGAAGCGAGGCCAGTGCATCGAGATCGTGGTTCTGAAGCGCGGTCAGGAGCTGACGGTCCAGTGCCTCATCGAGTCGGCCCACACTCAGACCACCGGTGGCAATGACGGCCACGCTGAGATCCGCCGGCCACTGTTCCACCGCTCGGCGCGCAGCCTGACCGATGGCATAGAACCGCCGCGGCGAGGGCTGATTGGGCGGCCAGTGCACATTGAGAATGA
>JBJXFJ010000273.1:0-52299 GCA_046154735.1 Chloroflexota bacterium | reverse complement strand
GATCTCTTGCCAGACAGTATCCGGTTCGATAGGGCCGGACTATCGGGCAAGATTCCCGACACCACCCCAGAACTCCCCAAGCTGCATCCGCCAAATGGTACTAGGTTGCCACCGAAACGTGTGCATGCCCGATCTTTAGAGTACGGCGCACCGTTTCCGCGGTTCTGGGCCCCCGCTCAGCCAGTCCGCACTCAGAAAGCGGGCGGCACCGTTTTCGGGCGCAGTGGTGGAAGCCCAGAGTAGGTCATCACCCTTAGATCAGGCTCACCTGGGGTGCGTCCGATCGCGATTGCCAGGCGATGAAGCGGGGTCTGATGCCGCAATTCAAACTGCCAACGCTCCGGATTGTCGTGAATTTCTGGACCGAAGGAAATGCGGATTGGCGACTCCCCCTCGGGATACCCGGACCAGCACTCACCGGTTGTCGAGAAAAATGAGAACTGGCCCAACGGAAGCTGCAGCCCGAGCCCACGCGCCTTGATGTATGCCTCTTTCAACGTCCAATAGTCGAAGAAGCGGTCGTGCTGAGCCGCCTCCGGAAGTGACCGAAGCGCCCCAGCTTCATTGGGCGAAAAGTAGTGGTCGGCAATCCTCGGCCCACCGATCGTGGCGCGGGTGGTGTTCTCAACGTCGATACCCACGTCTCGCTCCACGGTTACGAGGCAGACGATGAGTCCGCTGGTGTGTGAAACGTTAAAACGTAGCCGGGGTGTACAGACCGGCCCGGCAACTTCCGGTCGACCAAATTCATTGACGCTAAAACGCCAGGATTGCGGCGGAATTGACGGCTGGTATGTTGAGAGCACGCCGCGCACCAGCGCACGCGTCAAGAGATGCTCGTGACGCCCCTGCGGAAATACAAAGCGACGATTCCGCGCAACCTCGTCAGAGCTCAGGACCTGACCATAGATGGACCGCGCCGCCTGACTGGTGATCAGATCCGGGTGGATATACCAGAGGTGCGCTTGATGTCCGTGCACCAGTTCATCAAGCGGGTTCCGCGCGCTTAGCAGCGTCTGGCCTCCACCTTAACCAACCCGTCGACGGGCCATGCTGGAGCGTGTCGGGAGCTGCGAGCCTCCGGCCCGCCGCTCCCGACACGCTCGGTCTACTGGCCGAGGGCTTCGCGGGCGACGGCTTCCCCGCCCTGACGGGAGAGCGGGACGAGTGAAACATTGAAGAGTCGGGAGCTGCCATCGGAAGCGTTTCGCAGGAGATGCGGCACGGTGGGCTCCATGGTATAGCCCTGACCGGAGGCATAGGGGCGAGCGGAGCCACGAGACGTAAGCTCATATTGCCCCTCGCGAATGAGCACGAACTCAGGACCATAGTGGCGATGCGGAGGGGTCGACGCTCCTGGAGGAAAAGTATCAGCCGAGAGACGCGCCAGGTGGGGAATCGGATTCACGGTTTTGATCTCATCGGAGTTGAATGTCACCGGTGCAGCGGCCAGTTCGGCCGCTGTCTCCAGGGTGAAGGTCCAAACCTGGCCATCAGTATCGATTTTGTGCGTATGGGGAGTGCTCTCTGGAATCCAGATTCCCTGGCCTTCAGTGAAAGCGGTATCCTCGCCTTCCATGAGCAAACGAACCGAGCCGCGGGGGACGTACATAAAGCCGCCCGCGTGTTGATGCTCGCTGTTGAGCTGATGTTCATACCGAGCAACCCAGCGCCGGCCGGCCGGCACTCCGCTGAGCCCCTGCGTCGCTACTAGTGTGCTCTGGATCGCCGGCGGCGTTTGAGCTTCAGCCTGACGATGAACCATGAGTCCACCGGCAGCCAGAACCATTGAGATGGTGAGCGCAAGCACACCGCGGACTATGGTGCGGAAGCCCGGCGTGCCCGGGCGACAAATGCGCTTGCTAAGTGGTTGAAGATGATCTATCACGGGCGTACAACTCCCATCGATACATTACTGCGCGGGCAGCGTCTGGAGAGCCCGGTCCGCCTCCGGGCGATCTGGAAAGATGCTCTTGGCCGTATTGAGCATGGTGCGAGCTCCTTGATGGTCCCCCTGGGCCACGAGTGCCGTTCCGCGTCTGAGCGTAGCATCGTAGTAGCGCTGGCGAATATCTCGAAATGCGGGATCGATCCTATACCCCTTCGCGAATTGTGAGATTGCGAGTACCGGATCTAAGGGCTCTGCAGCCGCGGCAAAGATATACGCCGTGGCTACCTCTGCCTCCCGAACTTCGTTGCGGCTCGCGGCAGACCGCAACGGCGGCTCCAATATGGCCAGGTAATGGCGGACGGCTTCATCAAGAGCACTGCGCGCCCAGAGCGGTTCCGCGAGCCCGAGATGAGCATTCACCGCGGCTTTGGCCAAGCCCGGATCATTCGGGGCCGAACGTAGACCAGCGTTCGCGTTATCCAGGGCAGCCTGGTAATCACGCCGCCCCAACGCAGCCATGGCCTGAGCCAGCCGCGCGCTCGGATCCTCGCCGGCGACAGCACCCGATGCTGTCGCCACGGGAGATGCCGCCGACTTAGCCACGCCTCCGGGCGTGACCGCGGGTGCCGTCGCCTTCGCGGCAGGCCCAGCCGTCACGCTCGTCGAAGCGGCCGAGACGGCCGTTGGCGTGGCGGTCACGCCACCACCGCTGAACCGACCGCTCACCGCGGCGATGATTCCAATGACAACGAGCGCCGCGACACCCGCGCCCGCAATGATGGGTAAGCGCATTCCGTTCCCGCCTGCTGCTGCAGGCGCGGGCGTGGGCACGGGCGTGGGAGTAACGGGTGGAGCGGAGGGAGGGACAGACGCCGTCCCGGGAGCAACCGGCGGGCGCTCCGCGGGATTAAAGCTCAGTTGGCGCGTGGCCTGAAGGTCCGTCGCACTCTCCAGTGATCCGGGCACGGGCGTCTGGGGCCAGCCGGTCTGCGCGGGCACATTCTGAGCGGGTGAAGGCGTGGGGCTGGGCGAGCTCGGTCGCGGCATCGCGATTGTCTGCCCCTGCGATGGCAATGGCGGATTTGAGCCGGTCCGACGGCTAGATTCACCGCCGACGAGAGCCAGGAGACTCCGACAGCTCTCGGCAATCTCGCTCGCGTCCTGGAATCGATCATCCGGATCCTTGGCCAGACACTTGTCCACGAGCTCGCGGATCCCGGCTGAAAGACGCGGGAGCCGTTGACCCAGCGGTGGCGGGGCCTCGTGAACGTGCATGTAAAGCAGCGACGGTGTGCTTGGCGAGTCAAACGGTGGCGTACCCACCAACATCTCGTACATCACCACGCCGAGAGAATAGATATCGGAGCGGTGGTCCACGGGGCGTCCCAGGGCCTGCTCAGGCGACATGTAGCGCGGGGTGCCAACAACGCGCTGGGTAACCGTTAAGCGCAGCCCTTCAACGGCCCGAGCGATACCAAAGTCACTCAATACCGGCCGATCATCGGACCGCAACAGAATGTTTGATGGCTTCACATCTCGGTGATACACGCCATTCTCATGGGCATAAGAGAGCGCATCGGCAACCGCGGCCACAATGTTTAAGACCCGCGGCACTGGCAGGGCACCGGTATCGCGCAGCACGTCCTCAAGCGTTGAGCCGTCATTGAGCCGCATGGCGATGAACTGACGATCATCGGCGGTACCGAGATCATAGATATGTATGATGTTTGGATGTTCCAGGCCGGCAGCCAACCGTGCCTCTTGCTCAAAACGCTGCTGGAACTCCTCACTCTGACTGAGGAAACTGTCCAGTACTTTCAGAGCTACACTGCGGCGTAGCGGAATGTGGTAGGCGCGGTAGACCACGGCCATACCACCACGACCCAATACTCCCTCGATTCGGTATTGGCCAAGCTGCTCAATATCGGTCATCCGGAATGTTCCCTCCGCCGGTTGGGCGGCATTGCCTCAGTCACTGTTCATTCTAACGTTCGTGCCCCTGGTTGGAAACCCGTACCGTACCACCGTGCGTAAATGGCCTCGAACTGACGGTTGTACGGGACAACCCGGTGCTCTCCATGGTTAAAGATCAACCCCGTCCACATACAAAGGGCCGTCGCTGACGATACCACCCGCCTGCACATCTTTCAGATAAATCTGCATCGTGTTATCTACACCAATGAGTCCACGTGTGCTCTTCAGCAACGTTCCACTCGATTCTGAAATGCAGCACACCTGGCTGAAGCCACGCTGATACGCCTCGTTGTTTATTGAACGCACCAGGACGGCGAGATCGGCCCGGGACCGAAAGCCGATTCGGATGAGCGTGAGCTGCTTGAGTACTTCACCGGGGTGGACGAATCGAGGAAGCACCCGCGTCGTGGTGAGCAGCCAGCCTAGGACCCGCAGCCGTAAGCCGAGAGACTCAACGGTAATTTGCGTGACTCCACTCCAATCCTGGACACCCACGCAGGCGACGATTGCGCCGTCTCGCTCCAGCACACGGATGTCCTCCACGGCCATCGCGGGTGTGCGCTGAAAGAATTGTTCCAGCGATTCCGCGGAGTGCGGCTCGGCGAGCTCGCATCCCCGATACGTCTCGTTGAGGAGCGCAGCAATAGCAGCAAGATCATCCGACTGGGCCGATCGAACTTTGCCCCTGGGCTCAATAGTCACACTGCCTCGCACGGCGAGCACCCGCATGGAGACGCCTCGATGGTGCCGATAGCCCTGTCGCTCAAAAGTCCGTCTCGAAGCGAAGTTGTCATCCAGAATGAGGGTGTAGGCCAGCGGTACAGACTCATCTTCAAGGTACTCTCCGGCAGCGGAAATGAGCGCACCAGCGATACCCTGTCGCCGGACAGCAGGGTCCACAAAGACCTGACACACGTAGCCGACCCGAGATTGCTGCTCGCCCAGCCAGGCAGGCCGGATACCAACCGCGGTGGAGCCAACAATTCGCGCCTGGTCGGTTGCAACCAGCACCCGATACTGGGGATAGGCCTTGATCCGAGCAAAGAAGTCGGGCGTGTTGACCGTCGTCACAACGAGCGACGAGCCCTGTGGACAACGCGATTGCAACGCCTGCAATGCATCGTTATCAGACTGATCAGCATCTCGAATCTCCACGCGCTCTCTACCTTCTGGTACGTATCGACTGGTCGTGCCGTAACGCCCACCGACTCCTGTGCAGAAAGGCCGTAGCCCTCACGCTGATCCCGGGAGCCTGTCGTCCCCGGGGATGAATGCAGTTGGCTCTATTGTTTTATCTGAAATTGACCAAGTGGGTGAAGATCGCATGAACGACCGCGCATTTACGTTCATGAGCTCGGAAGTGCGCGAAAACCGGCCACGTTCGGACGCGCACTGGCGCGTCGCCCCGTTACCATGTCATCCGAGAGGCCCAGCACGTTGTAGGATAGTTAATGAGGAGTACAACGGACTTGAACCTGGAGCCGCTTGATCCGAATTCATGAAAGAGTCGCGCCCTCCGGCCAAGTTGCACAGAAGAGAATACGATGCGAGCGATCCTGAACATCCAGAGTAGTATCCACACTGATGCGGGCCGGACTCACGATGTCAATGAAGACTGGCATGGAGCATTGACACCGGCTGATTTACCCACATCAGCCGAGCCCTGCTGGCTCTGGGTGGTGGCTGATGGCGTGGGATCGTACGGAACGGGTAAGGAAGCCAGCGAGCACGCCGGCCCTGAAATCATTCGCTCATTTAAAGAGCTAGGCAGCACAGAACTGGGCGAGCGCCTCCGAACGGGAATACAGAAGGCCAACCGGATTCTCTGGGAACGCCGCCGAGCCTACGTGCAACAAGGCCAGGACCGCCCGGTCTTAACCACCGCTCTCTGCGCGGTGATTCTAGGTGACAAGCTCTGGCTCGCAAACGTGGGTGATTGCCGGGCCTATCTCGTGCGCAAGGAATCGATCAACCAGCTCACCATTGACCACACCTGGGTCAATGAACAGGTGGCCAAGGGACGGATGCTCGCTGAGGCCGCCCGGAATCATCGTCAGAGCCACATGCTCTCACGATCCCTCGGAAACGGCCGCACGGTTGAAGCCGACATCTTCGATTACCAACTTGAACCGGCTGACACCATCGTGCTGTGTAGTGATGGCCTGACCCGCTACCTCACCGATGATGAGATCAGGCAGATGTCAGTTCAGGGTACCGTGGAATCCGCCACGCGGCGAATGATTGATGAAGCGAATGCGCGCGGCGGGGCCGACAACACCACCGTCGCGGTGATCCGAGTTGTTGCACCGAAAGCCGATCCAGCTCCGCCGGTAGTCCCCCCGGAAATCGAATCGTCGGCATCGCGGGAAAGGCCTGCACAGGCCGACGAACTGGCGGAAACGTCCCGCGCTAAGTCAGCCGGACTTCGATCCATTGTCAACATGATCTCGAGTAGCCTGGATGTTCAGGCAACGCTCGATTCCGTCATGGAAACGGTGGTGCAGCTCACTGGCGGGAGCCGGGGTTACATCATGCTGCTTGATGAAGAGTCCGGCCAACTCCGATTCTCCATAGGCCGGAAGATTCGGGCAGACTCCGGGCAAGCCCCGCAGTTTAGTCGGCATATCGCGCACGATGTATTTGAAAGTGGCAAGCCCCTCCTGCTGAGCGATGCGCAGAGCAAGGGGCCATATCGGACGATTGATAGTGTCAAGATCGCCAATGTACGGTCGCTCATGTGTGCGCCGCTTCAATGCGCGGCGAAGCGTATTGGCATTGTCTACGTGGAGAACCAGCTCAGCGCCGACATGTTCTCACAGGATGATCTTGATCTTCTCTGTGCATTTGCCAACCACGCCGCGGTGGCCCTGGAGCATGCGAGACTCTACGCGGGAGTCCAGACGCAGATGAATGAGCTGGCCGCCATGCGCGTCAATCATGAAAACGTCTTGCGCAGCATTACATCAGCGATTATCTCCACCGATACGGACGGTCGGGTGCAAATCGTAAACCATGCCGCCGAGCAGCTTTTTGGGATCACCGCGCAGGAATCACGTGGCGCAGCCCTCGCAACCCTCCTGCCCCGCGCGCTCCGGGGTACTCTGAGCGCCCTTGCCGCGGAAGTTGCCAAGGACCAGGAGGTTGAGAGCGAGGTTTTGCAGATGGACGTGGAGCTCCCAGGTCGAGGTAAAGCCAAGCTCGGTGTGCGCGGCATCCCCGTGCTGGACTCGGAGAAGCATGCCGTGGGTTCCATGCTCGTCATTGATGATCTCACCCAGGAACGTCTCCTGGCGGAAGCCTGGCAGACCGCCGCCACTGAGCGTGAACGAGTGAAATCGACCTTCGGTCGATTCCTGGCTCCTTCAATCATGGAGCATCTTGGAGACCAGGGGCAGGCACTGCAACTGGGCGGTGCCCGTCGTGAAATCACCGTTCTCTTTGCCGATTTGCGCGGCTTCACCTCGATTTCTGAACGGTTCTCCCCGGAAGAGGTCGTGTCAATCCTGAACTCCTACCTCGCGTGTACCACTGACATCATCCTGAATCACGGTGGAACCCTCGACAAGTTTCTCGGTGATGGCGTATTGGCGCTCTTCAATGCGCCGCTTGATCAAGAGCAGCATGCACTCGCCGCGGTCCAGGTGGCAATGGAAATTCAGTCCCGTATCCGCTCGCTTGCACCAGCCGGAGGGCCGCGCATCACCTGCGGCATTGGCGTGGTCACCGGTGAGGCCATCGTTGGAACTATTGGGACGCAAGAGCTCATGAACTACACCGCTATTGGCGATGTCGTCAACCTCGCGTCACGCTTACAGAGCGAGGCTCGCGGCGGTGAAGTGCTGCTTGCCGAATCCACCTATAGACACGTCGAGGAGTATGTGGAGGCGGAAGAGCTTGGGCTTGTTCACGTGAAGGGCCGATCCGAGCCCGTATGCGTCTTTAAAGTCAGTCGTCTCAATGCGCCGTAACCAATCGCGTCTCCACCTCTGGACAGTCAGGCTCGTTCCAATGATCACTCCTGCTGTGCGGGAGCCTCGCGAATGACGATCAGACTCGTGGCTAGCGAAGGTGTTTCTGTCCCAATTTCGGTGGCTGTTGATCAATCACCCGTTACCATTGGGCAGGCTTCATCCTGCACCATACGCCTGAGTGATAGCGAGGTGGCCTGGGAGCACTGTCGAATCTCGCCACATGGCACTCACTTCATTATTGAGGATCTCGGAAGTCACACCGGCACGATCGTCAACGGGCTCAACATACAGGACGCGACCATCATTGGCGACGGCGATTTGGTTCTGATCGGGCAGGCACTCTTCGAGGTGCAGTCAATCGAACCCGCGGGCCCAAACAGACCAGTCACTCCCTCACCTCGCTCCTTGGAAGCCGCGTTACCAGGCAATCGGGCTGACATGGTGCGTGAGCTTCCACCCGCGGGAGTGTTGGCTTCCGCCTCGCACGGGAGCCAGCCGCTGCTCTCCGAGCAGGCGCAAGTCCTCGTATCTCGGGGCAAGAGCATCCAGTTGACAATCGAGAAGCTGCTGCCATTGCTAGCGGTTTCGCATCAAGGTGAAGAGGATCTCGCAGGTGTTGCCCGGCGTGCGGTCACGTTTGAATCGCACGCCCGCCGCTCACTCGCGGCATGCTGGCGGGCAGGATCAGCAGCCGATCCGCAAACCGCCGGCCAGGCTCTGGAGACCGATCTTGAGGCCGTGACCGAGACCCTCCGTTCAGCATTGGAGCTGGTTCGGGCCGCGCGAGGCGAGCCTCCCCGCTAGTACAGACGTGCGAATGTGAGCGCGGTGGATGGGTCGGAAGAATCGAGCTAGAAGCCGAGCTCCACTTACCTATCCCCCGCTCCACCGCGCTTACATCGGACGCTCAGTGGTAATCGGGCGAGTCGGCGCGGGCGCCGGTTGCGCGGGCGCTGGCTGGACGGGCGCCGGCTGCACAGGTGCGGGTTGCACGGGCGCGGGCTGTACTGGCGCCCGTTGAACCGGCGCCTGCGGAGCCTGAGGGACGGGTGTCGGAGCAATCGTTGGCGGCGGAGGCGTTGGCGTGGGGGTGAGAGCATTGAGACGCATCTGCGCCTCGCCGCGATCAGGCTGCACCTCGCGCGCGGAGAGCAGCGTGTCGCGCGCCTTTTCCGTGTCGCCAGCAGTAAGCTCACGATCCGCCTGAGAGACCAGCGAGGCGTAGAGCTTATCGCGCACCTGTTGGTCGTTCGGATCTAGGGCCAGCAGATCGCGCAGCGCCACCTGCGCCTGCGATGGATCTGATTCCCAGAAGACATTGGCCCGCTCGGTAAGCTGAGCGCGTCGAAGCTGTGTGCGCGCTGTTGTCACCTCTGCGGCGTTAGGTCGAAGATCCGCGGCCTTCTGAAGCTCAACTTCCGCCTGGGCAAGATTTCCGCGTGCAAGGAATCCAAGTCCTAGATTAAGAAATGTCTCGAAATCCGCGGGGTTGGGGCTGGGCGCCACCGTTGGCCCCGTAGCCACGCTCTCCTCCGTGACGGGACTGGCGATAACTGGCACCGGTGATGACGCGATCGCAACAACTGGCGGATCCGTGGCCCTGACTGCCACGGTAGGGGCTACCGTTGGCGTGACGCGTGAACCGGAGGAGCCACTGAAGTACGATCGGAGCCCTTCTCCTCCTACGGCCACCGCAACACCTCCGAACAGCAGGACGCCAACGGCCCCGGCGAGGATTCGAGGCGTGAAGTTACGACTCGAGGCCGACGCAGCTGGAGTAGATTCGACACTTGAATTGGCCGTACCTGTGACCGCTGTGCCCGTACCCGGAAGCTCCTGAGCCCAAGTGCGATCCAACGCCTCATGCGAGGGCATCAGCGACGTTGTGGCGCCCACGTCAGCCCTTGGCGCCGCATCCGCCGCCGCCAGTGCATCAATGAGCTCGACCGCGGTGGGGTACCGATCAGACGGCTCCTTGGCCAGCGCCTTGAGTAGCACTGCCTCCACGGCCTCCGAGAGGGCCGGATTAAGTGAACGCGGCAGCGGCAACGGCCGCTGAAGGTGGGCGAGCAACACCGCCATAGGTGTCTCCGCACTGAACGGCACGCGCCCCGTGAGCATCTCATAGATGATGACGCCAAGCGCGTATCGATCCGTGGCCGTCCCTGACGGTAGCCCGGCAGCCTGCTCCGGTGATGCGTAAAGCGGTGATCCCGCAAACCAGCCCGTGCGCGTGAGGTGCTGGATACTCTCCGAGTTCATCATCTGGGCGAGGCCGAAATCGGAGAGCACCGGTGTCCCGTTACGATGGAATAGGATGTTTGCCGGCTTCACATCGCGATGCAGAATCCCCTCAGCGTGGGCAAAGTCCAGGGCCGAGGCAATGGGCGCGAGAATCGTCACGGTATCGCCCACGCTAATGGGCGGGTGGATCGCCTGGCCGGCCGCATCCACGGTAATTGTGCGAGCGTCAACCTGATCGACGGTGGACGTGCCAGGTGTTGGAGGCGACGATGGACTGAGTGCACCGGAACGATGGTGGATCCAATCCGCGAGGGTCCCTCCATCAACCAGCTCAGTCACCAGATACGCCTGGGATCCATGCTGGCCGTAGTCGTAGACCGTCAAAATGTTCTGATGGCGAAGCCGGGCAACGGCCACGGCCTCAGTCCGAAAGCGCTGCTGAAAGGTGGGATCATCAGCGTAGATCTCGGCAATGACCTTGATTGCCACGCCGCGATCCAGATCCGGCTGGTAGGCGCGATAAACGGTGGCCATGCCGCCCCGGCCAAGCTGTTCCAGAATTCGGTAGCGTCCGACGTTTTCACCCGGGGCGATTGGCATGACCGATCATCCTCATCATCACCGCACTGACAGTCACGGCCGGAGGTCGAACTGTTGGCTTGGCCGGTGATTCACCGCGCCCACGTGGAAACCAGAAGATTGTCGAAATAGATCTCGCCATCTGAATCCGGGCTATCACCGGTGTAGGCGAAAAACCCGAAGCGCCCCGGCGCAAGATGTGTCAGTCCGGTGAGGTGAGCGATTTCCTGACCGTTGATATTGACCCACATCTGGTTTCCCTCTACGCGCACGGCCGTGCGCTGCACGTCGTCCGCGTTGGCAACGGCGCTCACGTTACCAGAAAAGAGTGGCACCCGGGTGAGTGATCCCTCTCCATCAGTCTTCCAGGAGTCAAGGAAGATTCCAACGTGCCGGTTATCCGCCGGCCTCACTTCCACAGAGTACGCGGTTGATATGCCGGACTGTGGGTTATCAACCTTGCGCACGATGACTTCATACCGGGCATTGGGATCATCCCATTGCCCAGCTTCGGAATCTCGGGTGCGCGCATCCAGGGTGACGGTGAGATCGGCCACATCAGGGCCATGCGTACGCCCGATGCCCTCCCCAACCACATTGGGGGCAATCGAGTACACGCCCTGGGTCTGACAGGAACCAACCCAGAATGTATCGCAAGCTTCAGCCACCTTGAAATCGTCCCAATACAGCATCCGCGGTGATCGCCCGGTGGGGAATGTCAAGTGATAGATCAGGTGATATTGGATGGACGGATCATACTGGCCCGTTTCCGATTCCACCTTGACCCAGTACATACCCGGCATTGTGGTCTTCACTTGTAGCTGTGCTTTGCCGTTCCGGACCGATCCATTGCCAAGAACGCGCCCATTCCAATCAGACAATACGATGCGATAGGGCGCATTGGTATCCCGCAGCTCAACATCCACGAGCGTATTGAAGTCTGGTACCGTCAGAACGTAAAAATCCTGGTCGTCCTCGCCATCGAGATACCAGTGAACAAGTCGGTCAGGATCGATGTCGCAGGCTGTTTGGGCCGTATCAGCGCCCGGCTCATCCTCGCACGGGGGTTCAGGCTGGGCATAGACTCGCCCTGCGAAGCATGGGATCCCCAGGACGTACAGACTGACCAGGAGCGCAACCAGTGGCAAGCCGGGCCATCCTCGAATGGCCCCAGGACGGCGGCTATCAGCCAAAACCTCCGGATGGCAACGCGGTTCATACACAGGAGCCTTCATCATGTTTGATGTCCTTCGAGAATGGCGGGCCAAGTCACTGGCATGAGGTGAATGGGGCTGTGCCAAACCGGTAGGATAACTCGAAATTGCATTCAGCTCTCCACATTGGACCGACTCACAGTTCCGCGGGCATTTGACGAATGTCTTTGGAGCATTGTGCCTGACGAATCAGCGCGGGACCAGCCCCCGTGCTTAGCGCGAGCGGAGCCACGGAAGCACGGCTTGGAGCTCTTCCAAACGGTCTTCAACGGCCTTCTCGCCGGCTTCCACAAGAACGCCCCCCTTCTGAAAATCGCTCCAGCCCAGGTGCGGTAATTGTGGGCTAAACACGACGTCAGCCAACATGAGATCATGCTCGGAACGACCACCGCGCATGATATCGATGGTGCGCAGGTAGGTCTGGAGTAAGTTCGGAACGCGGGGACTGGCGCTTGCAGAGGCTGGATCTGGCTCCGTCAAGTCAATCGGTGAAGAATCAACCTGTGTTCCCGAGAGCTCCGAAGCCAGCACAATATCAGCACCCAGGACGCGGGCAAGGTGCGTTGGGACAGGGGTGGTGACGCCGCCATCTACCAGGACATATTCACCATGAATGATGGGCGAAAAGAGCACGGGGAGACTCGCGCTACAGCGCATGGCCCGCGCGATGGACCCGCTCAGAATGTACACCGGGCGCCCGGTATTTAGGTCCGCGGCCACCGCCCCGAACGGAATAGCAAGCTCTTCAATGTTGACATCGCCGGCGAGCTGTTCGAGCACCCGATTGAATCCGGCCGCGGAAAGCAACGACGAGCCCGGCAGGACGGGGCGAAGCGAGCTACTCCACACATCCACCATCCGGTCCAGTGCCTCCTGAATGTCGGTCATCTGCATGCCAAGCGCGGCGCCGGCGCCCACGAGGGAGCCTACGCTGGTGCCGGAGATCGCATCAATCGGCACGCCCAGGCGCCGAAGCGCGGCAATGACGCCGATATGGGCAATCCCCTTGGATGCGCCGCCGCCTAATGCCAGGCCAACTCTCAGACCGGCAACATCCCGAGCCAGCTTCATCACACCGCTGCTGGTGCCACTCTCAGGCCTGTAAAGCACGGTCGGCGCGCCCACTTGCGCCGATTCACGCAGCAGATCCGACTGACTCGGCAAGCTGTGCACCTCGGCGATACCCAGCGTGTCCCGTGCCCACGCTTGCGTGGCTGTGCCGGATGCACCGCCTGAGGTGAACACCAGCAGCCCCAGAGACGCGTTAGGTGGCAGACCCGCATGACAGGCGCTGACGAGGCGGCCGACCTCCAGTGAGCGCACACCCGACTCCGGAGTTAACAGGAACACTCGATCCGCCAGAGGCAGGATTGCCTCCAACAGTGGGCCAGGCTGACCGACAAGATTGACCACAACAAACTCAGCAACCCGCCCCAGGCGACTGAGTGCCCGAGCGATAAACACCGGCCCGTCGTTCGTGGAACGAGCGGTAGCCCACTCCACCTGGGCCTCCTCATCCGTCGGTAATTGGACCACGTGCAGATCGAGCGAGGGGATTCGAATCTCGCTGAGATGCATGAGCGTCTCTTCCCCCGCCCGGATCTCGGCTAGCGATGGTGCCCACTCTCGACCGACCAGTGGCGCGGCACGCGCTGACGGAATATCCGCGAGCAGCGTCCTACTCCGCACGGACAGAGCAATGGCGGCTGCAAGATTCGTCGCCACCAGACTTCCTATCGTCGGAGATAGTGCACCGACGCACACCACAAATCCCCGACGCTGCCGCTTCGCCTCCCCACGTGTTGTGAGACTGAGCCGCGTGGCGAGAACCCTTCCAATGTTGAGCAAGATAGTTGGAAATTGTCCGGCGATGGCAAAGAACTTCGAGACCGATAGTCCATACGTTGTGGTGCTGGTCAGCGCTCGAATTTCCGCGGTTCGAGGCTTGCCCATGAGAATGGCCATTTCCCCGAAAATCTGGCCTGGTCCAAGCTGGGCCAGTGTCGAAGATCCGCCACCGGGCTGTGTTAGGATGACCCCGACAAGTCCGGTATCGACGATGTACAGGCTGTCACCGGAATCGCCTTGGCGGAGAATCACATCCCCGGCTTGAAAGGTGCGGGGCTCTAATAGCGGAAACACTTGCTCAATCTGATCAGTTGTCAGGCCGCGAAGCAGATCGTTATCTCGAGCAGTTGTCAGATCCACCGGCTATGCCTCCATCCCACAGCAACATTCTCACGACACTCCCGCGTACAACGCTCAACTCAGTGCCGGGCTGCCCGGCGCCATTATGGACGATTGAACGACTATGACTGCTTTCAGCGCACCCAACACGCAATTAGCGGAATGCGGAGGTAGTCTTCAATGGACCGTCGCATCTGATGGCCAGCGCCTCTGCTATCGGAGATGGGGGGCGCGTCAGACAGCGGATGCGGCCGTCTATCTGCATGGCATCGCCGGTCACAGCTACTGGTTTGGCGGCGCCGCCACCAGACTGGCTGAATCTGGCATCACCGTTTACGGTCACGATCGCCGCGGCTCAGGTCTGAATCGCCATTTTCGGCCCGGTCACCTTTCGCACCATCGGGTCCTGCTGCGAGACATTCACCATATGGTTCGGTTGGCCCGCCAGGCGCATCCCGGCGGACGCGTATTCCTTATCGCCGGCTGCTGGGGAGCGAAAGCCGGCGCCGTGTGCGCCGCTCGAGCGTCGCACATGATTGATGGACTCGTGCTCATTGCACCCGCCCTGCGTACGCAAGTAGGGCTACCGCGAGCCGACCTCGTGGGTGTCGTAAAGAGCTTACTTACCGATCCTCGACGTCCGTTTCCTATTCCACTGAGTCCCGAACAATATACCGAGAATTCTAACTTCCGGGAGTTTATCGCCAACGATGCCGCGCGTTTGCGAACGGCGACGGCTCGCTTCTACCTCGAGACTGTTCGAATCGATCGCCTTGCACAGCAAGCGCCGCCTCAGATCGTTTGCCCAACCGCCCTATTCTTAGGCGGACGCGACGCAATCGTGAATGTTGAGGGCACCAGGAGCTGGTTTGATCACGTAGCCGCTCCCGACAAGACCATGCACATCTACCCGAGCTTCGCGCACATTCTCGAGTTTGAGGAGGACCAGGCGGAGTACCTGCGGGACCTCACCGGCTGGTTGCAGGCGCATGGGAGCTCATCCGAAGCCGGCGTGAGCGCCGCTCGGATGCACTGAGATGACTATGCGCATCACGCAACTCGACGTATTCGAAGCTCAATTTCCATTCCGCATCAATTTTGGGCACGCCCTTGCGTCACGGAGCTCCAGCCGAAGCGTATTTGTGCGGCTAGAATCCAACGACGGCAAGGTTGGCTTCGGCGAATGCGTTCCGCGTGACTATGTGACCGGTGAAACGCCAGAATCCGCACGAATATTCATACGAGACACCCTGGGACCACTTTTCCTGGGGCGGTCAATTGAGCACTTCGGCCAGGCGCCCGCTTTCATCACAGACACCCTGAGCTCAGTGGACGAGATTGATCTGCACGGTGCTGCCCAGTGCGCGGTGGAATTGGCCGTCCTGGATCTCTTCGGAGGCGCTTTCAATAGCAGTGTTCTCACCTTGCTCGGCCCCACGGTTCGCAATTCCATCGTTTACAGCGGCGTTCTGCCGTTTCTACCGCCGCCGCTTATGCTCCTGGGAGCACTTCTCCATCGCATGTACGGCGTCACGAGCATCAAACTCAAAGTGGGGCGATCACTTGATGAAGATCTCCTTAACCTGCGAATCTTGCGCTACGCCCTGGGACCCGATGCAGACGTACGGGTAGACGCCAATTGCGGTTGGACCCCGGAGCAAGCTATCTCGGTAATTCGAGCCATGAGCCAATTTCGAGTCAGTACCGTGGAGCAACCTGTTCCGAAGGACGATTTCATCGGTCTCAAGGCAGTGTCCGACGCGGTCGCGATTCCCGTCATGGCTGATGAATCACTGTGTACGCTGGACGATGCGCGCCGGCTCGCCGAGGCACACGCCGTGGACATGTTCAACGTGCGGATCTCAAAATGCGGCGGGCTGCTGGCCGCTCGCGAGGTGGCCCAGGTGGCTCAGCAAGCCGGGATGTTTTGCCAGCTCGGGCCTCACCCTGGTGAAGGTCCGTTACTCACAATGGCGGGGCGATACTTCGCGGCAACCACTCCCAACCTCCGCTATTGCGAGGCCGACATATTCGATATACTCCGCAAGCAGGATTATGCCGCTGGACGATTTCGCCCAGGCCGTGGGGGGCGAGTCCGAGTCCGAACCTCGCCCGGCCTCGGGGTACAGATCAACGAGCCGAACCTGACCCAGTATATCGTGGCACGCGACCGTCTTTCATAAGCATCATCATTGCGCCGCTCAATACTCAGTGGGTCAGATTGAGACGCAAGATTGGTCTCGGCGCAGACAGGAGGCACCGTGGCATCAGTAACCGTTACCGCCGGTCAGTTGTGGCGACGATTTTCTCACATTGACCGATTCACGGCGGCTACCCGAGCTCCTGGTGAAGCGCAGCTCCGGAAACTGCTGGAGATTACGCAGCGGAATAAGGACACGGTGTTCGGGCGAGAGCATGATTTTTCTACGCTCAAAACCGTTGCCGATTACCAGGACCGGGTTCCGATCCAGAGTTACGACGACATTGCCCCATTGATTGAACGCGTCAAACGCGGTGAAAAGCGCATTCTCACCGCGGACGATCCAATCATGTTCGCGGTCACCAGTGGCACCACCGGTAAATCAAAGTTTATTCCTGTCACTCCGAGTTACCTCGATGAGTACATTCACGGAATGCAGATCCACAACTATTTCTTGTTGGAAGACTACCCGCAAGTTGGTGACGGACATTTCATGACGCCAACCAGCAGCGATGCTGAAGGCGTCGTTGAGAGCGGCCTGCCCTATGGCGCGATCTCTGGGCTGGTCGCGCGCCGGCAACCCGAGGTCATCCGGCGGTACTACGCCCTGCCGTATGAGCTCTCCAAGGTGAAGGACTCAGAGGCCAAGTATTATCTCGGCCTGCGCGTCGCACTCGAGAAGAAGATCACCATTTCGCTTCTGCCAAACCCCAGCAGCCTCATTCAACTGGCAGAAAAGCTTGATCAATACCGCGATGACCTCATTGACGATGTGCAACGCGGCCGGATTACGGATCGATGGCCGTTGGCTCCGGACGTCCGGCAAGCGCTTGAGCGGCGCGTTACTGCCAATGCGCGTCGGGCGGATGAGCTGCGCTCAATAGTGAGCAGTAGCGGTGCGCTCACGCCCATTGAGGCCTGGCCGGATCTGGCCGTCCTTTCCTGCTGGAAGGGCGGAACGATGCCGATGTACCTGGCAAAACTCCCACGTTACTATGGCGATACACCCATTCGAGACCTTGGCTACATGGCCACCGAAGGACGCTGCGCCACTCCAATTGTCAACTCCGGCGCCGCGGGCGTGCTAAACGTCACCAGCCACTTTTACGAGTTTGTGCCGGAGTCCGAAATGGACTCCAGTTCACCCCGCGCGGTCACGGCAGAGCAGCTTGAGTCAAATGAGCGCTACTATCTCCTCCTCACAACCTCCGCGGGTCTCTATCGCTACAACATTAATGATCTCGTGCGCGTTGTGGACTTCTATCACAACGCTCCCGTGATTCAGTTTGTCCGCAAGGGACAGGGCATCTCGTCTGTGACCGGGGAGAAACTTGCGGAGTCACAGGTGACCATCGCGCTGATGCACGCCTTGAACCAGTGTGGCGCGGAGATTTCCCACTTCACGGCCAATGTTCTCTGGGGTGATCCGCCTCGATACCGATTCTTTGTTGAATCAAGCGGCAGCATGGCCGATGAACAAAAGCGTAAATTTCTTCACGGCCTGGAAACGGGCCTCTGCCAGGAGAACATTGAGTACGAGGCAAAACGGGAGTCGGGTCGCCTGGCCCACCCGGTCATTCACTTTGTGGCGCCAGGGACTTATGACAAGTTCCGTGTCATGCGCGCGTCGCAAGGCGCCGCCGAGGCACAGATCAAGATACCAACCCTCAGCCCTGACATGAAGTTTGGTCAAGACTTTGAGGTTATCGAAACGTTCGCGTTAGAGTGACAGTGGAGCATTCAACGTAATGGACCGCGAGACAATCGCCCAGGCACTCAAGCGCGTCCCTTTCCTGACGACGCTCAATGGCCGCGATCTCAATTACATCGCAGGGTTGGCCTCGGTGCGCAGCTATCGCGCTGGGGCCATCATTGTTCAGCAGGACGATACCGCTATCGCCCTGTACTGCATCCTGAGTGGTCAGGTTCGAGTTGAGCGCCAACAGGCGGATGGGGCGAAGTCCATCCTTCTTGCCGAAATGGGCCCCGGCGGCTTCTTCGGTGAGATGTCGCTCGTCGATGATTTTCCGCGTTCAGCATCGGTGACAGCACAGGATGACACCGTCTGCGCGCTGCTCAGTAAGTGGGATTTTCAGAAGGAGCTGCGCTCACATCCGGAGATGTCGCTGGCTCTTCTCCGAGTGCTCAGCCAGCGGATTCGGGCCCTTGACGAGAAGCTGGCGATCTAGCTCCAGGCGGCCCCGTCAACCGGCGATCATGCCCAGGTACGTGGCGAAGGAGCCACGGCTGGTGGAGCCCCAGCAGGGTCTTTTCGTTGTCCTACCCGGAGTCGTCCGCAACGTAGCACGGGGCCTTGTGCCCTGTGCCTGGAGATCCCGAACCCGTGACTGCGATCTGCGGCTCAGGCGTCCCAGGCACAGGGCACAAGGCCCCGTGCTACGCCGTCCCGCCGACAACTCGACTTTGAAAAGACCCCGGGAGCCCCAGCGCGCGCCGTGCGGAATCCTAGTGGGTCAGGCGTCATGAACAAGGCCTTTCCAGTAGGTTGGACAACTGACCAGCTCGTGGAAGCTTCTGCATGATTCCACTGTTCAAGACCTTTCCCCGGCTCGCGAAAAGGCTCCCGTACGTGTCGTTTTGCACGCTGCCGACTCCGGTTGAACGGTTGGAATCCGCCGGAGCTGCGCTTGGAATCAATCTGTACATCAAGCGTGATGACTGTTCTGGTGAACAGTATGGTGGGAACAAGCCGCGTCGACTTGAGTTTCTTCTGGCTCAAGCACAGGCCATGGGTGCCCGCGAGGTCGTGACGTTTGGCTACGCGGGATCGAACCATGCTCTGGCAACCGCGATCTACGCAAAAGAGCTTGGCCTGGGCGCAAGCCTGATGCTCCTCGAGCAGCCCAACGCCAGCTATGTTCGCAGAAATGTTGGGGCAAGTTACCTAGCCGGAGCACGCCTCTTTGAATTTCCAGACCTCAAGCGACTCGTGCCGCGGGCGGTCCTGTTACTGGCGCAGCTCACCATCAGCAGTCGGAGAATCCCCTTTGTCGTGACCGCGGGTGGGTCATCTCCGCGCGGCACTATTGGCTACGTCAATGCCGCCCTTGAGCTGAAAGAGCAAATTGAGGCCGGCCAGATGCCCGAACCGGATCTGGTTTATGTTCCGTTTGGATCAATGGGCACCTTCATCGGCCTCGCAATTGGATTTCAGTTCGCCGGACTCAAGACACGGGTCATCGGAGTTGACGTCGTTGGGGAGCGCTGGGGCAACGCCTCCATGGCCGCTCGATTACAGCTACAGACGAATCAAATGCTCCGCTCGCTGGACGGCTCGATTCCCACGATCCCTTACGGGCAGGCGTCGCGAATCAAGCACGGATTTCTTGGATCCGGCTATGCGCTCTTCACTGAGGAAGGCCTGGACGCCGTTGACTTCCTCAACGAGCACGACGGGATTCACCTGGACGGAACATATAGCGGCAAGACCTTTGCGGCGCTGAGATCCGACGCGCAAGCGGGCGCGCTGAGCGGACAGACCATTCTCTTCTGGAACACGTACAACTCCCGCCCTCTGGCCACCTTGCCCGATGGTGAATACCGTCGTCTTCCCCGTGCATTTCATCACTACTTCGAGTCCGAAGTTCAGCCGCTGGAGCTTGCCCGACAGGGCGGCGGGCGTTAGGAGCAAGGGTTCAGGGGTCGAGGTTCAGGAGATCGGGGCAGGGGTCAGGAGCAGGGGAGTATTCTGATGACCGCCATCGAAGGCATTCCACCACCACCGAGACGGGGAACCGAATTATGAGCCCACTGGGAGCCCCGCCTGGAGTCGAGTCACCGCTCCTTCGCGCGCTACCGCACCTCAAACGCGCCACCGGTACTGAGCGTGGGTGGCAGCTCCGTGCTATTGGGATCAGGGTAGAGCCGTGCACCGCGTGCCACCACCGTGAGCGTGTGAGAGCCAGCGCTCGGGCGAGGAAGCTGAACCACGGGGCCCTGTTCAGCAATGGTCTGGCCATCAATCGTCCATGTGAAATCAAACAGGTCCGTGAACGGCGGCTCAATGTTCGCGGTGAATGTCATGAGCGAAAACGTCTGCGGTAACTCGGGCTCAACGGTTAGGGTGAGCTGATAGCCACGCGCGGACTCAGGATACAGAGACGATGGCCCTCCGGTAGGTCGTGGACCGAGTGCCACTCGGAGCGTGTAGTCATACGAGGGTGGCGGTGATCCCCCGGCCACAATGTGCGCCAGCGCGGCATAGCTCCCCGGCTCCAGCCACTGAACAATGACACGGGGCGGCCGGAATTGGCCGTCCGCGGGGCCCTGCACATCAACATCGGTCACCATGACACCGCGCCCCACGTCCGCAAGTTGAATGCGCGCATCGGTCCAGAGATCGGAGAGTGTAATACGTGCAAGAGCACCCGGAGACGGGACCGTGAATCGATAGGCATCCACGTCACCGTCTGAATCAAAGCGACCGCGAACCGTCGTACCGCGTGCGTCGGGCGCGGGAAGCGAGCAGCCAGCGCCCGGTGAATCATTTGGCTCTGGGCAAATATCGGCCAGTGGCGCCGACTGAGCGAAATAAGGACCGTACGACATCGCTACCACGGCGACGACCGCCAGCATTGCACGGATGAGCAGGGATCGGTAGTTCAAGATCATTCCGCGTGTTCCAACTCCATCGAGACTGCTCTCAATTGACGAGACTTGATGAGAACTGTCGCCTCTCCATCAAGCTCACTCTGAGATCCGGGTGGGTCGAGTGGGGGCCTACCGCTAATTGTGTGATCATGACCCATTGAGAGCGGTCGATTCAACGATACAAATCGGGCACAATAGAACCTCTGGGGTAAGGACGAAGGGACATGGCTGGAACCACGGATAGCGGAGGTTGGACCGGGCGAGAACGCGCGGGCAGTCTCACAATTCGCCGTTCTGTCGATGGGTACCATTTTGAGCTCGATGTACCCGCGGCTGGTGGCGGTCTGCGTCCAACGATCTGGACCGGGAGCCAGACTATGGACGACGACTCCCTCGCACTCCTCGGTCGGGCGCTTGACAATGTGACGGCTCGCCTCGAGCAACCATTTGCTCTGAACGCACCTCCAGGCGCCACCATGGTGGCGCCCAGCGCGACCGGCCAGCTCGAGCAGATGGGTCGGCTCATTTACCGGTACGTATTACCCGAAGAAGTACAGGAAGAGCTGCGGCGCTACACGGGTCCTCTCTTTCTCGCAACGGATGACGCCTCACTTCCGTGGGAGCTCATTCACGACGGTCGGGAGTTCCTAGCCCTCAGCAACGCGGTGGGTCGACGCCTGGTGGTCTCAGGCCGGCGTCGACGTGATGAGAGCTCAAACGCGGCCATCGGAGCCCTACTCATTGGCGGTGCGACGGATAACCCCGTCGAGCAAACTCGCGAGATTGAGACAATCTCGCAGGTTCTCCATGGATCCATAGAATGCACGGTACTTGTGGGCGAGTCGGCGACCAAGTCAGTCGTCGTTCGTGCCCTCATGGAGCATGCGTTCCATATCATCCACTTTATTGGACAGATCAATCTCGGTACAGCCACGGATCTCGAACGCGGTCTGGTACTTGCCGATGGCCAGGTTTTGACCGTCGCGGAGCTTGAGCGCACGCTTCAGGGTGAGCCATTCATGTTCATCAATGGCAGTCCCCCGCGTGAGAGTCAACTGGAGTATCTCGGGAATCAAACCGCCGCGCTTGCCAGCACACTGGCCAGCGCGCGCATGCGTGCACTGGTGGGGCCCCTCTGGTCCGTGTATAGCACCGGCTCTCGCCTCCTGGCCGGCGAGTTCTATCGCCTTATTGCTGAAGGCGTGCCCGCCGGCGAGTCGCTCCGACGCGCCCGACTGGCCGTCCGCGCACGCATAGGTGAGGAGCTTGCCTGGTCCTCGTACGTGCTCTATGGAGACCCCAATCTCCTTGTTCTCCCCGAGGCACGCCTACCGGCTGCAGACATTCAGCCTGGCTCGCGCTTCGGATCGCTGATCCTGCAGGAGATTGTGGGGCGCGGAGGCATGGGGCTCGTGTGGCGTGCCCATCAGCCCGCGTTGGAACGTGATGTCGCGGTCAAATTGTTGTCGCTCGGTGGACAGCGTCAGGATGAGGCCAGCCGCGAGCGCTTTCAACGAGAGGCTCGAATCATCGGCCGTCTTCGCCACCCGAATGTACTACAGGTGCATGACTTTGGTGAGGAGCAAGGCTTCCTCTACCTCGTCACGGAGTACATGCCGGGTGGAACACTTCAGGATCTCCTGAAGCGGGAGCAGATGCTACCGGTACGGCACGCCGTCAAACTCCTGCGCCCAATTGCCGAGGCACTCGATTATTTGCACCGGAACAATGTCATCCATCGGGACGTCAAACCATCCAACATCCTCTTTAGCGCGGATGGTCGAGCGGTCATTGCTGACGTGGGCATCGCTCGGCTGACCACTGAAAGTGCCCAGATGACCCAGACTGGCGCGCTCCTGGGCACTCCAACCTACATTAGCCCGGAACAAGTGTCGGGCAAGGCGGCCGAAGCCCCCTCTGATCAGTATGCTTTGGGCGTGGTGCTCTATGAAGCACTGACCGGGAGGGTACCCTTCTCAGGCTCAACGCTCGTTGAGACAGCAATAGCCCATGTCTCTCAACCTCCGCCACCACCGCACGAGATCAACGGGGCTCTCAGTGAATCCACCGAGTCCGTAATTCTCCGCGTCCTGTCCAAAGATCCGGCGGCCCGCTACGCATCGTGCTCAGAGCTCATTGACGCACTTGAAGCCAGCGTCGAAGAGTCCACGAGCCCAATGAGCTTTGCAGCACCGGCATTCCTTGAGACCACGCGACTCGAGACAGCGGCATCACCGGCTGCACCACGGACGACGACCGAGCAACCCTGGCTCGCGGTAGGAGTAGAAGACACCGTTGCCAGCACTCCCAGCGTCGAACGGCCGGCCATTGGTGGCCTGGACCGTCGTCTGATCTGGTCAATTGCACTTGTTTCCTGGGCGATCGTGGCTGCTACTGTACTTATGTCGGGCGTTATCCAATTCCCATGGACAAATACCTCAACCAGCCGAGCAGACCCAACGGCAATCGCCACTCCTCCGGCCGTTGCCGCGGCCACCGCGGTCGGACAACCAACACTCGGACTCGCGATTCCGAAGCCATCAACAGCCGTTCCGGCAACACCCTCCAGTGTGGCCGCCACCACTGTTCCGCCAGCCGTTGCCGAGTGGAATGAGACGCTCGCGCGCCTCGATGCGGGCTTGTGGAATAGCGATCTTCCGGCCGCCGCAAACCTCCTGGAAACGTATCTCACGCGATATCAGAGCCAACCGTCGTCTGAGCTCACCGCCGCCCAGGGCAAGCTCTTCGCGGCATCTGTAGAGCTTGGTCAGCGGGCCATTGGCGTCAATAATTTCGGCGGCGCACGGACCTCCTTCAAACGCGCGACGGAGCTGCGACCGAATGACTTGCTGGCCAGTGGAGAGCTCAAGAAAGTGGAGCTCTGGATCGCCGGGGATGAGGCTTATCGGACCGGGGCCTGGGCTACAGCCGTCGAGTATTTTGGGGAGCTTGCCAGGATCGACGAGAAGTTTGGGAATGCCTCGAGCAAGCTCGAGGCTTCCCAGGTAGAGCTGCAAAAAACCTGGACCCCAACACCCGTACCACCAACCCCAGTTCCGGCAGCCCCGGTATATCCTACCCAGGCTCCCGCGCGGGCTCCCTCAGGCGGCTCCTCGGGCGGCGGCAGCAACGCACCGGCTCCCGCGCCAACTCGATCCATCCTGGCTCCGCGTTAGCGGCGAGGCCCACCGATCCAATTCTGAATGTCCCCAGAGCTCAGCGGACGGCGAGCGCCAGTAGAACTGGGCACATGAGGCTCGGGAGTCTTTCCGGTGGAGTGGGCGTCTCTGCCCAATACGGTTCAATTACGAGTGAAACGTGATGAGTGAATGCAGCCAGTGCAGACGAGTGTGATTTGCACCCTGCCCCCGTCCCTCCTCACTCTTAACTCTTCACCCTTAATTCTTAACTAAACCGTATTGGACGTCTCTGCCAGTCCCACTGGGTGAATGGCCATCGGCGCGTCAACTGCCCCAGTCGTTCCGGTGGGCTCCATCGGGAGCCCTTGCCTCGGACCCAAGCGCTCAGAATCGGACGCGCCTGCTCGTCTCGATCCTTAGCGAAGTACGATCGGGCACGCCACTGTCAGCGTCCCACCGTCCAGTGGAACGTGGGGCTGATCAGGATCTGGATAGACCCGCGCACCCCTGGCTGAAACGGAGACCTGACCGGGCCTCCCTGGGCCGGCCACCTGCGTCGCGGGGATCTGAAAGGTGAGATCGGTCGCTCCTGGGACGGGGGCGCCATTCACAAACCACTGGAAATCGAACAGGTCATTGTACGGAGGTGACGCCGACACGTTGAACGTCATGAGTGAGCTTGTCGTTGGCGGATTAGGTTGATAGTTCATGGCGACCTGATAGAGCGCCTCATCAGCCCGCATTTTCACTTCCGGATAATTCGGATGGGGCACATTCACCGGGCTGAGACCACAGATCAGCGGGGTGGTAGCGACGCGGATGGTAAACGCACGGCTCGGATCGAAGCCGCGCAAAGTTCCGGGGTTCTCTACAAACTGCTGATCAGCCCCCGCAAGAAGAATGTAGTCCCCGGGCGGAAGTGATTCAATGATCTGCTCATCGGGGCGAACGAGCTGGAGGACGCGGCGTTCTGACCGCTGTGACGCGGCCTTCGCCCCAACGGTGACCCAGCAAGCCAGCGAGCGGTTCTCTTGAACCGACCAAACGGCGAGATCCAGGTCATACCACTGGTCGCCCACGTAAACGAAGGCGGCACTGGCGGTGCTCACAGTAAACTGAAACGCCCGCTCTGCCCCAGGACTCTCGAGCTTCTCCTCACGGGTAATACCCGCGGCCCCCGGTTCACCGAGGTTGATCGTTGGCACGTTCGCGGTACGACCGCATACCTGTGCAGTCTGAGCCACGGCAGCTCCAGCTGGGAACAGGAGCAGAGCCCCACAATAGAGGGCAACGGCGAGGCGGCGGGCTGGATTCATTATGAGCTCTTCCTACTACCACGTGTAAACAGCGTCTGACCAGTTCTCCAACGATGCGCGAGTCACGAGCTCCAATCGTACCACGATCTCGAGCTACAGCCTGAACATAGGCATGATCTGCCGGAGCTGGCGAGCACGCAGAGTGACCTACGCTACCCGTCGAGAAGGTGGTGCCGCGACGAGCCAGATACCCAGCGCGATCATTGCCAGGCTGAGTATGGCTAAACAGGACAGCAGGAGACTCACCACGAGCTCCAGCCGATTCAAGAGGTCAGGGGCAAGTGGCCCTGCTCCAATCCGTTCCCAGACACCTCTAGACTCGCGCATCTTCGACTCGATCTCTCCGAGAGAGCGAGTAAACGCCGATGGGGCCAAGTCGGAGATCAGTGGGGGGACGACGGATTGCCCTGGGCTCGGTGGTGTCAGACCGATAATTGATTGCAGATCACCCAGGATGGATCGTCCGGCGGTCGCCGGGGTGGAAGCTGTCGTAGCCGGTGGCGGCGTTGCCGTCACACCGGGAATTGACAGGGCCAGACCTGGCACACCTGTGATCAGGCCCATGGCATCATCCACTGCACGAACCGCCTGAATCCGCTGCTGCTCAAGCAGCGAGGAGAACGTGCGGATGCTCTCAAATGCCTGGTGGGTGATGGTGTATGACCACCAGCACAGGGCGAGCAGCACGATGCCGAAGCAGAGAGAGAACACACCGACAACGCGAAACGTGGCGTCACGATTCATGAATGATCCCTTGGTAAGCGTCGATGTATCGGAACGAGCTCAACGTGTCGGCCTGAGACGGAGACCGCAGCCTCACGAGGTTCTAGGTTCCAACTATAATCTTATCTCCTATCGAGATTTAGTTCTGAGTCCAACATGATGAAGTGCGTACACTGCGGTTTCGATGCTCCTGATGACGAGTTTTACTGCTCGGAATGCGGTCAGCCACGCTCATCCGTCGGGCATCCAGGCGCTCCAGCGCCACGCCCGGGTGGAGGCGCTCGCCATGAAGTCTCGGCCAAATTATCGGGTCGAGACAGTCATGCTTTCGCTGGGTTTGATCCCGTGCATGCACGACTCGTCGGTCTAGATGGCCCCGTGGAAAGTCTTGAGTTCCCACTCAACCACCCCGAGGTCCGCATTGGACGGCAGCCAGATTGCGAAATCACGGTGCTCGATCAAAACATCTCACGCGTCCACTCGCTCATTCGACGCACAGGTAACGGATTTGAGATCCTTGACCTGGAAAGCGTCAACGGCACCTGGCTCAATGGGGTGAGAATTACGGAATTACGCCCCCTTTCCAATGGCGATGTCATACGTGTTGGAACGGCTGGCTTTGTTGTTCGGTTTGATGCACCGCTTCCACCCATGCCGCGTGGGGCAATGACGATCGTTGTTGATCCGGGCGAAGCGCCCGGGCCGTTTGCAACAGCGGTCGTTTCGCTCGTGCCTCCTGAGCGTGCGATTGAGGCAAACATCGCAAGCGCGCCGGTTCTCATGCCCAGCAACGAGCCGAGCAGCAGCGCATCCCGCCCGGAACCGAGGGTGACTCCGCGCCCGCGGCCACCGTCCCGCAATGACTCGCCGGCTCAGGGCGGAAGAGATGATACCGACCCTCTGCGAGCACAATTGACACGGCTCCGCGAGGACCTTGGACCCTTCATCTCGGATCTTTCAGCCCTCACGCGGCTTCTGGACTCCATCGAGATCCCACCTCGCACCGTCCGAAATGACGCCAATTCGGAGCTGAAGGATGCTGTTGACGCCTTCGTCACGCACCTCGATGGATTTGGTGGTGAGGCCAAGTATCGCGCCCTGGAGGAGCTATTGCACGAGGTCCGAGGGTCAAATACCGATATTCGGCTTCTCATGCGTCTGTCAGATGAGCTGCCAGCGCTCGTCCATCTGCTCGATGGGTACCTAGAGCTCCTCAGCACCCTGAAGATTCGCGGGTTTCGTTAATCGCTCCATCCGCCCATTTCTGTTAATCGTCACCACGAGTAGGCTGTCATCTGCCTCCATGAAAAGCCTTATATCCGCGCCGGATCTCACACGGCCTCCAAGTGCTAAGATTGCCCCCACCCTGGGTGTGACGTGCGCGCCCCCCAGTGGGAGCTCCCAGGGCCGGAGGAACGAACGTTGAACGGAATCTTCTACCAACTCGGAGACTGGATCGCCCGATTCAAGTGGTACGTGGTTGGAGCCTGGATTCTGGCACTCGGCCTGTCCATTCCTGGGGTCATCAACCTGAGCAGTGTGTTGGTGACCGGCGGTTACGAAGTCCCCGAGAGCGACTCGGGGCGCGGCACCGAGATTCTATTTCAAGAGTTTGGTCAGCGCACCGCCACATCCGCGGTACTGATCTTCTCGAGCGACACCCTCTCGATAGACGATCCCTCGAACACAACCCTGCGAGACGCGGTGGACAACACCTCGAAGCGCGTTCGAGAAATGCCCCAGATCAAGGAGGTATCCTCCTATCTCACGAGTGGCAGCCGTCGTTTCGTCTCCGCGGATGGAAAAACCACCTACGCCATTCTCAACTACGGTGTGAGCGAGCAGGAAGCCCAGGATCTCACTCCTGATATTCGAGAGAGGATCAAGGACCAGCCTGCCGGTATCCGCGCTCAACTCTTAGGGTTTCCAGCTCAATCGCATGACCTGGCTGAAGAGAGCGACCACGACCTGGAGAAGGCTGAGCTCGTCAGTCTGCCCATCTCGCTCGTCCTGCTAGTCCTAGTGTTTGGCACGATTCTGGCCGCGGGTTTGCCGCTGATCCTGGGTGTCTTCTCGGTTGCCATTGCCTTCGCCGGCATCTATGTCATCGCACAGAACGTGGAGACTTCTCTCTTCGCCAAAAATACGGCGTCAATGATCGGCCTCGGCCTTGGCATTGACTTCTCGCTGCTCATGGTCAGTCGCTATCGAGAGGAGCTGCAGCGCGGCTTTGCTCCCAGGCAGGCCACCGCCAATACCGTGGCAACCGCGGGACGCTCCATTGTGTTCTCCGCTCTGACGGTCATGCTCGGGCTGTCCGTGCTCCTGCTCTACAAGCTCGCGCTGATCCGCTCGATCGCTATTGGGATGCTTCTGGTGGCCGGCACATCAATGTTCGCGGCCGTCACCCTGCTGCCCGCTCTGCTAGCAATATTTGGAACTCGAATCAACGCGCTCAGACTCATACCCAGCAAAAAGAAACCAGCCAACGAGTCCGAGGACACGGGCATCTGGCATCGATGGGCTCTCACGGTCATGCGCAATCCGTGGCCCTTCTTACTGCTCACGCTCGCTATCCTCATTGGCCTCGCCTGGCCGGCTCGGGAAATCAACGCCATTGGCGTTGGGAGTGCAAAGAGCCTCCCAACAGAGTCCAAAACCAGGCAGGCGTTTGAGACCCTTGTGACAGCCTTTGGCGCTGGAGAGGCCACGCCAACGCTCATCTTGGTGCGCGCGCCCACCCCGAACGGTGCATTTGAGCCTGCCACACTGGAAGGCGTCTATCAGCTTGTGAAGACCCTCCAGGCGGATAATCGGGTAGCTCGGGTGGATTCTCTGGTGGGGCTGGCAGAGAACTTCGTCCCGAACATTTCCGAGCAGCAATTCAAATCCATCACGCGTGAGCAGTACGAGTCCGACCCGCGGGGACAACGCGTGCTCACGGGAATTGTCAACACACGCCGCAGCGCTGACACGCACATGCTTGTCGTTATGTCCAAACAGGACGAGCTCGGCGCAGACAGCATCTCGCTCGTGAAGGACATTCGGGACAAGTTCATTCCATCCGTCAGGGCGCTCAACACGCCAACGTTTGACGAACGATGCAGCTCGCGTGAGCCCGTAATTTGCTCTGGCGTGTTTGTGAGCGGTGATACAGCGCTCACCCTGGATTATCGGAATGAGCTCCTGAGCCAGTTCCCCCAGCTTGTGATCATGGTGCTAGTGGTCACATACGTGGTGCTGCTGCTCTTCTTCCATTCACTGATCCTGCCACTGAAAGCCATTCTGATGAACGTGGCTTCCATCCTGGCAAGTTACGGCGTCTTGGTGCTGGTATTTCAGTATGGCTTCGGTGAGAACATCCTCGACTTTGAGCATCAGTCACGAATGTCCATGTTCTCACCGGTCATTCTGTTTTCCATCCTCTTCGGACTGAGTACGGACTATGAAGTCTTCCTGCTCAGCCGCGTGCGCGAGCTGTACTTTCAATCCAAAAACAATGAATCCAGTGTCGCTATCGGCCTCGAACGAACCGCGGGTATCATCACCGCGGCGGGGCTCATCATGATCGTTGTCTTCGGATCCTTCGCGCTGGGCAGTACGCTTGTTGTGAAGGAGCTGGGCGTAGGGCTCGCGGTCGCGGTGTTCCTGGATTCCACCATCATTCGCGTCATCATGGTCCCTGCGAGCATGAAACTTCTCGGCTCGGGCAATTGGTGGATGCCGAAATTTCTCGACTGGATACCCCAGATCAAGGAAGGCGGGGAATCCGAACCGCCAGCGCCAGTCCATGCGCAACGACACGGGCAAGCGAGTATTGCCCCCGGCGCGGTCCTGAGCTGCCCACGCTGCGGGGCAGCACTTCGACCGGGTGCGCGCTTCTGCGGAAAGTGTGGTGCACAGTCTCAGTCCTGGCAGCCACGTGGTCCAGGAGCCCCGGTTCACGAATTACGCCACGCAACAGCCGTGGACACACCGGCTCGTGCCGCCGCGGTTCACCCTGGCGGCATTGGCACGGCAGTAGCACAGGGCCCGGCCCCGAGGCGTATTCCGATCATCATTCAGCGAGGTAACCAGCAAGTGCGGGCCTGGTTGGTACTGCGCGACTGCAGCGTGGAGCCCGGCATCGCCCGCGATGAGGCCCAGCGCATTGAAGTGTTGGGAATCGATATCGGCGCGCTCCAGGGGTCGGAGCCAGAAATCCAAATCCGTAATGCGCGGGTGCGCCTGTGAGATGCCAATGACTGATGAATCGGAGCGCAACCGAGCGAAGCAGTCCGCCACCGATCACCCTGAAAGCGTGCCGTCGCCATCTGAAAGCAGCACCACGCACATGCGTGTGCCAGATCTGGGAAGCCAACCAGAAACGATTCTCACCCGTTGTCCAAATCCGTCCTGTGAGGAATGGATTGAGCCTGGGCTGCAGTTCTGTCAAGCATGCGGCACGGACCTCGCTCCAGGCGCATCTCCCCCCGCGGAGAACGCCGCTGAACCGGTCAAACTCTGGTTCTGGCTCTTCACCATTCTCTGGATCGCCCTGGCCATTGGCGCATTCATCTTTCTTTATACGCAGGCATTTTTCGCGCGCGCTTAGGCCCAGTGACAATCAGGCTGTGATAGGACTACCCTAGTGGAGTATTCAGACAGGCAAGGAGAACACCAGTGAATGCCATCTGGCGATTTATCACGCAGTATCGCGCCGAGCACCAACATCCTTTGAACGCCGTGCTCCACATCAGCGGTGTCCCAATGGTTGGCTTCGGCCTCGTAAAGCTCGTTCAACGGGAGCCAGTCCTAGGCCTCGGCTTGATCGCCCTTGGATACGTGTTTCAGTTTGCCGGCCATAAGGTTCAGGGCACAGAAGTGGGCGAGGTGAAACTGGCGAAGCACGTCTGGCAACGGTTTAATTCACACTCTCACAATGAGTCAGTGAGCTAACCCCGAGAACTTATCTAACTCTGAGCCGACCCCATGCGGCTCCGGCCTTTCAACACGCGGGATGAACACCGAGTTGCCCCTGGTCCAGCTCGGTGTTCATCCCGCGTTGGGGCGACTTCAAACACTTCAGATCAAGTATCTGAGGTTCTCACCTAGGGTCATTTCAAAGTCGCGTTGGCGGTGGGACGATGTTGCACGGAGGCTCCCCGCCCTGTGCCTGGGTCGCGAGCACCGGCGACGGGGGAACAGGCCGCGACCGGTGTCGACGCAGAGGTCTCGGGCTTGGGTGGTCCCAGGCACTCGGCATCCCAGGCCGCCGTGCTACGGCAAGCGAACACCGCGGGCACCGATGGCTGGGGCGAGGCTGGTCGCGGGCCGAGGAGACGCTGTGGGCCGAGGGTGGCCGGGGGTAGCACGAGTGTCTGGAATGTCAAAGTGCGGGATCGGTGGTTTTGAGCCAATCCACCGTGCGGGAAAGAGTCTCACGCAACGACCGGTGCTGCAGGCCCAATTCTCGATCAGCCTTGGTTGAATCCGCAATCCGGTAGAGTGAGGCCGCCCGGACTTCCTCCACGTGAAACTTTGGCGGCCGGCCCGTGAGGTTGGAGGTGGCCTCCATCAACTTTGCCATTCCAAGCGCCAAGGCGCTCGGCACTCGCCTCGGCGCGGGGCGGCCGCTCAAGTCACTCAGGATGCCGAAGAACTGAGTCCAGGAGACGTTGTTTCCACCGAGGATGTACCGCTCGCCGATTCGGCCGCGCTCATCCGCCCTCAGGTGTCCATCTGCGAGATCATCGATATCGATGACGTTCAGAGCACCGCGCACGGTCACCTTGAGATCGCCGCGCAGAAAACGCGCCACGGGCGCCGTAGACGTGAGATTTGGGTCATTTGCGCCCATCGCCGTAGTCGGGTTCACAATGACCACTGGCAGGCCCTGTCGAAAATACTGCAGGGCTACCTCCTCGGCCTCACGCTTGGACCGAGCATAGCTGATTCCAAAATCGACCCACGGTGACGACTCGGTCACCACCTGGGGGCGCTTGCTGTACCCCACCGCGGAGACGCTACTCGTATAGACCACCCGCTGTACGCCGGCTCGAAGCGCAGCGCCCAGGATGTTTCGCGTGCCCTCCACATTGACCGTTTGCAGACGGGGAATCTCAGACTGGACAAAGGTCACGAGCCCGGCCATATGAAATAGGCGGTCAACGCCGTCAAACGCTGCCGGGAGCGTGTCTGGCTGAATTACGTCCCCTTGCACAATTTCAAGGTTAAGATCAGATAGCGCGCCCAGTTTACTTCCTGGGCGCGCAAGAAGGCGCACACGATCGCCCCGCATCGCCAGCTTGCGCACTACATGCTGACCGATAAATCCGCTCGCTCCGGTGACCAGCGTAACCAATCGACTACTCCCCTAGCTGAATCTTCACCCGCCACGCGCGGCGGACGGCTACTCACTCGCGCAGGTCGTTGCCTAAACCGCGGCAGCGCGCGATGGCCGCGCGGACATTATTCTCTGAAGTCGGTCAACGCCCACCTTGAGCGCCAGTCCGTAAACAAACGAATGCAACCCTGTCCAGTGATTGATGACATCGGCCAGCCGCTCGATGCCAACGGTGAGACGTTCGGGCGTCACGTTGGAGAAGTTCAAACGCAGCGTGTTCTTCCCCGACCCATCGACATGAAATGATGAGCCCGGGACGAACGCCACTTTTCGCCGCGCTGACTCCACCACCATCCTCCGAGTATCAATGGACGCTGGTAAATCGGCCCACACAAACAAGCCACCCTCCGGCCGTGTCCATGTCACAGTCTTTGGAAAATATTTGTCGAGCGCCATCAACATTGCATCGCGACGCTCGCGATAGACCGCCCGAACCGTTTCGAGATGCCGATCCACGAAGTCATCCTTGCAGAGCTCATACGCGGCCATTTGCACCACCATCGAGGTATGGAGGTCCGCGGGCTGCTTGCAGTAGAGCACCTTCTCAAAGAGCTTCGGCGGTAGCACCATCCAGGCAAGCCGGATCCCAGGCGCAAGGACCTTTGAGAAGCTCCCCAGGCCGATCACCAGTCCACGCGTGTCCATAGATTTCAGACTGGGAAGGTGCTCTCCCTCATAACGAAGCTCGCCGTACGGGTCATCTTCAATAATCGCAACATTGTGCCTACCCGCGGCGTCAAGGAGCTGCCGGCGCCGCTCCAGGCTCATGGTTCGCCCGGTCGGGTTTTGAAAGTTAGGCAGCGCATAAATGAGCTTAACCTTCTCCCGGCCAAGAATCTCATCCAGCTTGTCCGTCACCATACCCTGCTCATCCATTGGCACCGTGACATATTGGGCTTCACAACTATCAAATACTTGTAGCGCGCCAGTGTAGGTGGGGACCTCCACCAGCACCTTGTCACCGGGGTTCAGGAACACGCGACCGCACAAGTCGAGCCCCTGCTGCGAGCCGGACGTGATCAGGATCTCTTCGGAGCTACACTCCACCCCCGACCGATTCATCCGGGTGGCAATGAATTCACGGAGCGGTCCATACCCTTCGGAAAGGCCATACTGCAGTGCTTGCGCGCCATGCTGACTGAGCACCGTGTCAAATGCACGACGAAATTCGGGGATCGGGAAGGCCTCGGGGGCGGGCAATCCGCCAGCCAGCGAGATCATTCCTGGCATGGAAGTGACCTTGAGTAAGGCCCTTATGTCTGAACCATGAATTCGTCGCGTCCGGTCAGCGTAAGTTTGCTCCCATTGAAACGACATTGCTCATCCCCCGCAGATACGGAACTATCCTAGCACAGGCAAACCTGCACGCCGCGGTGCCTGAGAGCGCCGGACGCACCTTGCTCCTGAGGTGTGGCGCCCGGCACAGACTTGATACGGAGCACACCCTCGAGCATGTATTCAGGTTTACTCGAGGAGTGTCTCCCATTTGACAGTCGGTAATGGGTCGGACACCAGTATGATAGGCAGGAGCGAACGACAGCTTCCTTGTTTCGCGGCTCGGAGAGTCGCGGAGGAATAGCATCGATTGAGGTGAGAGTATGGCTAGGTCACATTTGTTGTTTCGATCGATGGCTGTAGCCGCGGTACTCGTGGCTGCGCCAGGCATCTGGATTCCCACGGCAACACCGGCCAGCGCCGCGATCGGACCGTGTGGTGAGGCGAGCTCGCTCCCAGGCCCCGGACACTACGTGGGCGGAATGAAAGCAACGCTCGTTCGCCGCTTTAACTTTGTCACCACTGAGCTCGCGGTGCCACTTGGGGGCAATCTTGAGCTGCAGGTGAATGAAGACGGATCCGTGACCGGTGTTGCCGCGGCACAGGGCATAGCCACTCCGCCGGTCTTGCCGGGATTCCTCACCGTGCCACTGGGCGCGTCTGCAAGTATCAGCGTTCAACTTCAGGGCAAACTCTCAGAACCTCTCTCAGGCTCAACAATTCCTGGGCTGGGTGAGTTCACGGCGTCCGCGACCGCACCCGGTACAACAGGTGCCTCGACAAGTGAGCGCGCGCTCAAGGTCAATCTTCTCGGCATTGAGCGCAACGCCTGCGCCGCGCTGCAGGGCTCCTGGGCAATCGAGGACCTCGGTCCTGACGAGGCTGGCTCCTGGGAGCTGCGCGATGCCGTGTGGGGCGCGGCCCTGGATGGCTTCAGTGAGGATCTGGAACGAACGATCCGCACCCAGATTGGAGCACTCATAGCCGGACCAGCCTCGGCCGCTCTGGGCATGCCGAATGGAATTGGCCCCGCCGAATCCGCGGGCCTCATAAACGCCCTGGTCAGCAATGCCGCGCCAATGCCCACCTCTGGACTGTTTGCACTGGCGCAGCAGGTGCAGGCCTCGGGTGCACCCATCGCCCAGGTTCGCTGCCTCCTTGACCTCATCCAGACTGCCACAGCCGGAAAGCTTCAGGAGTACATGGGTGGTGCCAGTGACCCAAGCTTCGCGAGCGCTGCCAAACTCGGCTATGCCCTGGCACTTGCACCTGCCATTGGCATCCAACCCGCTTGCCCGGTATTTGGCGCGGCACAAAATGGGCTGAAAGAAATGCTGGGCGGTCTCATTGGGGCGAGCATCGCGGCTGGTGGGGAAATAGAGCCGATTGCACTTCTTACCCGAGAGGCCGCGTTCTTTCAATTTGATGACGTGGCCAAGATGGGGCGCGATTGGCTCCTGAGCCGTGGAGTATCGATTTAACTGCTAACACGTGAGTGCGAGAGGACCCTCAACGTCCCCTCGCACTCATGCAGATGATCTGAGGCAAGGAAGCTCACGTGGATCTGGGATTACGAAACAAATCTGTCATGGTGGCTGCCGCGAGTAAGGGCATTGGCTTCGCCTGTGCGCGTACCTTTCTGAACGAGGGTGCGCGCGTGAGCATTTGCGCCCGTGGCAAAGCTGAGCTGGAGCAAGCACGCGCTGGGCTGGCCCGAACATCAGGCGCCAACTGCGTACTAGCGGTTCCCACAGATCTCACCCGAGCCGCAGACGTGGACCTATGGCTGCAACGCACTTTGGAACAATTCCAGACCGTTGATGTGCTGGTGGCCAGTGTGGGGGGACCACCGCCTGGCTCCTGGGATGACATACAAAATGATAGCCAGTGGCAACACGCCTTTGAGCTCACGGTGCTGACCACGGTCCGTCTCATTAGGGCGGTCATTCCGACGATGCGTGAGGGCGGCGGGGGCCGCATCGTCACCATCCAATCCAGCTCGGTGAAGGAGCCGATCGCGGACATGCTGCTCTCCAACTCCTTGCGCCCAGGAGTGGTGGGGTTAGCCAAAACACTGGCCAGCGAGCTTGCCCGCGACAATATTCAGATCAATACCGTGGCCCCAGGGCGCATTGCAACCGATCGTCTTGAACAGAGCCTGGTGGATCACGCACGAAAACGAGGGCCGGTGGCCGGCCTCATCGCCCGCACTCCCATCCTTGGATCGCGCCTGCTCACGCGAATAGCCAGTCGAGATATCCCCACACAGCGGCTTGGCACCGCCGAGGAGGTGGCGAACATGATTGCATTTTTGTCATCGGATCGAGCCAGTTACGTGACCGGCAGCACCATCAGCGTAGATGGCGGACTCCAGCGCTCGCTCTGGTAGCCATGCTCCCGGCATGTACACAGTACAGTGACACCGCAGCATTGCAGGGTCATTGCAAAGTCGAGTTGGCGGCGGGACGGGGTAGCACGCGGCCAACTCGACTTTGCAATGACCCCGCAGAATCGGGCAATCATGGCGAGTTGGAGCGAAATCTGCCATGATTAAGACTCCGTAAGACTAAGGAGGTCGGCATGGTTACCATCCTGAAGGCACGTGGGGACCGATCGATCCGATCGTTCATCGATCCCGAGAAGGGCACGATCAGCCGCGAGCTGTACGTGAACCCCGACATCTTCGAACAAGAGATGGAGCAGATCTTCCAGCGCTGCTGGCTGTTCCTGGGCCACGAGAGCCAGGTCCCGAACCCGGGTGATTTCGTCATCACCCGCATGGGTACAGAAGAAGTGATCCTGGTACGAGATCGGAAAGATAACCAGATCCGGGCCTTCTTAAACTCATGCCGACACCGCGGCATGAAGGTGTGCCGCTATGACCAGGGCAACAGCCTGGTATTCACCTGCCCCTTCCACGCCTGGACCTACGACACTACGGGCAAATTGGTGGGCGCGGGCTTCCAGAACTCGCCCGAGGCCTATACGGACACGCTCCCGAAGGAACAGTGGGGCCTGGCTCAGGTGGCTCAGTTCAAGAACTTCTACGGATCACTTTGGGCCACCTGGGATCCCAAGGCACCCTCCTTTGAGGAGTACCTCGGCCCATTTGCTGAGAGCTTGCGGCACTGCTTGCAGTCAAGTGACGGCGAGGATGGTGGACTCGAATTCTTCACCCCATTCCAGCGGCACCGCCTGCCGACCAATTGGAAGGTCCCCGGATTCACCTCCGTCACGGACCTGACCCACACGGCTATGACCCACCGGTCCGCGGTTGCCGCCGGGCTGCACGAGGATCGTGGCGAGGGCAAAGCGAAGTCCACCACTCCCTTTCCACAAGAGAAATACGCCTGCGGTGACCATAACCTCGGTCACGGTGGGATGCTGACGCTGTACAACCAGCCCGGGGTTCCCGAGTACACCGACGAGTGGTTCGAACCCGGTGTAGATGACTATTTCCGCGAAGCCACAGGCCAGAAGGCCCAGCTATACACCAACCGGGTACTGGCGCCCCACGGCTGGGGTGGCGGGCACTTTGCCATCTTCCCCTGTGTCATGGTGGATAGCTGGCGGCTACGCTGGTACCACCCACAGCAGGTGGGCATGACTGAACGCTGGACGTTGTGTGGTGTCGATAAGAAAGCCCCGGATCACGTGAAGGATGCACTGCGACACTACGCACAGCGCTTTAACGGGCCGGTCGGATTCTTCGAATCAGACGATATGGAGAATTGGAACTACGTCTTTCCCGCGAGCCAGGGCGCAAAGGCGCGGAAGCTCGACTATTTCTTCCGCAATGGCATGGGCCACGGCAAGTACGACAACCGGATCCCGGGTGTGGTGATTAACGGCTCCTACACGGAAGAGGCGCATCGCGCCCGCTTCAGTCGGTGGCTGGCATTCATGGAAGCTGAGAGCTGGGATGAGCTGTACCCAATCAACAAGTCAGCGAATCACCGGATCTGGTAGCCAGACGCTATGAGTGAGCCGAAGAAGTATGACCTTGCCGGACCGACGGGAATCGACGCGTTCATTAACCTCCCCGAGGGTGTAAAAATTACGCTGCTCAACGGGGCCGTGGGGGAAGTCACCGCGAATCCCCACGATGGCGCGTTCGTGCTGGTCAAATGGATTGATCATCCAGTTGATCCCGCCAAGGTGGGCGAGGAAGAGTACGTTTTTTTTAACGAGGTACGGGCGGCAGAAGGCTAGTCAGTGATGCGTGTGACTTCAAACGCAGGATGATGCGTTTGAAGTCGCACGTCTCTTTCCCTGCCTGAGCGACCGAGGAGCCACAAGCAAGATGATAGACCTCACCAGTGTAGACACGGGGACGCTGGAACGCGTGATCCTGCAACAAGAGGTGGAGCAGTTCCTTTACAAAGAGGCTCGACTGCTCGATGAGCGACGATTGGACGAGTGGTTGGAGCTACTGGCCGAGGACCTCCACTACTGGATGCCGATGCGTCGAAACATCAAGTTCGGTGATTGGGATCTGGAATTCACCAACCACGAGACCGAGATCAACTGGTTTGACGAGGGCAAGGACATTCTGGCGGGACGAATCCGGCAGATCAATACCGGTGTTCACTGGCCCGAAGAGCCAGTCTCGCGGTTTGAGCACATCGTCACCAACGTAGAAATCGTTGGCGTGGCTGGCGACGACATCCAGGTCAACAGCAAGTTTTTCTGCTACCAGAATCGCCTCCAGGACGAGGTGAACCACTTTGTGGGACGGCGCGAGGATCTATTACGGACGGATTCTGAAACGAAGTTCAAAATCGTTAGACGGAAACTCATCCTCGCCCAGAACGTGATGCTCCCAAAGGTGCTCAACACGTTCCTCTAGTCCATTTGCATGAGTGGAGGCCGCGGCCTCCACTCATGACCACTGCCCGAGCTGCTTGATAGGACGACAATGACTGCACGAATTGAGTGGAGAACCAAAGGTAAGGGTGATGATGCCCTGGTGTTCGTCCGTGAATTCGGCGAGGCCGGAGACACGGTGCTGAAGACGTGGAGTGCGGACCCTGAGCTGATTGCAGACTTTCTCAATGACATGGACCGTCTGGATAGCGCCGACGTTCGTCTGGAATCCGCCGTGGACCAGCGCGCCCCATACCAGTGGGGGGAGCTCGTGCTTTCCCGGGCCCAGCAAGGCGGCGATGTCCTGGCCATCGATCCTGAGCACTATTGGGACGGGATCTACTACTGGTTCCGGTCGCGCGGTCTCGATCCACACCCCTGGCGTCCGCGGCATAAATAGCGGTCAGACAAACCGCCGATTCTACCCCGGCACTTGACAGGCGCGTGCGCGTCGCACTTAGACGTGCCCCACCCCCTGGGTGATTTCCTCGTCCTTCCCGGACCAGTCCGCGACGTGGGCATAGCTCGGGGCCTCGCGCCCTGTGCCTGGGGTGCGTGAGCCCCAGATCGCGATCCCGGATTTGGGAGCTCCAGGCACAGGGCGTAAGGCCCCGCACTACACCGTCCCGCAAAAACCTCCACTCTGCAGTGCCTCTACCCCTCCCACGAGTACATCCGACAGCAATCGAGTGACTCAGTGTCGTCATTGTGAGTCGAATCGCATTCGTGAACGTCGACCGCGGTGATCTGCTCATCCCAGCATCCGTGATAGGCATAGCCGTTCATGTTCTGCACTGACCACCCCATTGGGTACCGCCCGAAGACTACCCGCGCGCGTAGGGTACGCATATCCCGACGCGGCCTATCCTTGGCAAGATCATCCACATTCCAGGTTGATTGATAAGGAGGTCGTCATGGTCACCATCCTCAAGACACGCGGAGACCGGTCAATCAGGTCGTTCATTGACCCCGAGAAGGGCACGATCAGCCGCGAGCTCTATGTGAATCCGGACATCTTCGAACAGGAGATGGAGCAGATCTTCCAACGCTGCTGGCTGCTCCTTGGTCACGAGAGCCAGATCCCGAATCCCGGTGACTTCGTCGTCAGTCGAATGGGCACCGAAGAGGTGATTGTGGTTCGGGACCGGAAGGATAAGCAGATTCGCGCCTACTTGAACTCGTGTCGTCACCGGGGGATGAAAGTGTGCCGGTACGACCAGGGCAACACTCTGGTCTTCACCTGCCCCTTCCATGCATGGACTTATGACACAAAAGGCAAGCTCGTAGGCGTGGGCTTTGGCAACTCTCCTGAAGCCTACACGGACACGCTCCCAAGAGAGCAATGGGGCCTGACTGAAGTAGCCCAACTGACCAACTTCCACGGCTTGCTCTGGGCCACGTGGGATCGAAACGCGCCCTCGTTTGAAGAGTATCTAGGGCCGTTCGCCGAGAGTCTGCGCCACTGCTTACAGTCAAGCGATGGCGAAGATGGGGGCCTCGAGATGTTCCAGCCGTTCCAGCGGCATCGACTCCCCACCAACTGGAAGGTCCCCGGCTTCACGTCGGTCACTGACCTGACCCACACGGCTATGACCCACCGGTCCGCCCAGGCCGCGGGATTGCATGAAGATCGCGGAGAGGGCAAAGCGAAACCAACGCAGCCCTTCCCGCAGGAGAAGTATGCCTGTGGCGACCATAACCTCGGTCATGGTGGGATGCTGACGCTGTACAACCAGCCCGGGGTGCCCGAGTACACCGATGAGTGGTTTGAGCCCGGCGTGGACGACTATTTCCGCAACGCCACGGCTCGTAAGGCACAGAAGCTCGCGGGGCGGATTATGGCACCCCACGGCTGGGGCGGCGGACACTTCGCCATCTGGCCGTGTGTCATGGTGGATAGCTGGCGGATCCGCTATTACCACCCACACGAGACGGGCATGGTAGAGCGTTGGACGCTGTCTGGCGTGGACCGGAACGCGCCCGCGCATGTCAAGAACGCCTTGCGTCATTACTCAGAGCGCTTCAACGGGCCAGTCGGCTTCTTCGAGTCGGATGACATGGAGAACTGGAACTACGTGTACCCCGCCAGCCAGGGTGCACAAGCCAGGAAGCAGGACTACTACTTCGCCAACGGGATGGGTCACGGGAAGTATGACGACCGGATCCCCGGCGTGGTGATCAACGGCTCCTATACCGAAGAGGCTCAGCGGGCCCGGTTCAGCCGGTGGCTTGCATTCATGGAAGCGAATAGCTGGGATGACCTCTACCCCGTCAATAAATCGGCGAATCACCGGATCTGGTAGGCAGGATGATGACTGAGTTACAGAAGTACGACCTGACCGGGCTCGACACGATTGAGGTATGGACCAACCTACCCGAGGGCACAAAGCTCACGTTACTCAATGGAGCCGTGGGTGAAATCACAGCGAATCCTCGCGATGGCGGGTTCGTGTTGGTGAAGTGGCAAGTGCACCCAGCCGATCCCGCCAAGGTAGGCGAAGAAGAGTACGTCTTTTTCAACGAAGTGCGCGAGGCAGTGGCATGTTAGACCTGATGACTGCGGATACAGGAACGCTGGAACGTGTGATCCTGCAGCAAGAGGTGGAGCAGTTCCTCTACAAAGAGGCTCGACTGCTCGATGAGCGACGGTTGGACGAGTGGTTGGATCTCCTCGATAAGGAGCTTCATTACTGGATGCCTATGCGCCGGAACATCAAGTTCGGTGATTGGGATCTGGAATTCACCAGCGCCGAGACCGAGATCAACTGGTTTGACGAGGGCAAGGACATTCTGGCGGGACGGATCCGGCAGATCAATACCGGGGTTCACTGGCCCGAAGAGCCGGTCTCTCGCTTCGAGCACATCATCACGAACGTGGAAATTGTAGGCGTGGATGGGGACCAGATCCGAGTAAACAGCAAGTTCTTCTGTTACCAGAACCGGCTGCAGGATGAGGTCAACCACTGGGTGGGACGACGTGAGGATCTATTACGACGCGATCATGACACTCGGTTCAAGATCGTGAAACGAAAGCTCATCCTTGCTCAAAACGTAATGCTCCCCAAAGTCGTCAATACGTTCTTCTAAAGTCCTCGTTTCGAGCGGGGGGCCGCCGCCCTCCGCTCGCTGACTCCGACCTGACGACGTGGCGGGGCGGCAATGACCCCGCCCATCAAGCTGACATCACTCCCAGGAGCGGTGAAACGTCAAACGGGGAGCAGACCTATTGGTTCACGCACCTGGACACCGCTGGGTTGAAATGTCTCGGGACTCGCGTGGGCAATGGCATCGCGGTAGTCTTTACGCAGATCCGGTAGCCTCGCGGAGTTGAGTAATGATCCTTCAGCGATGCTCGGAAAAAGGTCTTCATACGACGTGATCCTGCCGTCTCCCTGCCGACGGAACACGTCACTCCGCTGAAGCCGCGCAGGACTCTCGTAGCCCATGGCTCCCAGCATGTCGGCAAATGCGTGCACCGTGGCCGTGTGAAAGCTCGCCACCCGCTCATATTTGTCCGGAACGTGGAGCCCGCGCGCCAAGTGCTGATCCGTCGTTGCAACACCCACAGGACAATGATTGGTATTGCATTTCAATGCCTGGATACAGCCAAGTGCAAGCATCATTCCGCGGGCCGAGTTGACCATATCCGCGCCGAGCGCCAGTTTGGTCAGCATCTGTAACGAGGTAAACACCTTCCCCGAGCAAATTATGCGAATGTGAGGACGTATTCCGAAACCCACCAGCATATCGTGAACAAAGCTCAGCCCCTCCTCAAGCGGGACGCCCACGGAATTAGAGAATTCCAGCGGTGCCGCTCCCGTGCCACCCTCAGCCCCATCCACGGTAATGAAGTCGGGGTAGATCTTCGTCTCGAGCATGGCCTTGCAAATCGCCACAAACTCGGATTTCCTTCCCACGCACAACTTGAAACCAGTGGGTTTGCCCCCACTCAAATCTCGCAATCGAGCCACGAAGTGCAGGAGGCCCTCAGGCGTTGAGAAGGCTGAATGGCCGGCCGGCGAAACAACATCTTTGCCCATCTCCACCAGGCGAATGCGAGCAATCTCCTCGGTGACCTTGGCGGCTGGGAGTAGCCCACCCTTACCAGGTTTGGCCCCTTGAGATAATTTGATCTCAATCATTTTCACCTGAGGCAGAGCAGCGCGCTCCTTGAACGCCTCATCAGAAAACGCTCCGTCAGCAGTGCGACAACCGAAATAGGCCGTCCCAATCTGCCACACCAGATCCCCACCCTCAAGGTGATAGGGCGAGATACCCCCTTCACCGGTATTGTGGTAGAAGCGGCCTTCTCTGGCTCCAAGGTTGAGCGCTCGAACCGCATTCGGGCTCAAGGCTCCGTAACTCATCGCCGAAATGTTCAAGATGTGGGCCTGATAGGGCTGCAGACAGGCCGGTCCGCCCACGTTGACCCGCAGGTCGTTCTCGTTCACCTTGGTAGGTGCAATTGAATGCTCCACCCACTCATGCCCCTCTTCATAGACATTACGTTGGGTGCCAAACGGCAGCGTGTCAATGTCCCCTTTGGCACGCTGGTACACAACCGAGCGTAGCTCACGCGGTATCGGCCGTCCACTCAGATTCGACTCCACAAAGTATTGCTGCAGCTCGGGACGAATGAGCTCAAGCAGGTAGCGCAGGTTCCCCACGATTGGAAAGTTGCGCCTCACCCCATGTTTGGTCTGATTTAGATCGATGACTCCGATGATAAACAGCCCAACCGCCGGGACGAGCAAAACGGCACACAGCGGCCAGAGAATGGTCAGTACAATGAACACTACGAATACTATGGCCGAGACTAGATAGAAATACTTCGCCAAGGTGTGCCTCGCTCAACTACTCCACATCATCGGTGAAAGTAAATGATCTTGAAGTCCATTCCTCGCGGCTAGCGCCGAAAGCACGGCTGAGTCCACAGGCGCGCGCCGCCAGTATCGGTCACCCGGACCCGAGCGTAGGCCAGCGCATCAGGGACCGCAAATCGGGCGCGTTGCCCCTCAACCGCGTCAAGCTGTTGACCGCCCGGACCGATCAGCTCAATACAGGCTGACGGTCCGGCAAGCTCAATGACGAGCTCATCCTGCGTTACGCGATAGTCAGAGAGCTCCAGGCCCGTGGATGCATAAAATCGCCCCTCATCCAACGCCGCCAGGCATGCATCGAGCTCAGGCGCCGCCTCCACCATAAGCCAACCGCGGCCGGGATTGGCCCGATTGGCGCCCCAGGTCTGAAAATGGTGCGCGTCATCGGAGGCTACGCCCCAGACGCGCCGTCCAGCTCCAAGCAGTGCGTCCCAGAGTTGCTCAGTGGAAGGTCGCGTGGCATTGCCGCCATTGCTCTTGGACGCCTCCGGATTCATGTTCGCAATCTCGAGTAATCGCGCGTTTCGGGCAGGTTGGATATCCGCGGCGATCAACCCACGATATAGATTGGGATGGTTCACGCACGAGACGCCTCGTTGAGACGCCACGCGCCAGGCCGCCCAGCGAATCAGCACGGATGGGCGGAGTGGATAGCCAGACGGATCCGCGGAGATAGGCCGCCGTGGCAGCGGAATGGTTTCCCGAGCTCCCAGCCCGTTCACATGCACGAGGCCCATGGTGATCTCTTCACCCGGCCACACCCGCGGCCCGCGCCGCTGGAGCTGCACCAGATGCGACTCCGGGATGACCACATTGTGGTCCGTCAGGAAAAGAAAGTCGTACCCATGGTTCGCGTACCAGTCAACCACGGTCTCAGGAGAGCTATCCCCATCGCTGTATGTCGTGTGGGTATGTGTATTGCCCTTGAGCCAGCGGCCGGCCATCACGATTACTCCAGCCGCCATTGTAGGCCGCGCCGATCAACCATGGATCACGTAGATTAACGCAAGTTCATGGATGGTTAATCATTATTCGTTCAAGGAGCGCGCACCAGCACAAAACAACCGTAGTGCGCCATCACAAGTACCGTAGTTCTGCGGATGTTTGTGAATGCTCTGAAGCGTAATCTGAACCTGTGAGCGCGCCCTGGCGCTCCAGACGGAACTCATCGGAGGTAACAGCATGTTGGAAACAGCGACGAAAACCGCCGCGCAAATGGTGGCTGAGGCCAAGCAGCGCATCGAAAATTTGGCCCCGGAATCGGTAGCCGCCGAGCTCCGGAATTCACAGGCACTCCTCGTGGACATCAGAGAGGCGGACGAACGGGCACAGACTGGCTGGATTCCCGGCGCAATTCACGCACCGCGCGGGATGCTCGAATTCTGGGCGGATCCGGCCAGCCCGTACCATCGACCAGAGCTCCAGCCAGACCGACGGGTGATCCTCTACTGTGCCTCAGGCGGAAGGTCTGCGCTAGCTGCGGACGTACTCGCACAATTGGGCTATACCAACGTTGCCCACTTGAATGGCGGTCTCAAAGCCTGGAGGGAATGCGGCCGCCGAATCGAAGGAGGGTGCGCCTGAGGACCATTGGTAGACCCATTTCCACGAGACCAATGATGACACAGCCACGAGTAAAGCTGGCTGCCGTTGATCGCAGTCGATTGGCAACGATCCGGATACTCTGCCCCGCGACTAGAGCATCCGGATCGGAAAGCCGAGTGCCTTCGCCGCGACCAACAACCGCACGTCATAACTGGCCAGCTCTACCGCGTAGCACGATGGAGATCGGAGGCTGGCCGCGCACCCCAAGGCAGACGGCAGTTGAGATTGCGGATGCCGTTGGGGGCGACTGGCCGGTCGCCCGCGCCCCCACCCGGAACGACGGGACCGGGCGCAACATCAATCGGCTCGTTGGTCGCCGTCCGGGACATCGCGACGGGCGACCGGCCAGTCGCCCCTACGGATGGCGCAGTCCTCCAGAGCGAACGCTGCCAGGGGACACCGATGCGGATGCCGTAAGGGCGACTGGCCGTCGCCCGCATCGCGTTCACCTGGCTGGCATCTGACCATTCAAAGCTTCGCCAGTCTTCCCACGGTGCGGGACGAGGTTCCAGCGCCCATAACCGATGAAACCCGCAATCAGCGCCACAGCCGCCGCGAACACCGCGTTACCAGATTGGCCGGCCAGGAGCTGGTAGCCCACAGCGCCCAGCGCAATGAGCCCGAGCCCAAGCGCCGCCAGTGGAGTGAGCATTGGACGAATGTGCGTGATCCCAGGGAGGATGAGTCCCAGCGCTCCAAGAACCTCACACACGCCAATGAACTTGATGAAGGCTTCAGGCAGCGGAATCGGCATTGAATCCGCAATCATCTCCAGTGGCACAAATAGCTTTGGGAAACCGCTGGCTAGCCCCATGAAGATGGCCAGGAGTACCTGCAGAACCCACAACGTTGCATTCATGATCGATCACCTCGAATAGACTGGCGGGTATCACTCCAAGTCGCTTCGCTTCCCGCAACCAGTAAATTTCGTCGGAACGAGCCCGTTACCGACAATCTTCAAGCATTGCTGGCCGTAAGACAGAGACGACACCCGCCACTTCAGAAACTAAACGAACGCGCAGATGAGGAATCGACAGGTCCAGTCGGCCGGCGTTGGCAACTTCTGAGACGAGCATCTGCACAACCGGTGGGCCCCACGGCAATGGGCTCAGACTTTCAAACCCTGAGCGCCCAGAAGCTTTAGGATGCCACGCATCGGGAACTGCGCCCAGCTCGGTCGATTGTCCAGCTCATAGCCGAGCTCGTAGATGACCTTCTCCAGCAAGAAGATGTTCAACACTAGCGATTGGTCAGCCGGGGCCGGTAGGAGCGCGGAGTCACCAAGCGTGTTCAGGTACGATCGCAAGAAACTCGCCGAAACCCAATCGGACCAGAATTGTCCCCATTGATTGAGACCTTCCGCATCTTCCGGGCGAACACGACCGCTCTCGATACCGGTGGCCAAAGCCACTTGAGTCGCATACTCGAACGAGCGGAGCATGCTGGCCACGTCGCGCAGCGGAGAGCGTTTCAAGCGGCGTTCACTCGCCGGACGAGCGGGTTCCCCTTCAAAGTCGATAATTGCGAAATCTCGACCTGCGCGAAGTATCTGGCCCAGGTGATAGTCCCCGTGGCTGCGAATCCGCAAACCTCCGAACCGGCGTACGCGCAGCTCGCCAAACAAAGCGAGGGCCTCGCCGCCCTTCGCTAGTACCTCCTGGCAGAGCGATTGAGCGTTTTGAGGCAGGCTGGGATGCGCCTGCTGCAGCAGCTCAAAGGCGCGGATCTGGAGACTACGCATTGACTGATATAAGGATCGCTGATAGAGCGCGGAGAATGGTTCCGGGGCAAATACGGGGTCCCGCGCGTCAGAGGCCAGCACCGCATGCAGCTCGCCGGTTCGCTCGCCGAGAATTCGGGCCGTCTCCAGATACGCCTCAATCGTTTCATAGGCAAGGTCAGGCGGCTCTCGATCAGCCAGGTCACGGATCGTTCCGACCCGTTGAATTGCCCCAAGATCGTCGGGGGACCGCGCCACAACGCGCTCGAAAAAGCGGCCCAGCTCGTCCAGAGTAGAGGCCCAGACGTCCCCTTGATTGGGTATGTGCTCGAGAAGAATGGCCAGCGCCATCGGGAGTTGCGCACCCTGCTGATACTCGAGGGCGCCGAGCACTGCCGGGCTGTGACGGAACCCCTGCTTGGTCAAGAACCTCCCCATTTCAATTTCAGGATTCATGTCCGTTGCCGGACGGCGTATCAGCTTGAGGAACAACCGATCTCCGTATCGGATGGCCGCGTTGATCTGCTCAACTGAGACGAGCGCCGGCTTGAGGAGCTCCGCCTCAGCACTGACCGCCTCGTGCAGCCCGGGACTCGATGTCGCAATGACCCGCCCATCTCTCCCATGCAGAGCTCGGCGGGCCTTAATCGCTTGAAGCAACGCCAGGTGAACGGAGTCATCAGATGCGACGTCAGCCAGGACCCGCACCTCAGCACTCTCGCGATTTGGAATCCGGGCGATGACGCTTGCTGCCCCGTCCTCGAGAAGGCTTGAAGCGCGGTCCCCTCGTGCAATTGAGACCGGCAGGAGGAATGTCTGGTCGCTCCCGTCCAGGAAGTTGGCCCGCACGAGAGCCAGGGCAGTTTCACCTGCGACCCCTGGGAGCAGAACCGCATCCTGAATCACAATGCTGCTCACCTGCCGTGTGACCGCGCCATACCAGCGCTGCCGACGCAAGAATCGAGACAATGCCGACGGCACACTCGGGTCCAGCAGTATCTCACGTAATGAGCTCGACGAGGTGCTGGCACTCAATGTCGGCACGCCACTATCCACTGAAAATGCTGAATCGTCGCTCAGAGGCCTTGCCAGGGTAAACCAGTAAAAGGCATGGGGGCCGAGCGTCAACGGGTAGGCCTGATCGCCAACGGTGGGAAACTCGACTTGACCGAACATCTCAGTTGGGACGGAGCCCTGATACCGACTGAGGTTTAGCTCAGTATGCTGAACCCAGCGCGAGAGATTGGCCACCACCAGGATGTGCTCCCCCTCGTACTCGCGAACGAATGCCAGGATCCGTCGATTGCTCGGACGCAGGAACTCCAGAGTGCCCCGGCCAAAAGCGCGGTGGCGCTTCCGCAGAGCAATGAGCCGCTTCATCCACCAGAGGAGAGAGTGCGAGTTCTTTTGCTGAGCCTCCACGTTGATCGCTTCATAGTGGTATTCAGCATCCACGACCACCGGGAAGTAAAGCTGCTGACGGCTTGCTTGTGAAAATCCGGCATTCCGATCCGCGCTCCATTGCATCGGCGTACGCACACCATTGCGATCACCGAGATAGACGTTATCGCCCATACCAATCTCATCGCCGTAGTACAGCACCGGCGTGCCGGGCAACGAGAACAGCAAACCATTCATCAGCTCAATTCGTCGCCGACTATTACTCAGCAGCGGTGCCAATCGACGGCGAATGCCAACGTTGATGCGCATCTGCGGATCATGCGCGTAGATGCGATACATGTAGTCGCGCTCTTCGTCGGTGACCATCTCAAGCGTCAGCTCATCATGATTCCGGAGGAAGAGGGCCCACTGGGCGGACTCCGGCAGCGGCGGGGTCTGATTGAGAATATCGACGATTGGGAAGCGGTCTTCTTGGTATATGGCCATGAACAGGCGCGGCATGACCGGGAAATGGAACGCCATGTGGCACTCATCCCCCTGGCCAAGATAGGTGACGGCATCCTCAGGCCATTGATTGGCCTCGGCCAAGAGCATTCGGTCGTGATAGTGGGTATCCACGTGCTGGCGAAGCTGCTTCAGAAAGGCATGGGTGTCAGGAAGGTTCTCACAGTTCGTTCCCTCTTGCTCAAAGAGATAGGGCACCGCGTCAAGCCGCAGCCCATCCACACCCATGCGGAGCCAGAAGTCCAGCGCCTGGATGATGGCGCGCCGAACGCGCGGGTTCTCAAAATTTAAGTCTGGCTGATGTGCATAGAACCGGTGCCAGTAGTAAGCGCGGGCAGCGGGATCCCAGGACCAGTTCGATGTCTCGGAATCGGTGAAGATGATGCGCGCATCCTGATACCGATCCGGCGTGTCACTCCATACGTAAAAGTTGCGCCAGTCGCTCCCCGGCGGCGCCAGGCGAGCGCGCTGAAACCAGGGATGCTGATCGGACGTGTGGTTGCAGACGAGCTCCGTAATGACTCGCAACCCGCGCCGATGCGCCTCACGCACCAGTGCACGCACATCACGGATCGTCCCATAGGACCGATGTACGCCGGTGTAATCGGCAATATCGTACCCATCATCGCGGAGGGGCGACGGATAGAACGGTAGCAGCCAGATGGCCGTCACACCGAGATCCTGCAGATAGTCCAACTTCTGGATCAGTCCGGCAAAATCACCAATGCCATCTCCATTGCTATCAAAGAACGCCCGGACATGAACTTCATAAATGATCGCGTCCTTATACCAGAGCGAGTCCGAGGTAACCGCGCCTGAGGTAGTACTCGGGTCAGAACGCACGCTCATAGGAATTGACTCATGTGCTGATCAATTAATCGGCCACCGGCCGGGTCAAATCGCTCATCTGTTCGCCAACGGGCAAGGAAATGGAAATTCTGCATCGGAATAATTGAGAGCCTAAAGAACCGCGACGTGACAGGTCGACGCGTTGAAGAGTGAATCATGCCATAGCATCGCATGAGCAGGGTCGGGCGGAAAGGTCGGGTAAGCTCCCACATGTCTCACAGACGTGATCGTGCGAGCATGGAGACCCACGTGCCCCCGCTCTTTTGAAGCGCGGCGTGCAGGAGCGCCGCTTTGGATGTTCCCCCACCCCAGTCCGGGGAATAAGGAAAGCGGCGCTCCCGCACGCCGCACTCCAAAGCGGCGCCACTCGATTTCCGGCCGCGCCCGATGCTTTCTCAACACGGAATCACTTCTGCCAGCGGACCCTACTCTCGGTTGTCGCCGGGTTCGCGCCGATAGAGGGCAAGTGCATCGGCCAGACTTGCCAAATACTCCAACGCCGCGGGATTCTGCACCGCGTCCAGATCCGCCACCTGATGGAGCGGGATCCCCATGAACAGCTTCTTGATGGGCACTTCCATCTTCTTGTTGCTCAACGTTCTGGGTATGTCCGGAATTGCATAGATCGCGTCCGGCACGTAGCGGGGAGAAAGCGCTGTGCGGATCTGGGCCTTGATCGTGGTCGTAAGATCGTCATCTAGAATGACGCCCTCCCGCAGGGTGACAAAGAGCGGCATGAAGTAGCCGCCATTGGGTAGCTCCAGACCAATGATCAGGCTATCCAGAACTTGTGGCACAGCCTCCACGGCACTGTAGATCTCACTGGAACCCATACGCACGCCGAGGCGGTTGAGCGTGGCATCGGACCGGCCGTAGACGATGGCCGTCCCGCGATCCGTGATTTCGATCCAGTCGCCGTGACGCCAGACGCCGGGGTAGACATCGAAGTAACTCTCGCGATAGCGCTGATCGCCGGGATCCCCCCAGAAGCGCAAGGGCATCGAGGGCATGGGCTCAGTGATGACTAGCTCACCCATCTGCCCGATGACCGGCTGGCCTTGCTCATTGAACGACTGCGCGCTCACACCGAGGCAGCGCGCTTGAAGCTCCCCGGCGCGGACCGGCAAGAGCGGACTCCCGCCCACGAATCCGCACACCACATCGGTACCGCCGCTAATGGAGCCAAGCCACACGTGAGAGCCAACCTGATCATAGACCCAGGCAAAGCCTTCAACCGGTAAGGGCGATCCAGTGGAGCCAAGATGGCGGATGCGACTCAAATCGCGCCCAGCCGTGGGGCTCAGCTCCGCTTTCAGACAAGCAATGAGGAACGCCGCGCTGGTGCCAACCACGGTGAGTTTCGCGTCCTGAGCAAAGCGCCATAAGCGCCCAAGATCGGGATAGCCGGGATTGCCATCAAAGAGTGCAACGGTGGACCCGTGCAGTAGGCCACTGAGGAGGATGTTCCACATCACCCAACCGGTAGAGGTGAACCAGAAGAAGCGGTCATCCGGCTGGAGGTCCAGATGGAACGCATGCATCTTCAGGCTCTCTAGCAATATTCCCCCGTGCCCATGCACGAACGCCTTAGGTTTGCCGGTAGTGCCAGATGAATACAGTACCCAGAGTGGGTGATCGAACGGTAGCGGCTCAAACTGGAGCGGGGCATCCAGATCGGTCAGCATGGCCGACCAGGGTGTGGCGTTGGGGAGATCAGCCCCGGACCAGTCGGGATGCAGATAGGGCACAGTGACCACGTGCCGCAGGGTGGGTAACGCTGCCAGAAGTGCCGCCGCGGTGGCGCGCCGATCAAAGTCCCTGCCCCCGTAACGGTACCCATCGGTCGCGAAGAGAACGACGGGCTCAATCTGCCGGAACCGATCAACCACCGAGTGATCGCCAAAATCGGGCGAGCAGGATGACCATGTGGCGCCCAGGCTGGCACTGGCCAGGAACGCCACGATCGTCTCGGGAATATTGGGCATGTACGCCACCACGCGATCGCCGCGCTTGACCCCCATTCTGCGCAACCCGGCCGAGACAGAGGCAACGTGCCGCTCTAGATCCCGCCAGGACATCTCTCCAAGGGGCCGCAGCTCCGACTCATGGACGAGCGCGGGGCGGTCATCACTCCGGTGGCGAAAGATGTGCTCCGCGTAGTTGAGCTCAGCCCCTGGAAACCAGACCGCGCCGGGCATCACCCGCTCCGTGAGCACCGCCGTTGGCGCACGCGAGGCTTGCACGTCAAAGAACTGCCAGACGGACTCCCAGAACGCCTCGATCTCGGTGGCGGACCAGGCCCAGAGCTCGTGGTAGTCCTGAAACTGGAAGCCACGCCGCTCAGCAAGCCAGCGCATATAGCGTGCGAGATTGGAGTGCTCCCGCAGCTCGGCCGTGGGCTCCCAGAGGACATCACCCGGCTGTACGCGATTCATCATGCCTCGCCCAGATCGCTTAGCTTTGCCACTTGTTAACCCACAGAATGGGCAGGCTCCCCATATTGTCACCCCCTGCCCCGAAGCGTAGCACGAGGACAGCTCAAATGGTTCATCACAAGAGAACGCGCAAGCGCTCAGTCTGAATCGGGGTGCCCGGCCAGCGTCCGCTCTGGAGGCTTACGATATCCGTGGGGCTGACCGGCCGGTCGCCAGAACAGGATCATGGCGACCTAGTGGGTCAGTTGACACGAGTATCGCCATTGGGCCGTCCGGAGCGCGGGCGTCTCGCCCGTCCCGATCAGCATGCGGGGTGATCCGGTCGGGAC
>JBJXFJ010000312.1:0-2545 GCA_046154735.1 Chloroflexota bacterium | reverse complement strand
TATCCCGACCTGAAGGTGCCTGCGTTGCCCATGAGTATGGGGGATATGAAGTACGAAGTACGCCTCCAGCCACCGCGCCTGGGAGAGCACACTGACGAGATTCTCGCGTCGCTCGGCTATACACCCGCAGAGACAGACGAGCTGAAGACGAGGCAGGTGGTGCGCCGCTCGGAGCGCCTACTGAATGTGGACCGCGATCCTAGTCTGTAGAGGCGCTGTCTCAGCGGTGGCCAGAGCAGTATTCCCGGCAGCCTCAGGATGAAAATCGATAAACACCCACTTATTATCATGTTACGATGTTTTAATATCACGATATGATAAAGTTTGGATTGTGTGAACCGCTCACGAGCGCTAATAGACCGAGAAGATGAATCGCGTGAGCTTCTTGCGCTCGCTGAGACTGGTCAGCCGCAGCTGGCGATGCTCTATGGGCGACGTCAAGTTGGGAAGACGTTCCTGCTCAGCTCGATTTGGGATAGCCGCTCGGCATTCTATTTTCTCGCCGCGGATGTGACTCCGGAGCTGAATCGAAGAGAGCTCGTGGTAGAGCTCGGTCAGTTTACTGACCAGGCGCTTAACCCCGCGGATTTCCCAACCTGGCGCACTGTATATCGCCAGCTCTTGCACACGGAGAACCGGACACCTCGGATTGTGATTCTGGATGAGTTTCGGTATTTGCTGGGAGGTGCGGATGATGCGGCCTCGCAGCTTGTGGCAGTGTGGGACCGAGAGATGTCAGGCCACCCGACCGTGCTGGTCTTATGCGGATCCGAGCTTTCAACGATGGAGCGGCTGCAGCAAAGCGGCTCGCCACTGTATGGGCGGATGATCTGGTCGGCCCGACTCCATCCATTTGACTATCTTGACACCGCGCGGATGGTGCCGCATTGGGCGACCCGCGAAGCCGCCGTCGCCTACGGTGTCTTTGGCGGTATGCCTCGCTACCTCTCGGCGATTAACTCGAACGAATCAATCTCGGCGGCAGCCATCCGAACCCTGATCTCGCCGCGCGGTGACGTCCATAATCAGCTTGCAACGGTCATTGAGCAAGAATCATCGATCCGCGAGCCATCCACGATGCGGGCCGTGCTTGCGGCGGTTGCAGCAGGGCGCACGGTGATCAACGAGATTGCTCAGGCAAGTGGACTGGGTCATCAGCCATACCTCGTGCGTCGGGCTCTCGAGATGCTGGAGCATCTTGAAATCGTTGCCCGAGAGCGCAACGTTGCCAGCACTCGTCGCACGCCATACCGTTACTACATCACGGACAATGCCGTGCGCACATGGCACCGGTTCATCGTTCCGAATCGCGGACGACTGACCACCGGCGAGCCCGAAGAGATCTGGCGCGAGCGTGTGGAACCGCATCTCAATGACCACATGGGGCAGGTCTTTGAGCGCATCGTATCGCAAGCATATTCACGATTCCATCAAACGTGGGAGCTGCCTGGTGTGCAGGATTGGGCCCGCTGGCAAGGACACGACCGTAATCGTAGGAGCATTGAGATCGATATTGTGGCGCGGCTCGATGATGGTCGCACATTGACCGGGGAGATCAAATGGTCTACCCAACCACGCGGACTCGAACTCCACAATGCATTGCAACGCAACCTCGAGGATTTGGCCGCATCAGGCCACTCCTGGGCGACGGAGGCGCTTGTCGGTCCGCGGCTCTACGTGTGCTCGGGCGGATTCACCCCGGAGCTCCAGTCCTGGGCAAAGGACCGGCCCGATATCCACCTGCTGAGTCTTGCGGATTTGTACGGGGAGGCGTGAGTCCTGTGTAAGCGCGGGAGAGCTTCGGTCGCCACACCTAGCGCAGTTATTCCGAGACATTCTGGATGAGCATCATCGATGCGTGCACCGGGATATCCTGTTAACCGCCTCGACGACGGCTGAGGAGGTGCTTGAGTCGCGCATTCCACTGGCGTATCGCCCACTCCCGACACTGAGATGTGTCGCCCTGCGACCACGTCATTAGCCCAACACGCTTTCACTGGCAGAGTCAGAACACGGCGGGTCTAACCACATGAGTTGGCCGAAGATACATCGAGTGTCCCGGGAACGTCTGGAGGTTCCAACTCTTTGTGCGATCACGTCCGGGTGATCCGTACTACGCACTTGGGGGAGCAACGCTCGAGAGCAGTGAGGGCCAGAAGCCAATGAGTATCGTATGGCAACTCCTTGTACCACTCCCACCAAGGCTCTTTGAAGAGTTCAGTGTTCTGCGGGGCGGGTGAGCATCGCAAAGCATGGCTCAGTGTGCCCCTGTTGGTAAAATCATCCACAGCTAGCCTGGCTGGATATGGATGATCAGCTATGCAAAGTCGTTGGAAATTGCAGGATGCGAAGAATCAATTCTCGGAAGTAGTCCGGCAGGCACGCCAGGATGGTCCACAGGTCATCTCACTGAGAGGGGATGATGTTGTGGTCGTTCTCGATGTGAGGGAGTACGAACGCTTGTCACATCCCAGGCAGGAGAGCCTGCTAGACTTTTTCCGGGCGTCGCCGCTCGTTGGTGAAGATCTCGATATGTCACGCAGTC
>JBJXFJ010000257.1:0-9205 GCA_046154735.1 Chloroflexota bacterium | reverse complement strand
CGGTAAGTACAAGCACGGCAATGAGCAGCGGGGAAGCGCGACGAGAAAACGAGAATGGTGATCGCCCGGGCATGCGGTACCCCCTTTGGAACCACGCCATCGACATTGTGTCGCGAAGCTGTCCACCTGTCCCCTGCGAGTGAGCCATCTGGCTCAGACTCAGCTAATGTCGGTACTCATTCCTCCCTATCCTGGGGTGATGCTGGCCGTCACGGTGGCTCTGCCCGTCGCGGGCAGAGCCACCATGAGTAATGCGTTGCTATGCTGGCACGGCCACCCGGCTGAACGCCGGAATGACTTCCTTCCCAAACAGCTCGATGGACTGGCTCACGAGCTCGCGCGGCATGCCGCCGATCTCGAAATTTCCGCAGAACACGTCATACCCGATGTTCTTGCGGCCTTCCTCAAGCTTGCGAATCACCGTCTCCGGGCTGCCCAGAACAACTAGCCCGTTCTCGATGGCGAAGTCAACCGACTTGCTCATCTCCCCGAATACGCGTGAGCGCTCGGCATCGTGCGGGCGGTCACCGTCCGTGCCCATGCCGCGCTCGTTGGAGCCCCAGCCGATTCGCGTGTTGCTGATCTTGCCGCGGCCGGTGGTATTGGCATCACGCATGGTGAGGATGTACTGCTCCGCCTGCTCGCGTGCCTTGGCATCCGTCTCGGCCACGTAGACCGCGCGCTGGAGGAAGATGCGAGGCATTGGCCCAGGATGATTAAACCCCTTCCAGGATGTGCGGAAGTGATCAAAGTTTCGGGCGACCACAACATCCGTGTCTAGGTTCTGGGCCACGCTCCAGTTGTTCTTGGCCGCGTAATCCATGGAAGCGGCGCTGTGCGCGGCTATCCAGATGGGCGGATGCGGTTGCTGGTAAGGCTTGGGCGCCGGCAGGGCCTCGTCAAAGGTGAAATACTTCCCTTTGTATGTGACCTCAGGCTCTGTCCAGGCCTTGAGGATGATCTCCATCGCCTCGGCAGACTGCGGAGCGCGCTCATAGTAGTTCAATCCCCAGCGCATGAACTCATGCTCATGCACACCAATGCCGCTTCCAAACTCCACGCGCCCGTGAGAAAGGTGATCCAACATTGCCACCTCTTCCGCGAGCCGCAGAGGATTATGGAACGGGATCTGCCAGATCATGGCACCCACTCGCAGCGTGCTCGTGCGCATCGCAATAGCGGTCAGGTACACACTGGGTGAGGTGATCTCTCCCACGGGCGAGTTCTGATGCTCAATCACCCAGTACGAGTGGAAGCCCAGCTCCTCGATACGCACCGCTCGCTTGATGTGATAGTCGTACACATCTGCGGTCGTCGGCGCCTGGGACATGTGGTACGCACCCAGTGAATCCCAGAGTCCGAAATCCAGATCAGTCATTCACAATCCTTTCAAAGCGGGACGGGCGAACGACGGAGGACGGAGGCGCCGGTATCCTCGTTTCCGTCGTCCGTCGTCCGTCTTCCGTCTTCCGTCCTCCGTCGTCCTACGGCACCAGCGTGGTCATCATTTTCGCCGCTTCCGGGTCCGTCAGGAAATGGTCATTTCGTGGCAACACACCGGACCAAGCTCGGTTTCGGTAAGCCGCCCCGTTTGCTGGCGCATACGGTTCTTCGCCATTCTGAATCTTCTTCGCCTCCCGGAGAAGAATACGCCGGAGCGCAATGACCGCCATATCAGCCGTGCCCAGATGCTCCTTGGTTCGATCCACGATCGGTCCCATACCCAGGGTGACTGAGCCATCCTGCTCGCGAATACCCCGAATCCCGGAAAAGGTACCGGTCTTCTGCAACTTCCGATCCTGGAAGAAATGGTTGCTTCTATTGGCAAAGAGCCCGCCGGTCTTCGGGTTATAGGTCCCAATATGCGCATTGGGTCCGGCAAACATCATGGCCCGCTCCTCGTCATTGAGGGGGCTTTCCGGACACCAGTACGCCGTCCAGATATCCGTATGATGGTCATCTGTGGGCACCCAGAAATGCGCCAGAAACATGCTCTGGTCCAGTGGCCCGGCAACCAGCGTGTAATATGGAAAGTAGACCTGGTTGATGCGCCAGTAATATGAGTCCTCTTCCGCATTCCGCTGTGCGGCGATCATCATACCCACATCATTGGGCTGAATGATCCAGCGTGGGGCGCGATCCTTGGCCACGTACTGCCCGTCACTCCCGCCCACGAAGAAACGCGACTTGTATGTGGGCCCGTGCTCTGGCGCGTTGCTGAGCTGTGAATGCAGGAACGGGACGTGGCTGGAGTCCACATCCCCCTCCATCGCCTGGACCCAGTTCCCCTCCAGGTTGAACCTGGCAATGTTTCTGTGAGCGGGCTGCACGCGCATCCATTCCATATCCGGCATCTCTGGCTGAAGGTGCTTCGGACCCATATAGATCCAGATCACCCCGGCCACTTCCCGCGCTGGGTACGAAACCGGCCGCACCTTGTGCTTGAAATCGGAATCAGCCGGTTCGTTGGGCATGTCCAGGCAGGTGCCATCCACACTGAACTTCCAGCCATGGTAAATGCAGCGCAGCCCACCTTCTTCGTTGCGCCCATAAACCAGTGGCGCCTGCCGGTGCGGGCAAAGCGGCTGGATCACTCCAACCCGGCCCTCAGTGTCTCGGAAGGCCAGCAGATCCTCTCCGTACATGCGCGTTTCCACTGGCTCGCCGTCCGGCTCCGGCAGTGAGTCGGCCAGCATCAATGGCGTCCAGAACCGCCTCAACCATTGCCCCATTGGAGCATCGGCGCCAACTCGTGTGAGCAGCGCATTGTCAGCAGCATTGAGCATAGACCGACCCCCAGTGAGACGAAGGTGATTGAAAAGCCGACAGGCCGTCCACCGGGGCGGCTGTGACCAAATCTCAATGTATCCCCAGCAAGCAACACGCGTCAACGATATCTCGACACTGGTATCTGTTCAGACATCGAGGGATGAGGCAGGCTCGTAGTGCGGAATGTATTCCGCCGTCCTCTCGCGGACACCTTCCGCCAGATTGTCGTCGAGGAACGGCGGAATAAATTCCGCACTACGAGCCGAAGCCGCTACCCGAGTTCTGAACAGTTACCGACACTGGTGTCTGCTCAGAATCCAGGGAAGCACTGCGCTCCGAGTGCGGGATTTATCCCGCCGTCCGCTCGCGGACACCCTGCGTCAGAAAGTCGCCGGGCGACCTGGCCACACTCCCCATGATCTGACCCCGGAGGCGCGTCCAATTCACACAGCGGTGTTGACGGAGTTGCAGATTCCGGGTATGGTGCCGGCGCGTGACCAATCCGTAGTTCAATGGGAAGTTGCCATGACCGAGACCCTACAGATTGCCCTGGAAGCCCAGGGCTCGCTCCCAAATTTCCGCTATGACGTGATCCTGCCACTCATTCACGGGCGGGTAAATATTGAAGGCGTGACGCTCAATCCAAGCGCACCGATGGAGGCCGCCGGCTACTATGACAAGGCTAAATTCAAGGACGGCGAGTTCGGTCTGATCGACACCAACATCGGCGATATCGTTCCCGCTATAGACTCTGGCTGGAAGATCACCTGCCTACCGGTATTCATTAAGCGCAAGCCGGTGTTCAACTATCTGTGGGTGCGCACGGATCGAGGGATTAATAGCCCGAAGGACCTGGAGGGGAAGCTCTTTGCCAGTGTGGGCTATGGCAGCACCATTACCATTTATACGCGTGGCTTCCTCCAGCATCATCACGGCGTGGACATCACCAAACTGCGCTGGCTGCTAAATGGCGCGCACAAGTTTGAGCTCCATGGTCAGCAGCCGGAGATTACCATTGCCACCGGGCCGGCCAAGGCTCCCTGGCAACGCCTGCTGGATGGCGAAGTGGATGCCGTGACCGGCGATATCACCGACTCCAAAGCCTGGAGCCTCCTTGAGAGTAGCTCCAGCGTGCGGCGTATGTTCACCAACTATCGCGAGATGAACGAAGAGCTCATCCGCAAATACCACATCTTCACTCCCGTGCATGCCATCGCCATGAGCAGCACACTGGACCAGGCGAATCAGGGGCTCAGCAGGAAGCTCTATGACGCATTCGCCGAGTCCAAGGATCTGGCTTACGATGACCATCTGAGTGACAAAGCCAGCTCATCCATGATTCTCTACAGCCGGGAGACGATGCGCGATCAGGCGGCCTCGTACGGCGACATCTACGCCTATGGCGTGAATGCCAATCGAGATGCCATGGAGACCTACTTCCAGTACACCCAGGAGCAGGGCATCACGAAGTCGCTCATGACCATGGAGCGGTTCTTTGCCAAGGATACGTTGAATACGTAGGGGTCAGGGGTCAGGGGTCAGGGGTCAGGGGAATTCTCGCTTTCTGTTTGTCCTCATCCCCCTGACCCTCACCACTATTCGCTCACTATTGGCACACGGCATCCGCCCGGAATACCTGCAGCTTCAATGACACATCCGGCCCACTCACGCCACGCGCAATGGCGCCTCCGGGAATGTACACCAGGCCATTCAGAAACGCCGCGCCAGTAAGCCCGTGCGTTGGCAACGGCATCGGCTGAAGTCGCTGCCAGGTATTCGTCATGGGGTTAAACATCTCGTTCTCTTCGAAAATCCCACGGGGATCGGCATCGTTGCCTTCCCCGCCCACGGCATAGAGACAACCGTTTCCGGTGACACTGGCCATGCCGGCTCGCGGCGCGAGCAGTGGCGTGCCGCTGGACCAGCTTCCGGTAGCTGGGTCGTAGATCTCCACGATGGCCGTCATCTCACTCCCCACGCCGCCGCCAAACCGCCCACCAGCTACCACCACCCTGCCGCCCACGGCGTTCACCGCGAGGTGATTGCGGGCCGTGGGCACATCGGGCAGCGTTGTCCAAACATCAGTGTCCGGATCATACATTGCGAAGTCGCCGCCTCGCGGCGGGCGCCCTCCGGCAACATAGATCTTGCCATCGATCTCGGTGGCGCCTCCGCCACTGCGTCGTGTGGGCATGTCGGCCCGGGGCTCCCACACCCCGGCATCTTCATTCAAGACGTGTGTCAGATTGAGAAATACCGATTGTCCACCGACCGGATTCCCGCCCTCACCACCGATGATGAACAGCTTCCCTCCGGCCGCCGCGGCCATGGTGTGATGCATGGGCATGGGCAATGCCGGCCCCAGACTCCAGCTATCGGTTGCAACATCGTACACCTGCACCGCGTCTGAGGTGATCCGCTCACCCGGATACCCACCGAGCACGTAGATGCGCCCATTGTTCTGGGCTATGGAGATCTCTGAGCGACGCAGGAGTAAGTCAGCCCGTTCACCCCAGTTATTCGCGTCTGACTGGGCCAGAGTCGTTCCGGATGGAAGCATACTGGCCACAGTGGACATCACCGTCACGCTCATAAGGACCATCAACCGCACAAGAGCACGTGCCATGACACCTCCAGCTATAGATGGAATCGCAACAGGATACCTCAGTAAGAAAGACCGAGGAACAGAAGATCACGCTGGCAAGTGTTCAGATTCCACGGGACAAATGTTCACCGCGGAGACTCGGAAACGCAGAGTTACTTCGTCGTTCTTTCTGGGTCTCCGAGTCTCCGAGTCTCCGCGGTGAACATCCATCGAGACGTGAACAGTTACTCACGTTGGCGATCAAGATTCAACTGACTTCACCACCAAGGAACCCCAGAATCCTGCACAACCTGGTCGGTGCGAGTGTCTCAGTGTTTCGTTGCCGCCGGCCTCCCAATACGGTTTAGTGAGGAGGGACGGGGGCAGGGTGCAGATCACATTCGTCCGCACTGGCTGCTTTCACTCTTCACTCTTCACTCTTCACTCAACCGTGCAGCCGTACCCGCACCCGAGGCATCAGTTGTAGGCATCAGACTAAGCCGGTATCCTGAGTCGCAACGTGGGAGGGCGGCATGATTACGAAAGTATCGGTCCTGTATGTTGGACAGATTGAGCTGGAGAACGTGGGGCCGCAGGGCACCCCCGCGGATGAGCGTCGCTATAGCAACGAGCGCATCATCGAAGCGTATCGCACCGCCACCGAGGTCTCCCAGCTCATGGATGAGCTGGGCTATGACTGCCTCTGGATGGCTGAGCACCACTTCCAGCACGAGGCCTATGAGGTGATTCCCAATCTCATACTGTTTGGCACCTGGCTGGCTACGCAAACGCGTCGGCTCAAATTTGGCTGCGCCTTCAGCGTGCTGCCCATCTGGCATCCGTTGCGCCTTGCCGAGGACTACGCGCTGGCTGATATCCTGACCAACGGACGCATTGTCTTTGGCGTTGGTCGCGGCTATCAAACACGTGAGGTGGAGACGCTCGGCGCGCCGCTGCTGGACAGCCAGGCCAATATGGAGCTGTTTGAAGAGCAGATGGAAGTGCTCTTCAAAGCGTTCCACCAGGAGTCTTTCTCCCACCACGGCAAGCACTATCAGATTCCCGCGCCCGTACCTTTCCGCGGCTACACGCCCACGGAGATCACCCTGGTGCCACGGCCCATCCACCTGCCGGTGGAGATCTGGCAGCCCATTGCCAGTGGGAAGTCCATCCCATTCATGGCTCAGCACGGGATCAAGGGGATGGTCACGCTCAACGGAGAGCTGATCACGGACCAGGTATTCCACGCCTATCAAGAGGAATCGGCCAAAGCCGGTCGACAACTCCAGCTCGGTGAAGATCTCTGCCTGGGCGTGGGGCTCTACCTGGCCGATACGCAAGAAGAAGCCATTCAGCGAGTGGAGCCCTATCATGATGAGCGCTACAAGTGGTTTGCGCCGTTTGGCTTTGTGCGCTACGCCGATGAGCACGGTCGCACCTGGGGCACACCCGGCGCTCCAGCCCGCACGCCGACAATTCGCGACGGCGTGGCCCAGAAGGCCTGGCTGTGCGGACCGCCCTCACTGGTGATTGATCAGATTCGGGAATACCAGGACCGCTACCCCGGGCTCGATCAGCTCATGATCCACTGGGCGGAAGGCATGCCCCCCGAAGAGTTCAAGGAGCAATTGCGCTGGTTTGCGCGCGATGTGATGCCCAGCATTCTCCCACGCTAGAGCGGGATATTCACGGGATATAAGGCACCTCCGCACGGGTGGCTCGGAGGTCTCACCGGTGTGGTTGGTGCGTTCGGCTGCGCAGTGACCGAACGCGCGCATCGACAGCGGACCTCCCCGGTAGCGCGGCGGTCTTGTGCCCCGCGCTCAAGGAATCACCAAGTACCAGGTATGCGCCGGGGTTGCGGGCATCCTCGGGCGCGGGGCACGAGACCGCCGCGCTACCGGGAGGCGCCGCTCGCCCGGACGATGCACCGGTCCTGCGGCAGGTTGGCTTGGGTGGCGCGGAGGGCTGGCCGGTGCTGGTGCAGAGCGATGGAACGCCCCGTCTGGCACAGCCGCCTCTTCCACACACGGTGAATAATCCGCGCGAGAGCGCGGACAGTCCGGCGCAGCAGAGCACTGCGATCCTCGCCGCGCTCCGCTGCACCCGCTGCCATGTCGAAGACGTTAGACCCGGGCTCGCACAGGCGCATCCCGCGGGCCGCCATTTTTGCCTTCCCAGTCCTTCAGGAATTTCTCGTAGGCGGCTTTGAAGTCGGCCAACGAGGCACCGTCAGTAAGCATGCGCATCACCCCGGCGGATTCAACCTCACCCGCTAGCGCGGCCTGCTCCGCGGAGAGAAGAAACTCTGGACCTCGCGCTCCACCCCCCACCACCTCCGACTTCATGTTCTCCGGAATCCCCGGGTGGACATCTTTGCGGATGGTGCGGGCCTGGTTGGTTCGAGCAATCAGGTCCATCCCATCCTTGCTCATCACCCAGTTGATGAAGACCAGCGCGGCGTTCATGTGCGGCGAATCCTTGATGATGCCGATCCCGCTGCCCTGCGAGACGATGGGCGTCTCCGGGAACAGGAGCAGCTTCACCGGCGCACCCGCGCTCACTGACGGAGCAAGGGATGAGGTGGCACCCGTGCCCAGCCCGGCTTCACCACGACCAATGGCCGTGGTGGCTTCCACTGGGTTGGCGAAGAGCTGCGGACTCTGAATGTTGTAAATACTCCAGAGATGCTCCAAGGTGAGCCCTTTGCCCACATAACCGTGCCGCGCCCAGACCGTGCCGATGTCCTGGGTGGTTTTGGGGTCCACCCAGCCAATCTTGCCCTTATACCGCGGGTCCGTGGCAAGTGCCTCCCAGCTTCTGGGCATCTCAGACTCAGGCACCACCCGCGTGTTCACGGCCACGTGTGCCAGATAATCACTAAAGCGCGTACTGAGATAATTCTTCTCCGCGCTCATAAACCAGGGATCAGTCAGCCAGACGCTTTCCGGGTCCTTCAGTGAAGGAATCGGCTTGTCCTTCAGATTCTCAAAGTAGCCAGCTCGTTCGATGTTGCCCGGCCATGGCTGTGAGCCCTCGTAGAGATCCGCGGTGGGCCGCCCGGAGGCCTTTTCTTCCTTGATACGCGTGAACATGGGGCTGCCGGCCCCAGCAACGAACTCCACGGTAATGCCGAATTGCTGCTTGAACGCCTCCGCCAGCACCGTGCCCTCCGGCCCGGAGAGCAAGCGTCCATAAATCGTCACCGTGCCTTCTTGCTTGGCCGCCGCCACGATGCGGTCCCACTCCGCATCCGCCGCGGGCGCCTGGCCCGGCGCCTTTGCAGCGGACGGCGCCGCGGTGGGGGCCGGCGCGGCCGGGGCACTGCACGCGCTACCGATCAATACGAACGCCAGGACCAACCCAACCAGACTCGTTGCTTTCACGGACAACCTCCCTCGCGCAATTCCAGCGCGGACGGCTGCTTCACCATGGCCGGCTCACTCATGACACCGGCTCTGCCCGCTACTATGGCCGGCATTGGACTGCCTGTCAACAGATTCACCAGGGGACAACCGCGCGAGCTGCCAGAGAAACCAGGCGAGAGAGGAACCGGCGGGGACATTCAGGTCGCGTGCCCGGCCACAAGGGCATGCGGAGGTCCATGAGCGACCTCCGGGTCATTGCAACTGAGTCCCTCGAGGTGCGGGTCGGGAGCGCCACCAGGGTGCCTGGCGAAGAAAGCCAGAAGATGATCGCAGATCACTCGCCAGGCGTGTTCACGCTCAATCTGGATTGTGGCCATGCCGGCCGCCACCATTGATCCCGGCACCACCGGCAGAAACGGAATATCCATGAAACTGATATGGCCGCTACCCTTGATCATTACGACATAGCCGGGTTGTGAGCGCT
>JBJXFJ010000310.1:0-16684 GCA_046154735.1 Chloroflexota bacterium | reverse complement strand
GTTTTCTCAGCGTCTCCGAGTCTCTGCGGTGAACACGGTGATGGGCAGGAAAGCGAAGTCTGCCTTAGTCAGGGACTGAGCGTAGGTGCAGCTCTCGAAGCTGCTTGTCATCGACGGTGGATGGGGCACCCGTGACAAGGTCTTGAGCGGCCTGGTTTTTGGGGAAGGCGATGACCTCTCGAATGTTCTCAGCGTCGGCGAGCAGCATGGCCAACCGATCAATGCCCGTAGCAATGCCACCGTGCGGTGGCGCGCCGTAGTCAAATGCGCGCAGCATGTGACCGAAGTTGGACTCAATGGCGGCATCGGAGTAGCCCAGCGCTCGGAACACCTTGGCCTGAACGTCGCGCTGATGGATGCGAATGCTGCCCCCGCCCATCTCGAAGCCGTTGGCTACAACGTCATACGCTTTGGCGCGGACCTTGAGCGGGTCCGTTTCGATCAAGTCAACGTCCTCGTCGTATGGCGCCGTGAACGGGTGATGGACGAATGTGACACCGCCGCGCTCCTCATCTGGCTCGAAGTAGGGGAAGTCGACGACCCAGGCATAGGCCATGATGCCTTGTTCAACCAGGCTAAGTCGCTCGGCAAGCTCCACGCGCAGCCGGCCCAGGACGGCGCCGGCTTTGTCAAATTCATCAGCGACAGCGATCAGCAGCGAGCCACTGTCCGCACCAACCCGCTCTCGGATTGCGGCCAACTCGCCCTCGGAGATGTTGCGAGCAAAGCTGGACCGCACGTCACTATCCTGGAACGCTGCCCAGGCAAGCCCCTTTGCGCCAAGCTCCTGTGCCCGGGCCACCAGCCCGTCAATCTCACGACGGGTCAGCGCGGCGCCCCCCGGCGCAGCCAGCGCGCGGACGACGTTGCCGGATGCGATTGTCTCCCGGAAGACGCGAAACTCTGTCTCGGCGAGGATGTCCGAGATGTCGTGAATGATTAAGTCGAAGCGTAGGTCAGGTTTATCACTGCCATATCGTTCCATGGCCTCACGGTAGCTCAAGCGCGGGAAGGGATAGAGCACTCGTTTGTCAGAGAGTTTCAATGTAAGCGTGGAGTACAAGTCCTCAACGACTTCCAGTACGTCGTCGGGCTCGACAAATGACATTTCAATATCGAGCTGAGTGAACTCAAGCTGACGATCCGCGCGGAGATCCTCATCCCTGAAGCAGCGGGCGATCTGGAAGTAGCGATCCATCCCGGAGACCATCAAGAGTTGCTTGAGCTGCTGGGGGGACTGCGGTAACGCGTAGAACTCGCCGGGATACACCCGGCTGGGCACCAGAAAATCGCGGGCACCTTCCGGCGTGGCCTTGATCAAGATGGGAGTTTCAATCTCGAGAAACTTGCGCTCGTCGAGAAAATCTCGAATGTACTTGACGATGCGATGGCGCGTCTCAATTCGCCGCGCCATCGCTGGTCGGCGCAGATCAAGATAGCGATACTGCAAACGGACCCGCTCTTCCACTGGCGAATCGTCCGATACCGAGAACGGGACGGGGAGTGAGGGATTGAGCACGTTGAGCGAGTCAACCAGAACCTCAATCTCGCCGGTAGGGAGGTTGGAATTCTCGGTTCCCTCTGGGCGAGCTTGCACGCGTCCGCGTGCCTCGATGACGAATTCTGAACGGCAGTCCTCCGCCACCTGGTGCGCTTCTCGAGCATGCTCCGGGTTGGCGACAATTTGCACGAGGCCGTATCGATCTCTCACGTCCAGGAAGATCAGTCCGCCATGATCGCGCCGTCGGTTGACCCAGCCCTGTACCGTCACCTCGATCCCAATGTCACTCGCTCGTAGCTCGCCACAGGTGTGCGTTCGCCGCATGATGTGTGTACCCACTCCTTCGCACCGCCGCGCGGTCTTCCTGAAGCGTAGTATGCCACGGCCCGGCGGTTGCTCCTTCGGACGGATACTGAGCGGTAGCGCGTATCATCCCAGGGGACGTCATATGTCAGTCAGCAGCAGCCTCGGCATTTATATTCACATACCCTTCTGTCAGTCGATCTGCACGTACTGTGATTTTGATCGGCAGGCACACGGGTTTGAGCGGATTCCTCGGTATGTCGCCGCGCTAGTGGCTGATATTCATCGAGCCGGCAGGTACAAAGTGCACAGTGTCTTCTTCGGCGGCGGCACGCCCAGTCTTCTCACGGCTGAACAGGTTGGGGGAATTCTTGATGCCTGCCGAAGTTCGATAGGGCTCACAGCGGATGCCGAGATTACGTTAGAGGCGAATCCTGGCGATCTCACCGTCGATCTCGTGGCTGGTTATGCGGACGCCGGAGTGAATCGAATGAGCCTGGGCATTCAGAGCTTTGACGACCCGGTGCTTGAAATGCTCGGGCGGCGTCATGTCGCGGAGGAAGCGCGCGTCGCGTTTCGGACCATTCGCGCGGGGGGCATTCGCAACGCCAGCCTCGACCTGATGTACGGCTTGCCTGGTATGACAACAGAGATTTGGGAGCGCACGCTCATCTCCGCGCTCGAGTTGGAGCCGGATCATCTCTCCTGTTACCTGTTGACCATGGATGAGCGCGTTCCCCTGGGACGGGACGTACTGGCCGGGAGAGTAACCCTGCCCGTGGACGAAGAGGCTGAAGCCCAGTATTCCATGACGATGGATCGTCTAAACGCGGCTGGATTCGAGCACTACGAGATCTCGAACTGGGCCCTGCCCGGCCAGTCATCTCGACATAATCTGACGTATTGGCTGGATCAGCCGTACCTCGCCTTCGGTTCGGGCGCGGCCGGATCACTCGGCGGCCGTCGCTGGAAAAATCACCCGAGTCCGGATCGATATATGGAGTCCGTTGCACTGGGTACGGTGGCACGCATCGAGGATGAGATCACGGACGAGGCCACGCAGCTTGCCGATTTCATCAGCCTTCAGCTTCGACTTCGGCAGGGCCTATCGCCAGCCGAGCTCGAACTGCGCTTCGGACGATCTCTCGAAGCCGTTCTCGGACCAGAGCTTCATTCTCTGCGAGCGGAGGGCGTGCTCGAGTGGCACGAAGATCGGCTGCGTATCACTCGCGAGTGGGTCTTCGTCACCAATGAGGTGCTCGCTCGACTCCTGGCCTGCCTGGACTAAGCACTCGCAGTTAAATAGATCGTAGATTCAAGTACGGCCGTGGAGCGTGCCGCCCGATGCCAGAAACGGACGAAGGACTTCCCCGTGCATGCTGAGAAGGAAGGGCGTGGGGCGCGGTCCCTCCCTCCAGATCTCACCACCACAGAGCTTCAGCCCGTGCGGGTTCTCCTCCCGGATCCCGGGCACGAGGTGCGATGCTGGACCCTGCCTCCGACTCGCGACCGTCAGCGAGCGGGGCCCGCGGCGAATTCCTCCGTTCGTGAACGGGGATACGGCCTCGAGACCCGCTCGCTGACGGTCGCGGCTCGGAGCCAGTATCCAGCACCGCTGCCGGTGCCCGGGATTCCGGGAGGAGGACCCGCACCCTCACGGGATGCGGCTCCGCTGCATTACGCACTCGCCGGTCAATGGATCGTAGTTGTAAGTATGGACGTGGATCGTGCCGCTGGGTGCATGAGGTTCGGGAGTGTTCCGGTGGAGTCCGGCTTCTAGCCCGACAGTCTGGCCATCGATCCGGTCACTTGCCCGCTAGGAGCCCGACTCCACTAATCCATCCACCGCGCCACCGCCGCCGCTCCGTACTCGCAATAAGATCCGTGAACCCGTCCGGGCCCAATCAGCCTCTACGATTGCCGGCTCAGGAGCGACCCGCAGAGGTCTTCAATGAGCGTGCGCGCCTCATGCGAGGCGCCGGTATGCTGCAACGCGGCACGGGCCGCCTCATAATGCTCATGCGCCAGGGCCTCGGCACCTGCACGGACATTGAGCTGGGTGAGCAGCACGCGGATTGTGTTTACCTCAGCGTCGGTGAGCGGGTGAGTACTCGCGTACATGGTCCGCAGCGTGTCCGCATCGGGGCCGGTCTGGGCTAATGCCAGCACAGCCGGAATGGCCTTCTTTCGCTCCAGGATATCGGCATCCGCTGACTTGCCGAGGGCGTCCGTGCCCCAGACACCGAGCACGTCATCCTGGAGCTGATAAGCGATGCCGAGCTCTCGGCCGAAAGCTGCGAATGCGTCCTGAACCTCAGCGCCAGCTCCGGCAAAGAGCGCCCCGAGCCGACAGGCGCAAGCAATCAACGCCGCCGTCTTGCGCTCAATCATGGCAAAGTAGTCAGCCTGGGAACACTGGGTGGCGTCCGCCAGGGCGAGATCGATGAATTGGCCTTCCACCAGGAGGACGCAGGTGCGGTTGAGCTCATCCAGGGCGGCGACAATGAGCGCTGGATCGGCGGGACTTAACCGCGTCAAAGCGAGCTGCGCCAGCGTGAAGATGTGATCACCGACGTTGATGGCTTGCCCGGCGCCCCACCGATGCCAGACGGTTGGTCGATGCCGGCGCATGGGGCTGTGATCCTGAATATCGTCATGGACCAGCGAGAAATTATGCACGAGCTCAATGGCCGCGGCGGCACCGCGAGCGGCGTAGATGCTGCCGCCCAGCGACTCACAGGCCAGCAGTGCCAGGGCCGGTCGGATTCGCTTCCCCAAGGCAGTTGAGGAGGAGCTTGGGTGTCCATGCTCATCGATCCAACCCAGGTGATAGCGCACCATCTCGTAGAATCGGACAGTAGCCGGAATTGGCTCGGGGATGACCTCGAGCAGCCAACGGTCAAGTTGTTCAGAATAGTCACGGAGCACCGTGTCCAGATCATCCATGGCGGAGCGAGTATATCAAGCGGCGCGCACTTCCACCCTGCCGGAAGTGCAGCGGTCCGCGCTGCTCCCGCCTACCGTGGTCATCGCCGGCCCCACTGGCATCGGGAAAACCGCCCTGAGCTTGCAATTGGCTCATCAGTTTCCGGTGGAGATCATTTCGGCGGATTCACGTCAGGTCTATCGTGAATTTGATATTGGGACCGCGAAAGTGTCCAAGGCTGAGCGGACCCTGGCCACGCATCACCTGATCGACATTGTTGAACCGACTGACATTTTTACAGTGGCCAACTTCCAAGCACTTGGTCGTGTCGCTCTCGATGAGATTGGTGCGCGGCAGCGAATTGCGCTCATCGTGGGCGGGACCGCTCACTACGTGCGGGCCCTGGGTGAGCAATTTTCAGTTCCAGCCGTTGCTCCGGACTGGGAGTTTCGCGCGGGATTGGAAGCCGTGGCGCAGGCTGCCGGACCCGAGGTGCTCCATTCGAGACTCGCGGCTCTGGATGCCCTAGCCGCGGAGCGAATTCCGTTCGCAAATGTTCGACGGGTGATTCGCGCTCTGGAAGTCATTGCCCACACTGGACGCCCCTTTTCAGAGCAAAGTCGGGATCGCCTCAATCCCTCGCCCGCGCTGCGCCTGGCGCTGACAATGAATCGAGAGCAGCTCTATGAAATTGTCGATCGTCGCGTCGACACGATGATGGATGACGGTTGGCTACAAGAAGTGCAGCGTCTCCTCGCGGCAGGTGTGTCGCTGACCAGTCCGCCAATGTCCTCGAGCGGCTACCGTGAGCTCGCGGCTGCGCTCCGTGGTGAGCTGACGATTGACGAGGCCGTTCAGCGGGCCAAGTTTTCGGTCCACGCCTATATCCGGCGCCAGTACATCTGGCTGCGGAGGATGCCGGAGTATGAGTGGGTCCAGGTTGAGCCAGGCTATGAGACGATCGTCGCGGAGCGGTTGGAGGGCTACCTGGATTCGCTTGTCACGGAACTAACTCGGTGAATATGCGCCCGGTGTTCGCTCAGTCACATTATGTATCGCGTAGGGTAGCTCCTGCGCGATACATAATGTGATCGATGAGTCAGCTCCAGGCGGCTTCGAACTCGTGGAGATCCTGGGGATACTCCCACCACTCGGCGAACCGCTCATGCTCTATCCGCCACAGATGAATAGTTCGATACTCGATGGTTCGACCATTACGTTCAAGCGTGTGGATGAGCAGTACTGAGCCGAATTGCTCGCCCACCATGAGGTCGACGATGGACTCTCGAAAGGTGCCCTCGGAAATCTGCATAACGTGGTTGACAAACGAACCAAATCCCGCCTTGGTATGCTCACCAGAAAATGACACCCGGCCCGGGATGTGAAACACAATGTCATCAGAACAGAGCTCGATCACCCCGGCGAGATCGCCACGACCAAAGCGCGCGTAGAGCTCCTGAAGCGCGGTCTGCATGAACTTACGCGTACGCTTTCTTGAGCCGCTCGAGCGCTTCCTCGAGCCGCGCATCCGGCACCGTAAGCGAAACCCGGAAGAACCCTTCGCCGCGACTGCCGTAACCAAGGCCTGGTGTTACTACCACGCCCGTGCGTTCGAGCACGTCCTCCGCGAAGTCGGCGGACTTCATGCCCTGTGGGGTGGGTGTCCAGACGTAAAAGGTTCCCTTGGGCACGTCCACATCGAGGCCCATGGCACGGAAGGTGGTGACAACCATGTCTCGGCGTCGCTTGTACATCGCGATAAGCTGATCTAGCTCCTCTTGCGGCCCGTTCAGCGCGGCGATCGCGGCGTACTGAATTGCATTGAACACGCCGGAGTCCGTGTTCTCCTTTACCTGGGAGATCGCCGAAATGGCCTCGCGATTGCCCATGGCCATGCCAATGCGCCAGCCGGTCATGTTGAATGGCTTAGAAAGTGAGTTGAACTCTACCGCCACGTCCATGGCACCCCTGGCGGCCAGAATGCTGGGGGCCTTGTAGCCGTCGTAGGTGATCTCGCTATAGGGGTTGTCGTTCACTACCAGGATGTTGTGCTCGCGACAGAAGTCCACAACGCGCTGATAGAATTCCGGCGTCGCGACGGCAGCGGTCGGATTGTTCGGGTAGCACAGAAAAATGAGTCGCGTTCGATCAAGCACATCGGCGGGAATGTCATCGACATCCAGCCGAAACTCTTTCTCACGGAACAGCGGGACCCGAACCACCTCTGCGCCAGCGAAGACGGCGCTGGCAAAGTACGCCGGGTAGCCTGGGTCCGGGAGAATGGCGACATCGCCGGGATTGAGCATGCCCAGGCAGAGATGGTGGTTGCCCTCTTTGCTACCAATGAGGCCCAGCACTTCAGTCTCCGGTTCCAGCTCCACCGCGAAGCGCCGGCGGTACCAGTCAGCGATTGTTTTGCGATAGGCCAGCATCCCCTTTTCTTCGTCAGTTGGGTAGGGGTGGTTGGCTGGATCGCGGGCGGCTTCACATAACGCATCGACAACGCGCCGGGGTGTGGGTTGGTCCGGGTCGCCCACGCCCAGGCTGATCACGTCCACGCCACGCTCGCGGGCGTCACGGATCTTGTTGCGGATTTGAACAAATAGGTACGGCGGGAGTTTGCTGAGTCGCTCGGCCTTCACCGGACCCTCCTCATTGTGGAATATCAGAAGCGAATCCTAGCAGAGGTCAGCGGCGGGAAGTCAGCACAGCGGCTCACTCTTTGTGATGAAGGCCCTCACCACTGGGTGGTGAGGGCCTTCATCAAGCTAGTCGAAGTGCTTACCGATCGGCACAACTCGCGGGAGGCTACGGAAGGATGATCCCGGCCGCATTCCCTGGGGTGAGTCCGCCATCAGGGACGAGCAGGCCATGCTTGCTCAGGATGAGGGCCACAATCGCGCTGTAGTCTGCCGGCGAAAGGGTTGACGGCTGGTCGTTGGGCATGCTCTCCATCACATATTGGAGCAACGCCCCGGCATTCTTGTAGGCTGACAATCCATGGCCCGGGCCGACTAGCTGTGGCCCCTCTCCGCCCTCGAGATTGTCGCCGTGGCAGCGTGCGCATTCTGCCGCATAGAGGCTAGCGCCGTCTCCCCCTTGAGCTGATACTGAATGGGTGGTGAGTAACATGGTCCCAGTCCCACTGCCAAGTGCGATCGTCAGAATCAGAGTTCCGAGTCGGATGCAATGTGTCAGCACGTACAAACTTCCTTACACGATGAGATGATGGTGATCTGCCAGCCCTACTACCGGGAGAACGCCCGGACGCGGGAATGGTTTCACGAGCGGGCGAGCCGCACACGATTGGGGCATTCTACAATGAGCGGCATCTTCTGAACTGCTGGTGCGATGCTCCGGTGTCGAGCGCGATTGCTACAATCGAAAAATCATCTGCATTGGGCGGCGCAGCGCGCAGGAGGCATGACGTGACGCAGACTGGCTCAACGGGCATGGCTGGTTCCGCTGAGGAGAACCCCCTCATCGTAGCCCAGAAGCAGTATGACCTCGTGGCCCAGAGACTTGGCCTGGATTCATCCGTTCGAGGCGTGCTCCGCGAGCCGAATCGAGAGCTGACCGTTCATTTCCCAGTCCAGATGGATGATGGCCGCACTGACGTCCTTACCGGATTCCGGGTCCAGCACAGCCTGAGCCGTGGTCCGGCAAAAGGTGGGATTCGGTATCACCCGGGTGTCACGCTAGACGAGGTCAAGGCGTTAGCGATGTGGATGAGCTGGAAGTGCGCGGTGGTCTCCATCCCATACGGTGGAGCAAAGGGCGGCGTCATCTGTGATCCCAAGCTCATGAGTCAGCGCGAGTTGGAGCGCATGACGCGACGATACACCACGGAGATCTCGCTCATGATTGGCCCGGACTTTGACATACCCGCTCCGGACGTCGGCACAAATGCACAGACAATGGCTTGGATGATGGACACCTATTCCATGCATCGGGGCTATTCGGTGCCGGCCGTGGTGACCGGAAAACCACTTGCCATTGGCGGATCAGAAGGCCGGCCGGAGGCCACCGGTAGGGGAGTGGTCTACTGTATTCAGGAAGCTGCGAAGGCCATCAATCTCGATCTCACAAAATCCCGAGTCGCGGTGATGGGGTACGGCAACGTGGGTGCGTCCACCGCGCGATTTCTACGTGATCTGGGCTGCACAATCATTGCCGTCAGCGATTCCCAGGGTGGAATATCTCAAGCCGAAGGAATTGATCTCAAGACCGCCTCGCGCCACAAACAGGAGACAGGTTCAGTGGTTGGAACGCCGCGGACCGAGGCGATCTCCAACGATGATCTCCTGCGACTCAATTGTGACATCCTTGTGCCCGCGGCGCTCGAGAGTGTCATCAACTCTCGCAATGCCCATGAGATTCACGCCAGGCTGATAGCTGAGGGTGCAAATGGACCGATCACACCGGAGGCGGACACAATACTTGAAGGCAAGGGGATCCTCGTCATTCCTGACATTCTGTGCAACGCGGGTGGCGTGACCGTCTCGTATTTCGAGTGGGTTCAGGATCGAGAACAGTTCTTCTGGACACTGGACGAGATTAACGCTCGGCTCCAGACCATCCTCGCCAAAGCATTTGATGATTGTATGCGTCTATCGAGAACACACAACGCTTCGCTCCGCCTGGGAGCGTACATGCTGGGAGTGGGCCGCGTGGCCGAAGCGACCCTCACTCGAGGAATCTACCCGTAATTACAGAGTGGCCCGCACTCATCGCGGTATGCACGGATCGCTCATGAGCCAGTATTGACGGACGCACGGCGCTTGAGCTTGCTGCTGGGCCTGGGCTGCATAAGCGCGCTGCTGTATGAGTGGCTCGATACCTCGATCCCCCTGCTCTCGCTGTCCGAGTCGAGTCACGTGAGCCAGGTCGTCCCCTGGGCGGGTAGCGCCTCTGAGCCTCTGTCCAACGAGGCGCCGATCATGGCAATCTCTGCATCAGCACTCCACTTTACGCTGGGGTTGCTTGGCCTGGCCGCGAGTTATCGCGCGGTCCTCGCGCTTCTCAAGGGCTCGGCTCAGGCGAGCATGACGGCAGCGGTGTTCGCCTTTGGTGCACTGTTTCAGATCCAGCAGCTTGATGCGCCGAGTTTGCTCTCGTCCGATGCGTTTAGCTACTTGATGTATGGACGGATTGCCGCCATCCACGGTGATAACCCGTATGCGATCCTTCCGTCAGCCTTTCCGGGCGACCCAGTTCTACCATATGTCTACTGGGACAATGTGCCTTCGTTCTACGGTCCGATCTGGACACTGATCTCGATGCTGCCTGCAACGCTCGGCGGCGAGAGCGTTGGTCTGGGAATACTGGCCATCCGCGTGACGGCTGCGCTCGCTGCCTTGGGCTCCGGCGCGCTGATCTGGCTCATTCTGCGTGAGCGCGGCCAAGCGACGGCCACCACCGGGGCTGCGCTGTGGCTCTGGAATCCGCTACTGCCACTAGAATCAGGGTTGAGTGGACATAACGATGCCACGCTGGTCGTGTGCATCCTCGGAGCCGTGTATTGCATGAAACAGGGCTGTCTATTCCGTGCCGGCGGTTTCTGGATCGCGGCCGCGTACATCAAAATTGTCGGCCTACTCTTACTTCCGGTAGCAATGGTACTGTGGCTCCGCTATCGGTCCGGCCGGCGCCAGCGCGCCATCAGCGCACTCCGTGTCGTGGCAGGAGTGGCGGTGGTAACTCTGGCCGTGATTGGGCTCGGCCGCTGGCCCACGGATGGCTCTGGCGTGGGGGCGCTTGGCACGGATACGACGCGGTACACCAATAGCCTGCAGGAAGTGCTTCTGGGAGGGTTGCGAGTGGCGCTGGGAGAATCGCCGGATGACACGCGCACACCGCTCCATTTCCAGACGAGATTGGCCCAGAGCCAGGCTCCACTGGGGCTCTGGAGCGCCTCGGGGGGGACGCGGAAGCTGCTAGCGATGACTGAGCCCGGGCAGCCGCTCCTGATCGTTGCGCCCGAGGAGCAGTCCTGGACGCGCGTCTACGTGCCATCAACGCGGTTGATTGGATACGTTCAGGCCGAACGCATTGCGGCCGATCCGACCGGGGTGGTGAACGCGGAGCTCTTGGATGAATGGCAGAGGCGAGGTCAGCTCACGCTTGGTAATCGAATCCTGCGCGGCGCTGGGATGATCGCATTTGCCGTGCTGCTTGTTGTGCTGCTCTATGGCTGCTGGCAGAGGCGAGACGCGGCTCAGATAATGAACGGGATATTCCTGGCGTTTCTGGGAACCATGGCATCCTGGGTCTGGCCGTGGTATCTCATGTGGCCACTGGCCTTCTCGGCAATCAGCCCGGGCTCACGCACCGTGCGTCTCACGGTGCTCCTGAGTCTCTCGTCATTGTTGCTTTACCCACTGTTTGGATTCCAGGGAACAGACCTGTGGTGGGCCTTCAATTACCGGGCGCTCGCCGTGTGGGTAGTGCCACTGCTCGTGTTAGGAGTGCTGGAGGTGCTGCTGATTCGTCGCTGGGACCCTTCATCGTCACGCCCCAAGTTGACCCAGGTGCCCCTAGGTCGATAACAGTGGGCATCCGGCCGCGAGTGTCGTTTCGAAACCACTGGCGGGCACTCTCGGAATCGGTCTCACCTGGTGGAGTCGGCCGACCACGAGTGGAGCCCGGCGATTCCCAGGGGAGGCGAGCTTCTAGTGCCCCGTCCAACTTGGTCTGTGGGGCCCTCCTGTCACCGGTGGTGTCAGGCATCTTGCCCGAGAGTGGAGAACCGACGGCGTAGCGACGAGCGGGAACGCACCGTACTTTCGGGCAAGATGGCCGACACCACCGACTGCCTCGACCAAACAATCCATGATTGACTGAGAACCAGCTTGCCCGGGTGACGCCGCACCTGGACTCTTGCACTGTGCGTACGGGCTGGACGCTTGCCTTCTTCTGCACGATGCTGGAGAACGAAAAAGTCCAGTCCCGCACGGAGATGAACTATCAAGTGAGCCCGAAAGCTGCAGCTTTCCCAGGCTAGACAGATGTATGCGACGTATAATCCGAGCGCATCATGTGGAACGCGCGTTACTGTATTCGCGGAATCTTTGCGATCACCACGGCCATCCTGGCGATTGGTTGCGGGGCAACCGTTGGCGTGGAGCAGCCACGAGTAGAGCCGACTGCCGTGCCGAGTACCGTGGCCCCGCACGCCCTGGCGGTGGAGCCCGCCGTGTATCTGGACGGCCTGATGCTCCCGGTCTCACTCCAGTTTGCGCAGGACGGGCGGCTCTTTTTCGTGGAGGTGAACAAGGGGCAAGTGCGCCTGGCTGAGGGCGGAGTGCTGCGCCCAGAGCCGGTGGCCACGCTTGACGTGGCCAAGGGGGCGGAACAGGGACTTGTGGGCCTGGTGCTGCATCCGCGCTTCAGCGAAAACGGTTGGCTGTACCTGTACTACGCCGTTCCAAACAGAAACGGCAAGATCGACTTTAATCGCGTGGTGCGCATGACTGAGAGAGGTGGTGTGGCCACGGATCCGATCACCATCGTGGACAAAATCCCGGCAGATGTGAAAGGTTCACATAACGGTGGCCGCATGCGCTTTGGGGCAGACGGGAAGCTGTTCATCGGCACGGGGCAAGCCGGTGATGAGCCGAGCGGTGAGCCGAAGCTAGCGGGCCTACAGGGCAAGATGCTCCGGATCAATGACGATGGAACCTCCCCAACCGACAATCCGTTTCCCGGAACGCCCGTGTTTGCGATGGGACTGCGCAATCCATTTGGATTTGATTTCCACCCCGTCACCGGAGCTCTCTATGGCGTGGACAACGGGCCGAAGGGGTATGACGAGCTGAATCTGATTAAGCCCGGGGGCAACTACGGTTGGCCCGGCGTGATCGGCGCACCCTCGGACCCGCGCTACGCCGACCCGATCTGGAACTCCGGGCCTGAGCGACTGGGTATGTCCGGATTCATGTTTTATCGCGGTGATCAATTTCCCGAGTATCGCGGCGATGCGTTCCAATGCCTATGGAACGCGGGATCATTGCGCCGATTACGATTTGGCGGTCCGCTGGGGGATCGTGCTGAGGTGGTTGAAGACCTGTCGGCCGACTGCCGACTGGATGTGTCCAATGGGCCGGACGGCGCCATCTACGTTGCCGGCATCACTAAAATTTACCGAATCAGCCGGACATAAGGATTTGCGCCTTCATCTACTGGTTACGATAATGCTAATTATATCTACCACTAAATGGGGAGGTCGCTCGGGCCATTCGGTTCCGAGGGCTGCGTTGTGTTGGAATCAAGCGAATCGGGCGAAGCCATCAATTCATAGTGGCAGCATCGATGGGCGCCGCCGTCTTGATTCGAGAGCGGCGGCTGTAACGCGTGTGTAATTCCGCGTACGCGGTTGAGACGTGCATCTGTGGCTATGCTTGACCGATGAGCTCGCAAGATACGCTGCAGGAACGTCCAGATTATCCGATCATCGCCGCGGCTATCGATGATTTCCAGGACTCGCTGGTTGGCAAATCATCGCGTACGCAGACCACATACGCCTCGGCGCTACGACGGTTCGTTGACTTCCTCGAGGCGCAGCAGATCGATGTGAAGCAGGCCTCGATCGACGCCCTGGATGATGACGTGCTCGAGCGATTCTACGGTTGGATGATCAAGCTTTACGGTCGCGATCATCGCTTTACCATCACCACCTATCTTGCCGGAACGCGCGCCTTCTTCCGATTCCTGGTTCGGCGCCGGCTGGCGCCTCCGTCATTCGTATTTGAGCGCATGCGCGACAACCTTCGAGAGGTTGTCGGCCGGATCCCCTACAAGACTCCGCGCATCGACCAGCGCCTGCCAGTAGTTGTTAGTTATGTCAATACTCTTCCACTGCCCGACCCGAGCGAGCGGCATGGCGAGGCGCGACTGGAGCTTTTGCGGGATCGGGCGTTGGTGCGCACGTTGTTTTGCACTGGCATGCGCCGAGAGGAGGTTGCCCGGATGGACCGGTCCGATCTCCAGGACGGCTATGCCAACCAGGCGTTGATCACCGGCAAAGGCGACAAAGAGCGAATCGTCTTTTTCGATGACGAGACTCTGGACGCGATTCGGACCTATCTCCGAGCGCGTGCTGATGCCTATCAGCCGCTGTTTCTCCGTCATGACCTGGCTCGCGGTAAGCCCAGCCATTCAGGCCAGTCGTATCGACTCTCTACGCAATCCATCTGGAAGACGGTGCATCGCTACGGGAACGCCTGCGGCATCAGTGTTTCTCCGCACGACTTCCGACACACCAAGGCCAGCACCATGCTCAACCGCGGAGCCAAGCTCTCCGAGGTGCAGGACATTCTTGGCCACGCCTCGCCGGAGACGACGAAGCGCATCTATGCGCACTATGAGACATCACACCTCCGAGATGTGTTTGATCGCTTCAGCGCCTCGCCGGAGGAGCTGCTGGAGCGTCTGCCCGCTTCTCAGCGTATTGCGCTGCCCGTCAAGGTGGACGACTCGGACGATTAGGTCCCGCGGTTTCGAAGCTCCTGGTGCATTCGAATTCGGCCGTGAAAGCTTGCCTTCACGCGCGCGTGGCGCTCGCCTGAGACTCGTCGAATTCTGCTGACTTCCTTGGCGGCCAGGTAGAATCCGGTGAGGAGTCTCTCACCTATGGCTTACAATCCATACGGCCAGCCGAGCGCCCGCTACGGTCCGCGGCGCGCTCGCTCCGGCTTTGCGCCACGCTGGAGCTCGCTTTTTCTTGCTTTGAGCTTCTTCTTCCTGTTTTCCTCCGGCTATCTTTACGGCCAGGCGGATGCCGTCCAGGGTCGGCACGTGTTGAGCCCGGCATTGCGCCAGTTCGGAATTGATCCCAGCCGAGTGGGCATCTTCGCCGTGGCCCCGGTTACCACCGATCTCTCGGAAGTTGAACGGCAGCACCTCCAGGCCTTCTGGGAGACTTGGAATTATGTAAACCGTGATTTCTTCCCGCGGGAGAATGTGAATCGCGAGCAGATGGTCTTTGGCGCGATTCGGGGAATGCTGGAAACCTTGGGTGACCCTAATACGGTGTTCCTATCGCCATCCCAGCGCGAGCTTGCCGATGCCGACCTGCGTGGGTCATTTGACGGAGTGGGGATTCAGGTTGACAACAAAGACGGCGACATTCGGGTGGTGGCGCCGATCGATGGCTCGCCCGCCCAGGAGGCCGGCGTGTTGCCAGGCGACATCCTGACGCATGTGGATGAGACGGACGTTCGGGGATTCGCTCTGAGCGACGTGGTGCCATTGATCCGTGGGCAGCGAGGCACTACGGTTCGCCTTACACTCGTGCGATCCGGAATTGAACAACCGCTGAGCTTCACTCTTGCGCGTGCAGAGATTCGGGTTCAGAACGTGCGCGCTCGCATGTTGGATGGGCAGATTGGGTATGTTCGCGTTTCGAGCTTCAGCCGGAGTGCGCCGGCCGATCTCTCTGCACGCATCAGTGAGCTCATGGACCAGAATCCTAGCGCGCTGGTGCTGGACCTCCGTTCAAATCCCGGGGGCTTTGTCACCTCAGCGGTGGAGATGACCAGTCAGTTCTTGAGTGACAGTGTTGTGTTTTACCAGCGTAGCGCCAATGGCGACGATCAAGAGTTCCGCACACGAGGTCAGGGGCAGATGACCACCGTGCCAATCGCTGTTCTGGTGAATCGCGGCACGGCCAGCGCGGCAGAGATCACGGCCGCGGCGCTACGCGATGGCGGGCGCGCCGTGCTCATCGGTGAGAAGACTTTTGGTAAAGGCACTGTTCAGAGCGTGCGCCAACTCAGTGATCAATCTGGCTTGCGACTGACCTCCGCCCAGTGGTTGACACCGGGCAAGGTGCCGATTCACGGACAGGGTCTCTTGCCGGACATCACGGTGGAGGCACCACTGGCTCCAGCAGCGGAGAGCGATCCGGCAATTGCCGAAGCCATTCGCTACCTGTCAACGGCGCTCGCCCAGCAGCCGATTGCGAGCGCGGCGCCATGATGCCTCCGAATCAGGGTTTCGGGGTGACGCATTCCTCGAAGTTACCCTGCCGGGTAAGCCTGATGCTGTGTGAGGCGCTGACCGGCACCAGAGGCGCACGCCGTTCGGTGGTATAATTCCGCATGCCGGATCGCGATTTTGTGACTAATCGTCGTGCGTATCACGACTACCATATTCTTGAGACCCTTGAGGCCGGCATGGCCTTGACGGGTACCGAGACAAAGGCCATTCGTGATGGGCATGCGAACGTGCGGGAAGCTTACGTCCGTGCTGACGGCGGTGAGCTGTGGTTGCAGAATGCCCATATCTCGCACTATTCACACGGCAATATTTACAACCACGAACCTCTGCGGTCGCGCAAGCTGCTCGTGCACAAGCGGCAACTCAAGCAGCTTATCGGAAAGTCACACGAGCCGGGAATAACTTTGATCCCGCTGCGTTTATATGATCGAAAGGGTAAGATCAAGATCGAAATTGGTGTGGCGCGAGGCAAACGCCTGTATGATAAGCGTGAAGCCATAGCCGAGCGCGATGCCAAGCGCGAAATTGATCGAGCCGTAAAGCAAGCACGCGCAGCGGTCTAACTCACGGGGGCGCTGGGTTTTCGACAGGGGAGGACGTTAGGAGATTGCAAGCCGAGGAGGCTACGTACCTCGTTAATCCCGTGGCAAGCCGTAACTGGCGAACGACCACTAGCTCTCGCAGCGTAAGACCTGCGAGCATCCTCCCAACCTCACCTTGACGGGTTGGAACCGGATGTCACCTAAGTCAAGGTGCTCTGTTTCAGACTACTCGCTAAGAAACAGCTAAGATCAGCGAGCTGGTGACCTGAAGCCCGGTCAGCGGAGGCTTGGGGCACGAGGAATAATCTGCTGACTACGCTTGTAGTATATCTCCGACAAAATCGCTCTGGACGAGGGGTTCGACTCCCCTCCGTCTCCACCATCACGAACGGGCGGTCCGCATGATGCGGACCG
>JBJXFJ010000247.1:0-3101 GCA_046154735.1 Chloroflexota bacterium | reverse complement strand
GGCGATCCCGGTGCCGGACCCGATCCAGGAGCGGAAACGAACGCGGGTGATCCTGAAAGGGGATGTGCCGAGTCCGGTGAACCCGCCGAGCGGCTGCCGGTTCAACCCGCGCTGTCGGTACGCGGAAGGGAACTGTGCGACAGACGAGCCGGAGCTGATCCAGGTGGACGCGCAGCATACGGTGGCCTGCCACTACTGGCAGGAGATCGAGCAGGGGACCAAGCGCGTGATCAACGCGGATGTGGTGGCCACGGCCGCGTAACCGAGGCTGAGTGGCCGCGCGCGCCCCGTGTTCTGAAGTGGGGACATGCGTGCGGCCGCTTTACATCGCGAGAGGGTCCTCGTAAAAGTCGATCTCGGCAAGTGCCAGGGTTGCAGCTTCGCGCACTTCGGCGCGCTTGTCGTCGAACGCGTATGCCAGTCCTTCACGCGCTTCTTCGCCGCCATGCTCACCCAGTGACTTGATCGCCGCCAGGCGTACATTCAATTCTTCATCGTCCAGCATCTCCACAAGCGCTGGTACGGATGACTGGTCTGGTATCTCGCCGAAGGCCGCGGCGACTGCCAGACGGATCTCCGGATCGGAATCCTCCACCACCCTGAGCAGCCGGGAGAGCCAGCGCGGCTCGCCGGAATGGCCCATTGCGCGGATGGCGTTGAGACGGAGCTCATCATCGCGAAAGGCGTCGTCGATCTCAGTGGCAACTTCAGGATTTGTAAAGTGGCCGGCGGCCTCAAGCGCCGCGCCACGGACCGCCAACGGCTCCTGTTGGCGACGAATAATCCGAGTGAGTAACGCCTCGAGCTCGTCGGTTTCTTCCTCATCGTATTCGCCCAGCTCAGCAGCCTGAACAAAGGGCGCCAGAGCTCGGCCCGCTTTCTCACGCACGCGGACGTCCGGATCACGCTCTAACAACTCCATGAGATGGCCCATGAGCCAACCCGACTTATCTTCGATCGTTGCCTCAATGCCCGCGAGGCGCAGTTCGGGTGACTCATCCTGCATGGCCAGGTGATACACCTCATTGAACTCCATGCGGAGATCATTCTCCTCATGTTCGTGAAGTCGCTTCATTGTAGAGAGTCGCTGAGCAGTGCTGAACCGATCCCAAATGCCTTTGAATGCGCCCAGACGATCACCGGCGAGGTGGGTGAGTTGCAGATAATGCTCTTCCCTCAGGGGCTCGCCAGCGGCCACCCGCTGGAGGGCTTCGTTGAACACTTCCTTCTGATCGCGCTCCTGTTCTGTGTCGACGTTCGTCTGGTCTTCGTCCATCAGTGTCCCGCCTTATCCACAGCTTGTCTCCATACTGATGAGGCACATCGAATTTCATGGAATGGTGCTCGATGTGCACGGGAACCGGTGGGCCGATCCCCGCTGGCGATTGCGTGGTTAGTAGGCCCGAGCGAAGAGCGCTCGGCGCTCGCTGGGCGACCCGCAGCACACGCATGGTCCTAGATCATCGGGCTCGTCTCGAGGCAGACAGCGAATCGTTGCGCCGGTCTGTTCCTTGATTGCGGCTTCACACACTGGATTTTCACACCACCGCGCACGTAAGAAACCGCGTGGTCCGGCCATGATCTCGGAAAATTCCACTAGCGAATCCACGGTTTTCGTGGCGTTGTCGCGGGCTTCCTTTGCGCGGTCAAAAAGTGATTGCTGAATTTCCTCCAGCAGATGGGTCACGCTCGACGGAATGTCGGCCTCAGCCACCGCTTGCTTAGCCCGATTATCACGCCTCACAAGTGTTGCCACACCGGTTTTCACGTCCCGAGGGCCCACCTCCAGGCGAATGGGCACGCCGCGCAGCTCCCATTCGTTAAATTTCCAGCCCGGGGTCTTCTCGGACCAGTCCGTCTTGACTCGGAAGTGAGGTTTGAGCGCCACTTCGATGCGTTCTACTGCGGCACGAATAGCTTGCTCGTCTTCTTCCGTCTTTGCTGGGATCGGAACAATGACCACGTGGATCGGGGCCACTCTGGGCGGAATGATCAGGCCGGAATCATCTCCATGCACCATGATCAAGGCGCCTACGGTGCGCGTGCTCAGTCCCCAGCTTGTGGTCCAAGCATGACGTCGCTCACCGTCCAGATCCTGGAAGCTAATGTCAAACGCGTTTGCGAAGTTCTGACCGAAAAAATGGGATGTGCCGGACTGGAGTGCCCGCCCGTCGGGCATGAGCGCTTCAACGGTATACGTGGCATTGGCCCCGGGGAATTTTTCAGACTCCGTTTTTCGACCCGGAATGACTGGAATGGCGAGCTCAGTCTCAAGGAAGTCGCGGTAAACCTCCAGCATGCGCTGGGTCTCCTCCTCAGCTTCATCGGACGTTCTATGCGCGGTATGGCCTTCTTGCCAGAGGAACTCCGTGGTGCGGAGGAACGGCAGAGTGCGCTTTTCCCATCGCACCACATTGCACCACTGATTGATCAGCACGGGAAGATCGCGCCATGATTGCACCCATTCGCTATACATGGTGCCAATAATGGCCTCGGATGTTGGGCGAATGGCGAGCCGTTCTTCCAACTCCTCGCCACCGGCATGGGTAACCCAGGCTACCTCAGGAGCGAAGCCCTCCACATGATCGGCTTCACGAGTGAGCAGACTTTCTGGGACAAAGAGGGGGAAGTATGCATTGACATGCCCGGTCGCCTTAAAGCGCGCATCAAGCAGACTCTGCATATTCTCCCAGATGGTGTAACCATAGGGACGGATCACCATGCAGCCGCGGACCGGTGAATAATCGGCCAGCTCAGCCTTGGCGATCACGTCAAGATACCAGCGGCTATAATCATCCGATCGACGAGGGAGCTGCTCAACAAATTTCCGCTCGCCCGAGTCTCCAGCCACGCTTCTCTCCCACAGGCAGAACGCGGTCGCCAGACAAAAGGACCCCTCCACGGCGGAGGGGCGCACTGGTGCACGCGCCTATCACGATGTCAGACCTGTCAACTAAATCATTCTACTTGCCACTTCCTGCCTGGGCAAGCCAGCGCAACATTTCGGGTTTGACCGAAACTGGCGCGTCCCCGGCCTTTGGAGTGCGGCGTGCGAGAGCGCCGCTTTCTCTTTTCCCCAAGCCAGCCTGGAAGATAAGGAA
>JBJXFJ010000240.1:0-8389 GCA_046154735.1 Chloroflexota bacterium | reverse complement strand
CCATCCCTGGCGGCCCGGCCGGCGCGGCCGCTCTCCGGCCGCCCGGCCGCCAATCGGGAACGGGCGGGGCGGCCCTCAGGGGCCGGGCCGCCAGGGATGGCGGCGCTCCCAGTGGGGCCGGGAAACTCTGACGCGCACCCAATCACGCAGGGTGCATATCAGAGATTTCTGGCCGCGCACCTGATCGCCCACGCCACTGAAATCGTTCCTCACCCGCGTTTCCGAGTCGCTGACCAGGGTGCACAGGCATTACGATTTCTAGAGACGCCCAGCCACTATCACACCCGGTCTATTGATCCAACGATGCAAAGAGATTGTTGAAGCTTTCCGCCAGCGTGGGATGCGCAAAAATCCCGTTGCGCAGGGCCTGCCAGGGGAGGTTCCCCATCATGGCAATCTGAGCCATGGACATGATCTCGCCGCCTTCAATACCGAGCGCCGCGAAGCCAAGTATCCGGTCCGTCTCGGCGTCCACGATAGCCTTCAGCAGCCCGCGCGACTCATCAACCTCCAGGGCCCGAGCCACATGCGTCATGGGCATGGATGCCACACGGATAGCAAGCCCTCGCTTACGGGCCTCCGTCTCGGTCAATCCAACCCGCCCGAGCTGTGGATCGATGTAGACGGTGTACGGCACCTGTCGATTCTCGATGGACGCATTGCCTCCATCAATGAGATTCGTTTGAACGACTCGAAAATCGTCATACGAAATATGCGTAAACTGCGGTCCACCCTTCACATCGCCAAGAGCGTAGACGCCAGGAACATTAGTCTCGAGTCGATTGTTGAAGATGACTTCTCCGCGCTGATTCATCTCGATCCCAGCGGCCGAGAGATTGAGTGCCTCGGTATTCGGTGAGCGCCCAACTGCAACGAGCAAGTGGGAGCCATCCACAACGCGTTGTCCGCCGGCCACGCTGATCCTCAGTCGGATTCCACCATGCGCAGCCCCCACGGACTGGGCATCCGCCTCGTAGATCACATCGAGCCCGTCCTGCTCCATGATGCGCGCAACCGCCAGGCAGACGTCGTCATCCTCGCGGGCTAGGAGGCGATTCCCGCGCTGGACCACGGTAACCTTGCTGCCGAGTCGGCGGTAGAGCTGGCCAAACTCGAGGCCAATATATCCGCCACCCAGAACGATCAGATGCTCCGGCACAACATCCAGCTCCATCACGGATGTGGAATCCAGCCAGGGCACATCATCCAGCCCGTCCAACGGCGGTCGCGTGGGGCGACCGCCGGTATTGATAAAGACAAGGTCGGCATCGAGTAATGCGGTGTGCCCATCATTCAAGTGCACCTCAACCGATCGAGGCCCTGTAAAGCGAGCCTCACCGGAGATAAGCTGCACACCCCCATCGACGATTCGACGTTCACTTCCTTCCCGAAATGACTCGACGATCTCGCGCTTGCGCTGTCGAACGGCGGGCAGATCAATCGTCACCGGGCCGGCCCGCACGCCATAGTCGGCGGCCCGCCGGGCCAGATACGCCACCCGTCCGCTCGCCACGAGCGTCTTCGTGGGAGTGCATCCCTCATTAATGCAGGTGCCTCCCACATGGGCTCGCTCAACCAGAGCGACGCTGCGCCCAGCCTGGGCGAACGCCGTTCCTAGAGGGCCCCCGGCCTGTCCAGAACCAATAATGAGTACGTCATAATGCATGGGGGATGCCATAGCTGCCTCCTCGGAGCCCGCTGGCTCCAGCCGAGGGCTCCATTACGATTCCATCATCACACTGAACGGCGCACTATCGCCCGGCATTCAGAATACGCAATAGTAGTACCCACCTTGGAGCTTCAGCGTGGGCGTGGCTGAAATCCAATGGAAATATTCGCCACGCTGGCGCTTCAAAGTGACGCACAGAAGAGAAGGACATTCCGCATGCCGCTTGGCTCAGCAACCACTTTTGATCAGATTCGCGCGGATCTGGCGCGAGCTCACTCCTCCGTCTTTGGATCACGCGCCGATGACGCTCTGGAAGGGCTCATCGATAGCACATCCCAGGCACTCTCGCTCCTGTCTCAGGCCTCACCTGAGGACCTCGGAGCTTGCGATGCTGAGCCGGACTTCATCACCGGAACATCCGAGCAGGAGCGCACTGCATGACCGACCTCTATACGCTCGGTGTAGTCGACATTGCCCAGCGGATACGATCCCACGAGACCTCGGCATTGGACGTGCTGGAAGCTGTCCTTCAGCGGATCGATGCCACAGAGCCGCGCATCAAGGCGTGGGTCATCATAGACGCCGATGGTGCACTTGCCCAGGCACGCCGGGCGGATGCAGCCGCGCAGGCCGGCAACGGCGGACCACTTAATGGGGTGCCAATTGGCCTCAAAGACATCTACGATGCGGCCGGACTTTCAACGCGCTGCGGCTCCACATTTCTCCCGGATGTGCCGAAACCGCGCGACGCGGCATCGGTGGCACGGCTGAAACGCGCCGGCGCGGTGATTATCGGTAAGACGGTGACAACACCGTTTGCCTTCTCCGATCCACCAATAACACGCAATCCCTGGAATCAAGATCGAACCCCGGGCGGGTCCAGCAGCGGTTCGGCGGCAGCCGTGGGCGGCTGGCAGATTCCAGCCGCGCTGGGGTCTCAAACAGCCGGGAGCATACTTCGTCCGGCCGGATACTGCGGCGCCGTGGGGCTCAAGCCAACGTTCGGCCGAATTAGTCGCCAGGGGATCCATCCCCTGGCCTGGTCCCTTGATCATGCTGGTCCAATTGCCCGGTGCGTTGCCGATGTGGCCGCGCTGCTGCAGGTGCTGGCCGGGTATGACGCCGCGGATCAGGGCTCGCGGGACCGTCCATTGGATGACTACGTTGGCGCGGCTGGGGCCCCCCGCGCTCCCAAGCTCGGCCTTCTCACAGACGTTCTTGACCTCGCGCAACCCGATGTCCGAGCCCATACGCTGGCAACTGCTGATCGTCTGAGGCAGGCGGGCGCCACGGTCGTTGAGCTCACCCTCGCGGAGCCGTTTGAACTGATGCTGGCGGCGCAGACGATCATCATGCAGGCAGAGGCTGGCGCGCTTCACGCGGCGCAGCATCGCCAATTCGCAGATCAGTACCCCCCACGTCTGCGTGCCCAGGTGGAGCTGGGCCAGGTGATTCCCGCCGAAGCCTATCTTCAGGCACAACGCTTGCGCCGGCAGATCCGAATCGCCACTCTTGGGATGTTTGACCTCGTTGACTGCTTACTCATGCCCACCGCTGCCAATCTTGCGCCCGAACCGAGCGGCACGGGTGACAACCGTTTCCAGGCGATCTGGAGCTTACTGGGCTTCCCCACAATTGCGTTGCCCAGCGGACTCAGCGCGGAGCGAATGCCGTTCTCCACTCAGCTTATTGCCCGCCCCTGGGCGGAGGCGTCGCTCATCAGCGCGGCTGCCTGGTGTGAAGCAGTCTTTGGCCCATTGCCGGAGCCGGCGGGCTGACCGACGGAGGACGGAGGAGGCGGTATCATCGTTTCCGTCCTCCGTCTTCCGTCCTCCGTCTTCCGTCCTCCGTCCTCCGTCTTCCGTCCTCCGTCCGTCCAGACCGGCTACACTTCTGGTGACCTATGCCTGTACCGAATAGCTCCGGCGGTTGGTGGATTGGCTGGCCGCGGTTTTCTCTGCTGCTCATTGGCCCGTTCATCATCTCACTCGGATTCACCATGAACATCCAGGCCAACGTGGGGCAAGGACCCTGGCAGGCGTTCCATGTGGGCATATCGCTGCAAACTCCTCTGACCATCGGCATGGCTGGTCAAGTGGTCAGCGTCAGTGTGCTCGCGCTGGCCTGGCTGCTGGGCGTTCGTCCGGGCATCGGCACGGCCCTGAACATTGCCCTGGGCGGGATTATCCAGGACATCCTGATCTATAACCACATCATTCCCGAGATGCACGATGTGGTGACCGGATACGCCATGATGCTTGCCGGCGCGGTCGTCATGGGACTGGGCACCGCTCTGTACGTGAAAGCGCAGATTGGCGCGGGGCCACGTGATAGCCTCATGGTGGCGCTGTCACGACGCCTGCAGCGAGATGTGGGACCTGTGCGGGTCATGATGGACGGTTTGGCGGTGTTCTTTGGGTGGTTGATGGGAGCGCCCATTGGCCTCGGCACAGTCGTCTTCGTCATCACACTCGGGCCAATTTTGTCCTTCTGGTTCCGCGTGCTGAACGTGCCAGTCCGGCGGTCCAAAGTGCCGCCGCAAGTGGAACCAAGCCATCAGGCGAACCTCGCCCCGCATTCATGAATCGACCATGTTCCTGGGAGCAATCACCATAATGACTGATCTTCAGTGCCGCCGCTGCGATCTTCACCGCGAGGCGCTTGCCGCGGCCCCAATGCCCGGAGTCTGGGGTGAGCGCATTCTCACTGAAACCTGTGCCCTGTGCTGGCAAGAATGGAAGGACGAGCAGACGCGCATCATCAATCATGAGAACCTGCGACCGTTTGTTCCGGCGGATAAAAAGCTGCTCTACCGGAAGATGCACGAGTTTCTCAAACTCTCCGGCGATCCGCCCAGCCGCGGGTTCTAGTGCTCTGTCAATCACGGATTGTCGGGTGGAGGTCATCGGTGGTGTCGGGCATCTTGCCCGACAGTTTGGGGCGTTCCTTCTCGTCGCTGCGCGGTTGGTTCGTGACTGTCGGGCAAGATGCCCGACACCACCGGTGTCGGGAGAACCCTACAGGCCAATTTTGACAGAGCACTACCTGTGCAATGGTGGCTCATGACGGGTGAATAATCCGCGCCTGGGATTTACCAGGCGCAGGGAACAAGCCCACCGCGCTCCGTACAATCATGCGTGCTATGCAGACACTGAATCGTTTGCGAGACACTCGATTCAAGCGAGTTTAGTCAGTTTAGCAATATTCCATAAACTTCATAAACTCGCTATACTCGGTGTCATGGATCCCATCGCGAATCCGTTTGCGCCTGGCGCGGGCACGCCACCGCCCGAGCTCGCCGGCCGTGACGCGCTGCTGGAGACCGTTCACATCGCAATTGAGCGGATCCGTCGTGGCCTCCCCTCCAAGAGTGTCTTGATGGTGGGACTCCGCGGTGTTGGCAAGACCGTGCTTCTCGATCGAATGAAGCTGGCCGCGGAGGCGACGGGGGTTCAAACCTTGCGGATCGAGGCACCTGAGCATCGCTCACTCCCTGCTCTATTGGCCCCGGAGCTACGCCAGGCCCTGCTGCGTCTCTCCCGCACCGAGCGTGCTCGGGATCTGGCCCAACGATCACTCCGCGCGCTGGCGGGATTCGCCCGCGCGATGAAGGTGAAGTACGAAGACATTGAGGTCGGTCTCGATTTTGATCCAGAGCCTGGCCTGGCAGACAATGGCGATCTTCAACACGATCTTCTTGCACTGCTCGAGTCAGCCGGGGAGGCCGCAAAAGCCGCGGGTACGGTGCTCGCCATCTTTGTCGACGAGCTCCAGTACGTGAAAGAAGACCAGCTCGCGGCATTGATTACATCGCTCCACCGAACAACTCAGCGGCAACTGCCAGTCATTCTGATTGGAGCTGGCCTCCCTCAGCTCAGAGGGATGATGGGCAATGCGAAATCCTATGCGGAGCGCATGTTCGATTTCCCCGAGATTGGCCCGCTCCCTCCAGACGCAGCCAAGCAGGCCATCACGAAGCCTACCGCGGCGGCAGGCGTGGATGTGAATCCGGACGCACTCGAACGTATCGTGGAAGCAACCCGAGGATATCCCTATTTCCTGCAGGAATGGGGCAAGCACTCCTGGGATGTTGCGACGGATTCACCAATTACCCATGAAGACGTGGACCTGGCATCCGTCACGACTGTGGCAGCGCTCGATGAGAGCTTCTTTCGGGTGCGGTTTGACCGACTTACTCCCGGTGAGAAACGATACCTGCGCGCCATGGCCGAGCTGGGGCCAGGACCTCATCGGTCCGGTGACATTGCCGAAGTCTTACAACGCGACGTGCGATCCCTGGCGCCCACGCGGGGCAGCCTCATCGCCAAGGGCATGATCTGGAGTCCCAGCCACGGGGACACCGCGTTCACCGTGCCGCTCTTCGATGAGTTCATGCGACGGATCATGCCCGGCGAGGATTGGAGAACGTAGTGGAAGGTGAGACAGTGTCTGGCGGGTATTGGGCCGTTCGTAGTGCTCAGCCCGCAAAACGCTTAAATGGAGCTGGACCACACTTCGCTCGATCGTCTCGCTTGATGAGAGCGTCAACGCGGTCAACAACACAAGCTGGTTTGACGCGCAGCCCAGGGCAGTGCAAAAAACGCTGATCGCTAAAGTGATCCAGAACTTTGAATTCGTGTATGAGCTCAGCATCAAGATGCTGAAGCGCAGAATCGAAATGGACGCCGCCACTCCAACGGGAGCCGATTTGGCCAACTTTCGCGATCTTCTGCGCACAGCGGGAGAGAAGGGGCTCATCGCTGATGTCAAAGCCTGATTTGAGTATCGAGCGATGCGCACCATCACCTCGCACACCGAGGATCCCCAGAAAGCACTGCGTGTCTATCAAAGTACGCTGCGATTCATCGGTGATGCGGAAGCACTCTTTCAGGAGCTGATCGCGCGCAATGCCTGAGCCGCGCATTGATATCCGCCCCGACTACTGGGAGATCATCAACCGAGTGCTTACGAAAGCCTGGCAATACTACACGAGCCCATTCTCTCCATATGTGCTTCTGACTTTACTATGGAATGAAAATGGCTCCATACTAAAGTCAGAAGCACGTATGATGCGCGACGCTCACGGTATTGATGAATCCGCCCGGTCCGGGCGATATATGCGGCAGCCTCAGGGATACCGTGCCTTTCTTCCTGCGCCTTTGCCCCCGCGGCCGCCGGTACGCCTGGATGGCGAGCTTCAAAACCTTCTGTCAGAAGCAGATCGAGCACTCGGGCGGCTTGACGGGTCCGTGCAAACTCTTCCCAACCCCGACCTCTTCGTCTTCATGTACGTTCGCAAAGAGGCTGTACTCTCGAGCCAGATCGAAGGAACGCAAAGCTCCCTCCAGGATCTCCTTGCCGCCGAGGCAAACGTGCTCGGCGGAGAACACCGGCCGCGCGACGTTGATGAGGTCGTGAATTACGTCCGGGCGATGAAGCATGGATTGGCACGCCTCGAGGACCTGCCCGTTTCAATCCGACTCATCCGTGAGATTCATCGAGAGCTCCTGACCGGCGTTCGGGGATCTCATCTGACCCCCGGCGAGCTCCGCACGAGCCAGAATTGGATCGGCCCCAGTGGCTGCACACTCACCGAGGCGACATTCGTGCCGCCGCATCCAAACGACGTGCCAGATTGCCTCGGCTCGCTCGAGCGATTCATCCATGAATCCGATGATCTCCCGTTGCTGATCAAGATCGGCCTGGCTCATGCACAGTTCGAGACGATTCACCCGTTCTTGGACGGCAACGGCCGAGTTGGCCGCCTGCTCATCACATTCCTGCTCTGCGAACGCAGAGCGCTGCACAAACCGGTGCTCTACCTTTCGCACTACTTCAAACGGCACCGCAACGACTACTATGACCGTCTGCAATCAGTCCGAGACCAGGGGGACTGGGAGGTCTGGCTGCGGTTCTTTCTGCGGGGTATCGCCGAAGTCAGCGCCCAGGCCGCCGAGACCGCGCGGCGCATCCTGCTTCTCCGCGAAGCTCATCGTACGCAGATCACCGAGCAGCTTGGCCGAGGCGCGGGCAATGGACACCGCGTGTTGGAGACTCTGTACGAGCGTCCCATCGTCTCGGTCCAGGATGTCGAGTCTTTGACCAGGACCACGTATGCCGCCGCGAACCAGCTCGTCGCCCGCCTTACCGATCTGGGTATGCTAGAAGAGATCACCGGCAATTACCGCAATCGGCGATTCCGTTATGGCCCATATGTGCGCCTCTTCACAGAGGACGAACCCGATCCTCCGGAGATTCGACCGTGATCCATAAACCAAGCACGTATCCAGCGATGAAGGATTCTGGCATAGGGTGGCTCGGCCGCATTACCCGCTCCTGGGCCATCGTCCGTAACGGCGGGCTCTTCACCCAACGGAATCAAGTCGGCTATGGCGATTTGCCAATCCTCGAGGTCTCGCTACGAACCGGCGTGCGAGTTCCAGATATGGACACAGGCACCCGCAATCAGGGGACGTCGGCCCTGGAGACATACAAACGAGCCTGCGCCGGGGATATCGCTTACAACATGATGCGCATGTGGCAAGGCGCCGTGGGCATCGCACCGGTAGACGGTTTGGTGAGCCCCGCGTATGTGGTGGCCCAATGTCGCAGATTCCTTCAGAGATCGCGCCGTCAATTGAAGCGGCGCTGAGCAGTAGGCAGTCAAGGCGAGTAGATATGCCGTGCAGATGAATCCCATGCGTGCGGGATTCATCTGCA
>JBJXFJ010000230.1:0-11609 GCA_046154735.1 Chloroflexota bacterium | reverse complement strand
ACCCAAGCCGCCCCATGGTGCCCGGGAGAAAGTTCTCCACCAGCACATCGCATTGTTCAGCCAATCGAAGCGTCAGCTCCAGCCCGTCCGGCTGCTTGAGATCTACCACCACGCTCCGCTTGCCGCGATTGATGCTCGCGAAGTAGGTGCTCAATCCGTCGAGATATGGGGGGGTTCCGCGACTGGGATCTCCTGTCCCGGGCCGTTCGAGTTTCAGCACGTCAGCGCCGAGGTCCGCAAGTTGCATCGTGATGAATGGTCCCGAGAGGTTTCCCGTGAAATCGAGCACTCGGACGCCGTGAAGAGGTCCCGGCATGATGCGATCCTCCTGCGAATGGATTCAGACGGTGTGATCAGTCAGGGAGCGGAGCATAGCCCGTTTCACACTATCCGTGCGACAGATCAGCGTTCGGGCCGATCTGCCACAACGTGCACGTCCACATTCGAGGCTGCGCAGAGGGGAGTTGGTTATCAGTTCGTTGCGCCCGAATATGAATCAGACTGAGTGGCTCTGAAGCGCACCACGATGAGCCTGTCCAGAGCACAGCCGTAAGGCCGTGGGCTACCGATAACGGTAGGTAATGCGACCGCGGGTGAGATCATACGGGGAGAGCTCCACTTTGACCCGGTCACCGAGGAGGATCCGCACACGGTACTTGCGCATTCGGCCGCTGGTATAGGCCAGCACCGCATGCTTGTTATCGAGCTCAACTTTAAACTGGGTGTTTGGCAGCGTGTCAATGACAGTGCCGTCAACTTCGAGTGCTTGGCCACGTGGCACGAGTGCAGGCGCCTCCTTGAATACCGCGTTCAAGCGGCGAAAAATCGATCCTCAGTAGCCAGGGCGCCGCGTCTTGCAGCACCGTGCGCAACTCCGGCTCAGTGCAGGATACCACACGAACCGCCAATCCAGCCCAATCTCAACTGACTGCATCGGCGGGAACAGCTCTCTCTATCCAGAATCGGGGGACATCTCACCAGGCCTCTGGGGTGCCGCAAGCGGAAGAGCCGATGACGATTTCCACCCGAACAGAGTTCCGGCAGAAGGAAATCGAACCTACGCCACGGTGCGCTCGGTGCGCTCGAATGGCCTCGCTCCCTTGTGGTCTGGGCGCATATTGGCGTGCCTAGCCTCTTGACACCAGTGAAAGACCTGGCTTAGACTGGCCACGGTGGCTGGAAACGCCAGTCGTCAATCATCAATTTATAAGGACGATTCTACTCACATAGCGCCGAGTCTCCTGGTGACAGGAGAACGGGGGAACCACACTTCTGGGGTGAATCACGATTGGGCCATGGATGGTCCGGCCGTGTAGGGCTTATCTCTCCGCCCGAACCCGTCAGCTAACCCCGTAGGCCACGAAGGTTCTCACCCGCTGTCGCGGAGCGATGTGGGCTGGTGCGAAGCAGAGATTGAGAGAGGGGTAGCGTCGGCTAACTGCTGTTGGCCAGGGGCTTCAACCTCCTGGTTTTTTTGTTGCTCTGAATGCAGGGCATCACGGCGATACCCCCATCGCCGGTCCGTGTCAGCGGCTTATGGCACGGGATACACCAACAGCAACGGCGAGGAGGATATGTATCGGTGCGAAGCGCACTGAATGTGGCACTGTTGATAGCGTTCGTTGGGATCGGCAGCTTTTCAAGCGCGACTTCAATCGCACGGGCAGCAGATGAGCTTCAGCAAGGAAGCATCGCAACGGTCGTGGGAACCGACGGCAGCGGATTGCGCGTCCGGTTAGCCCCTGGAATCACAAACCGCGTGGTCGGCACGATTCGCGAAGGACAGAGGCTCGACATTTTGGATGGGCCGGTTCATTCCGGTGGACTCGACTGGTATCAGATCAAATTAGACGCGTTGACCGGTTGGTCAAACGCAAAATATCTTGTACCAGTTGATCGCGCGCCGAAATCAGCCAGTCCGTATATGTCCGAATTGGTCGCGCCTATGCCTGAAGTACCCGCGGGTGCACGCGCATTGATCTCCAAAACGACCGGTTATGCCACGGGAAATCCCGGAGTCGGCACTCGCACTGCCACCGGCACAACCGTTCGGTGGGGCACCGTATCCGTGGATCCTGGGGTGATTCCCTTCGGCTCGCAGTTGCTCATTGATGGGTTTGACGGCACCGTATTCACTGCTGAGGATCGCGGAAGTGGCGTGAAGGGGACACACGTGGACATCTTCTTCCCTGAGCCCGCCGCCGCTAGCAAGTACGGCACCCAGCAGCGTCGCATCACCGTGATCCGCGAGGGCTACGGGCGGTAGCTCAATTCGCTTTAGTTAAGAGTGAAAAGTTAAGAGTGCGAGCAGCTCGTGCGGACGAGTGTCTGCTCGGCTCATCAGCTGTCCGTAATCACTCTTCATTCTTAACTATGCCGCGCTGGACGGTAGTCCTCGTGCGACATCACCGATTGACTGCGGGGTCGCTAAAACTCCGCCATCCTGGCGCAGGTCGGCGCATGGTAAGTGTTCAGAAGTCGAGGGACAAACTTCGGCGGCGGATCGTAGCACGGGGCCTTGTGCCTGGAACGCGGCAGCCTGATTTCGCTGTGCCGCTCCGAGTGCGGCGAGCTGGAAACGCACCAGGCACAGGGCACAAGGCCCCGTGCTACGACATGATTTCTAGTTCATTCCCCCCAATTCTGAACAGTTGCAGCGCATGAGCATCCGAGATTCTGGTGGGGTTTTTAGATGCGACCGCTCACCTGGGACGGTCGCTAGCAAGTCGACTTGCTAGCGGAAGAGCGCTACAGGTCAGCTTTGCTTAGCGTGGTTAAGAAGTCCGCGTTACTGGGTGTCTTACCCAGGCGATTCAATAACAGGTCAATGCTGTTGGAATCGCCGATTTGGGCGAGCATGCGTCGCATGGTCCAGACCATGCGGAGCGTGGAATCCTCAAGCAGGAGCTCCTCACGACGCGTGCCTGAGCGGAGCACGTCCAGCGCGGGGAAGATGCGTCGCTCAGCTAGTTTTCGATCCAGGATCAGCTCCATGTTGCCCGTACCCTTGAACTCTTCATAGATCACGTCATCCATCCGTGATCCAGTGTCCACGAGGGCCGTTGCCAGAATGGTCAACGAGCCGGAATCTTCAAGCTTCCGAGCCGCGCCGAAGAAGCGCTTGGGCGGATATAGCGCCACGGGATCAATACCGCCGGAGAGGGTGCGCCCGCTGGGCGGGACGGCCAGGTTATAGGCGCGGGTAAGTCTCGTGATCGAATCGAGTACGATGCAGACATCGCGCCCGCCTTCAACCAGCCGCTTGGCCCGATTGAGGGCCATCTCTGCCACGGTCGTGTGATCCTCGACCGGTTCATCAAAGGTGCTGGCCACCACCTCCGCGTCAACCGACCGACGGAAGTCCGTGACCTCCTCAGGGCGTTCACCTACCAGCACAGCCATGATGTGCACTTCAGGATGATTGGCGGCGATGCCATTGGCGATCTGCTTGAGAATAGTGGTCTTGCCCGCCTTAGGCGGGGACACAATCAAGCCCCGCTGCCCTTTGCCGATGGGTGAGACGAGATCAATGAGGCGTTGAGTGACGTTTTTCGGGTCAGACTCGAGCTTGAGCTGCTCACGGGGAAAGATGGGGGTGAGCGCATCAAAATGCGGCCGCTGCCGAGCTGCATCTGGACTCAGGTCATTCACGAGCTCGACGCGCAAGAGGCCGAAGAATTTTTCGGAATCCTTGGGAGGACGAACGTGCCCGGTGACAAAGTCACCAGTGCGCAGACCAAATCGTCGAATTTGCGATTGGGAAACGTAGACGTCGGACGAGCCCGGGAGAAAGCGCTGTTGGCGAAGGAAGCCATAGCCGTCTTCCACGACATCTAGCACTCCGGATGCCGCAACGTCGCCCTTCCCATCCCCCTGAGACTGAAGCAGCCGGTAAACCAGCTCTGGCTTTTTCAGGTTTGCGGCATTTGAGATGCCGGCATCGCGAGCGATTTCCGTGAGCTCATCGCGGCTCTTGGATTCCAGTTCAGTAATGTTCACCGGGAGGACTCCGAGTGCAAGGGGTAGGTAGAACGGTTAGGACGTTTTTGTCCCAGGGCGCTCAGGGGCAGGTGTCGTCTCTGCTCGACATGAGTAGGACTCGCATGGATTTCGCGAGCGAGCGGAAAGCTCGATAGTCGAGCAACGCTATTCGCGATTCCGTTGGAGAGGGAAAGCGCTCAGAAGAGCACAGAGAGGACGGGCCACGTGGCCGTCACGTGTGCAATGCCGAATTATACCAACCAGAGCCCGACAGGTGTCAACATTGATCGGCGAGCGGGGTGTGCGTCAGAGTTTCCCGGCTCCACTGGGAGCGCCGCCATCCCTGGCGGCCCGGCCCCTGAGGGCCGCACGGCGCGATCGCAATCAGTGACCGGGAGTCCGGAGAGCGGCCTCCACGGTCGGGCCGCCAGGGATGGCGGCGCTCCGAGTGGGGCCGGGCCGGCATTGCCCCAGGGCGCCGGGTAAGTTTGCACCGCACCCCGGCGAGCGTAACTATCCACGTCTCGAGAGATGTTCACCGCGGAGACTCGGAGACCCAGAGAGATCGAGCGTCTCTCTCTGTCTTTGCATCTCAGTGCTTCAAGTACCCCCTCGGGGCGCCACGAACATCGCATAATCTAGGGCCCAAGGCCCCTGGTAAACGCAATCTGGCATTCCTCATAGACTGTGCCTAGCAGAGCCTCGCCTTCAGCGGCGGACCCAGCGAGCACTTTGACGATCATGCCACCACCTCCAGGTAAGGGCGCCGCGGCCGTGCGCGTGGCGGCTGCGCCAAGACGATCCTGGAGTCTCGCGGCGCACTCCTCCGGTCTCAAGGCATCGCCTATCGCTACCAGCGTGACCAGCGCCACGCCGGGATCCAGCCCCAGGATTCCCGTCTGTGCTAGCGACAGCTCAGCAGGACAGAGCCGATAGGACTCAATGAGGAGCAGTTGACCTGACGGTCGCTGAACGGTCAGGCTCGATGAGATCGACCGATAGGCCAGGCTCTCCCCGTGACGGACGCGCCCGGCGCCCAGCACTTCCGCGTAGACGGCCGTTGCTCCCTCTGCAACTTCCAGGACAACCCGTTGTTCCAGACAGGACGATCGATAGGGGATGACGGCCCTGGGGAGATACTCTAGAGCTCCCCCGGCGGCCACACTCAGTTGGATCACCTGTTCAGCCTGACCGTGAGGCATTGAGTAAACTTTCGTGGCCGCCTGAGTCAACACTCGCGCCCGTGCACCCGGACCAACCTGAGCGCGAATTTCATGTCGATCGCCGGCCAGGAGCCCCGCCGTCGGGTTCGCAATGAACACGTGGGCCATATCCGGACGCGATTCATCGAGGTACAACGCCCGCTGGATGACGAGCGGACTGCGCGTGTGCACGTCCGTCAGGATCGTGCGACCACCGCGCGCGAGAAATGTTAGATCGGCCAGGCCGTTCTGAGATGAGCGCAGGGCCGCCTGCTCTCCTGGGTGGCTGAGCTCAGGCGTGCGCGTGACGCTGCGCAATGGCCTGAATCACATGCGCCACCACGGCATCCAAACCATCTCCCGTTCGACAATTGGTGAATAGGAAGGGTTTGCCCTCCCGGACGAGCGCCGCGTCGCGGCGCATCACCTCGAGGTCCGCCCCCACGTGCGGAGCGAGGTCCACCTTATTGATCACCAGCAAGTCCGTCTGGGTAATGCCCTGTCCACGTTTCCGCGGGATCTTGTCACCCGCCGCCACATCGATCACGTAGAGTTGATAATCAGCCAGGGCGGGACTAAACGTCAACGTCAAATTGTCCCCGCCACTCTCGATGAGGATGACGTCCGCATCCGGGTACATCTGCTCCAGCTCCTCCGCCGCCAGCAGATTCAGGCTGGGATCCTCACGCACTGCCGTATGCGGGCACGTCCCGGTCTCAACGGCACGAATACGCTCCGCGGCCAACACGCCATCCAATGTCCGAGTGACATGGTTGGCATCCTCGCGCGTGAAGATGTCATTGGTGATCACGAGCGGCTGCAGGCCCTGCGCAAGAAGCCTTGGAACGAGCGCCTCAACCAGTGAGGTCTTCCCAGAACCCACCGGTCCGCCTATGCCGATCCGCGGTAGCAAGCCGGCGTGGAGGCGCGTCGGGTGGGCATGGGGGGGTGGATGAGCTCCATGAATGGCTGCCATCTCAATTCCAAATCTCAGCCAGCGGGATGGCAAGCTCTGAGAAAGGCGCCAATCTCACGGTTTGGGTCATCGTCCCGTCCGCCACGAGCTCATATGACCCACTGATCAGCTCAAACGCCTCCAGCCGCTGAACCCCCGGATCTACGATCCAATAGTAAGGCACCCCAAACTTTGCGTAGAGCTGCATTTTTCTACCACGATCTGTCCGCGTGGACGATGGCGACACGATTTCAACAACCAGTGTTGGAGCGCCTTCAATGCCACGGCCACTAATCTGCCCGCCCCGGTCATTGGCAATAAACACGAGATCGGGCTGCACAACGCTTGTATCGTCAAGAATGCAGTCGAGCGGCGCGAAGAAGAGCTCGCCAAGCCGATTTGTCTCGATATGCTGCTCCAGCAGCCGATTCAGTCGGCGAAGGACCCGCTGATGGCCCGGGGTTGGCGCGGGGTTCACAACAAGCTCTCCCTGATGGATCTCATAGCGCTTGCCGTCGTCGGGCAGCTCGCAATAATCCTCGTACGTGAGCACGATCTGGCGAACGCTCATGACTGGCCTCCTGCCCGATTATAGCCACGAATTAGCATTGTCTCGTTCAACTCGCAAACATCCGCAAATCATCCTTCGCGTGCTGCATGGAAACGATATCCAGTTCTGGGGTAAACGCGGTCATTCCCAGCCAGGATTTACCACGAATGGACTCCATCTGCTCGGCAATGGAAGGGTGCAACCGATGGACCATGAGCTGGCAGTCGGTGTTGCTGAGCGGCAGGAGACGAATCGCCGCGCTGACCACACCCACCACGAAAGTGTGCAGATAGCCGGCTAAGGCGAGCTCCGGCTCCACATCCAGCGCTGCACTCACCGCGCCGAGTGCCACGGCGCCCGTTCCAGGCACCGCGCGCTCAAGCACGCGCGCGCGGTATCCGTTAAGGGTTGGAACTTCCCGAAACAGAGCTGTCTCGACGAGCAATCGCCGGCCATGCTGCTGAGAAGCCAGACGGAGCTCTGGTGCGGCCTTGATGCAGAAGAGTCTCTGGTCCATAGCCGCCAGTTCATTCAGATCACCCGCCCGCAGTGCACGATGGGCATTGAGCAAGGCCACTCCATCCGCGGAGATGACCGAGTGGCTGAGGCTCGACCGAATGAACCGCTCAACATCACTCAGTGTTTGAACACGCCCACGACGAACCATGCCTTCCAGCCCCAATGAATGGGCAAACATACCGGTGGGGAAAAAAGAATCGCTGAGCTGAACGAGGGAGAGTAAACCCAAAACAGCGGATGGAGGGCAGGTAGCGGGAGCGCTGAAGCCAGCTCCCTCGGTTTCATTCATCCGTCGTCCGTCATACCAGGAAGAACTTCTGCGCCAAGCTCAACCGCTCAGCCGGGGGAACCGTGGCCAGCACGCCGTCTACGCGCACCTCATAAGTATCAGGGTTCACCTCAATGCGCGGCGTGCGATCATTGCGGACCATCTGTCGCTTGGTGATAACACGGCAGTTGCGCACGGGCTCCACCATGCGCCGCAGCCCGAGCTGCTCATGGACCCCGGCGTCAAACCCGGCTTGGGACATGAAGGTGATCGAGGTGCGGCTGAGCGCTGACCCCAGAGCGCCAAATTGCGCCCGGAAGAGCTGTGGTTCACAGGTGGGCACGGAGGCGTTCGGATCGCCCATGACCGCCCAGTTGATCAGTCCGCCCTTGATGACCATCTTGGGCTTTGCGCCAAAGGACCCCACCGGCCATAACACGATATCCGCCAGCTTGCCCGGCTCGAGAGAGCCCACCAGGTGGCTGATGCCGTGAGCCCCCGCGGGGTTGATGGTGAGTTTGGCCAGGTAGCGCAGCACTCGAAAATTGTCATTGTTCGGCGCATCTTCGGGCAGCTTGCCCTTCATCTGACGCATCTTGTCAGCCGTCTGGAAGAGCCGTGTAAAGGTCTCGCCCACGCGTCCCATGGCCTGAGAATCCGAGGAGTACATGCTGATCACGCCGAGGTCGTGCAACACATCCTCCGCGGCCATCGTCTCAGGTCGAATCCGACTTTCCGCAAACGCCACGTCCTCAGCCACACCGGGATTCAGATGGTGGCAGACCATCAGCATGTCCATGTGCTCAGCCAGTGTGTTCACGGTGTACGGCCGCGTTGGATTGGTGGAGGATGGCAGCACGTTCAGCTCAGCGGCAATCTTGATGATGTCTGGCGCGTGCCCACCGCCGGCGCCCTCGGTGTGGAAGGTATGGATCGTCCGTCCAGCAATGGCCGCGATCGTATCATCCACATACCCGGCCTCGTTCAGTGTGTCCGTGTGGATCGCCACTTGCACATCAAACCGATCGGCCACACTGAGACACGTATCAATGGCTGCCGGGGTGGTGCCCCAATCCTCGTGCAGCTTGAGCCCGCACACGCCCGCCCGCACCTGCTCAATGAGCGGCTCAGGGACGCTACCGTTGCCCTTGCCCAGCAGCCCCCAGTTCACAGGCAGTACTTCAGCCGCTTCCAGCATGCGGGCAATGTTCCATGGACCGGGAGTGCAGGTGGTTGCCCGCGTGCCGTCCGCCGGACCCGTTCCACCGCCGATCAGCGTGGTAATGCCATTCGACAGGGCATCATAGACCTGGTGCGGGGTGATCATGTGGATGTGGGTATCGATTCCGCCGGGAGTGGCAATCAAATGCTCACCCGCGATCACTTCCGTTCCTGGCCCCACCACCATATGTGGATCAATGCCATCCATGATGCCGGGATTCCCGGCATTCCCCACGCCCACAATGCGGCCGTTTCTAATGCCGATGTCCGCCTTGAGTATCCCGAGCATGGGGTCCATGACAATGACGTTGGTGATGACCAGGTCCAACGCGCCATCGGCATTGGTAATGCCGGATGCTTGCCCCATGCCGTCCCGTGCGGTCTTGCCGCCACCAAAGACCAGCTCATCGCCAGGTGTCAGGAGGTCCCGCTCAATCTCGCAGGTTAAGACCGTATCAGCCAGCCGAAACCGGTCGCCCGCGGTTGGCCCATACAGCTCAGCATAGTGTCGCCGACTGATCGAAGCCATCAGCAACCACCTTCCGATGTGGTATCAGCAAAGCCGCCCCGAACCACCTCGCTCAACACGCGCTCTTTCTGGCCGGGGTCATCCAGGCGGCCCCTCGTCAATCCATTGAGCCCCTCCACCTGACGCGTCCCCCCAAGCTCCACCAGCTCCACCGCCTGCGAATCGCCGGGCTCAAACCGCACCGCCGTTCCCGCCGGAATGTTCAGGCGCATCCCATAGGACGCCGCCCGGTCAAAACGCAGTGCCCGATTCACTTCCAGGAAATGAAAGTGCGAGCCCACCTGAATCGCCCGATCACCGGTGTTCTCCACCGTGAGGGAGCACGTCCGTCGCCCGGCATTCAACTCAATTGGCTCATCGCCCACTAGGTAATTCGCCGTCTCAGACACGCTGGCCTCCCCGCGGGAAATGCAAGATATGGAAACTGGAAAGCATCATTCAGACGATGGGCTCATGGCAGGAAATCAGCTTGGTTCCGTCCGGAAAGGTCGCCTCCACTTGAACCAGTGGGATGAGCTCAGACACGCCGTCCATCACGTCCTCGCGCGTCAGCACCTGTCGGCCCAGCGCCATCACCTCAGTCACAGACTTTCCATCACGCGCTCCTTCGAGCAGCGCCTCGGTGATCAGCGCTACTGACTCTGGGACGTTCAGTTTCAATCCGCGCGCCCGGCGCTTCCGCGCCAGATCGGCGGCCACATACACCAGCAGCTTCTCCTGCTCACGTGGCGTCAGCATCATGGTCAATGGTCCTCAGCGGGAGAATAGCAGTGCGAAGGGTAACACGACCGAGGCAGGACGGTGGACGGAAGCCGGATGAACAGTCTGCCGTGCCCCTGCCACCGTCTTCCGTCCGTGAACCTCCGTCCGTTATACCGCCAGGTACTCGTCAATCACACTCTGGTCGAGCGCCGCTGTTGCACCCTTTTCAACAACGGAACCGCGGTCAAGCACCACGTACTCATCGCACGTGGCAACAGCGAAATCGACAAATTGCTCCACGAGCAATAGCGCGATGCCCCGCTGATGGAGCTGGATAAGTACTTCCTCGATCTGCTGAACAATAGAGGGCTGGATTCCTTCGGTCGGCTCATCGAGGAGCAAAAGGCGCGGCTTGCTGACTAACGCCCGGGCAATGGCGAGCTGCTGTTGTTGACCGCCACTGAGGGTACCCGCCACGCGTTGGCGCATATCTTGAAGGACTGGGAAGAGCGCGTAGACCTCATCCAAACTCTCCTGCCGATCACCCGCGTTGATCTTTGGGCGGGCCTCAAAGCCCATGAGTATGTTCTCAAATACGGAAAGGTGTGGGAAGATCCCCCGGCCCTGCGGCACATAGCCCAGCCCGAGGCGAGCCCGCTCCTCAGGCCGCTTCGCGGTCACGTCCTGGCCGTCCACCAGAATGCGTCCGGAGCGCACCTTAACCAGTCCCATCACGCTCTTGATCAGGGTGGTCTTCCCCACGCCGTTTCGGCCAATGAGACAGACAGCGTGGCCCACGGGAATCTCCAGGGTCACATCGCGCAACACCCGACTCTCGCCGTAGCCCGCACGAATCCCCTCCACCGCCAACAACAGTTGCTGCATGGGCTCCTCGCTTCGGGCGTCGTCTGTGTCTCGCCTCGGAAATACCAGCGGTGAAGTCTCGGACATCCGCGTTACGCCGCTTTTCGCTGATTGTGTCCAAGATACGCATCGATCACACGCGGATCGGCCTGAACATCCTCGAGTGACCCCTCACTTAAGACTGAACCGAGATGCAGCACCGTCACCACATTTGCGAGCTGGCGCACAAAGGCCATGTCATGCTCCACAATCAGGAGCGTGCGATCCGGGTGGGCAACAAGCACTCGCCGGAACAGCTCCGCGGTTCGCTCACGCTCACCGCGGCTCATGCCCGCTACTGGCTCATCCAACAAAAGCAATTTGGGGTCCTGTGCCAGCAGCATGGCAATCTCCAGCCACTGCTTTTCACCATGTGAGAGAATCCCGGCTCGTACCGTTGATCGCGGGAGCAGACCGGAAAGCTCCAGCGTTTCAGCAATTTGGTCGCTCTGCTCAGTGGGCATGGCCCGCAACGCCGCGAACAATCCGGTCTTGGCGCCGACCACGACTTCCATGTTCTGCCAGACCGTGAGGCTGGGAAAAATCGTCGGCGTCTGAAACTTCCGACCGATGCCCATTCGGGCAATCTCATGCTCTTGATGACCGATGAGCTGCCGCCCCTCAAACTCCACTGAGCCGCTGGCCGGGCGAGTCCGACCGGTAATGACATCCAGCAACGTTGTCTTGCCGGCACCGTTGGGCCCAATGATGAATCGCAGCTCGCCTGCTTCGAGCGACAACGAAAGCTGATCCAGCACCGTTAGACCATCAAAGCTTAC
>JBJXFJ010000309.1:0-2749 GCA_046154735.1 Chloroflexota bacterium | reverse complement strand
CGGCCTCGGGCGGCAGATACTGTTGCTGATAGCGATAGAGAAAGTTGTCCAGACCGATGCCCAGGACCGGGTGGTCGCGAACCATGGCCAGCGAGGCTTCCCAGAGCCGCAGCCGAATGAAGCCAGTGCCGCGCGATGGATCGATTCTCGAGGCAATCCGCTCCACTCGTATGACCCCGAGGGCAAGCGCCCCGGCAATGCCACTCAATGCAAGGACTCCCAGCGCCCACCGACCGCCCAGCATGAACCAGACAACCACCAGCCCGGAGGCGGCCGCGCCCAGCCATCCGCCGCCGGAGAATGTCGCCAATAGCCCAACGATCATAGTTCCCGTGGCAAGTCCGTAGAGTGCCCGGCCCGGCCCGGCCGCGAGCGCAAGTGCCAGGCTGAATGGGATGACCCGACCAAGTATCAGCGCGAAATGATTGGGTGAGGGATACAGGCCCACCACACGCTGAACACCCTCTGCATCCACCAGCCCGTGACCGGTCATGGCCATGCCCAGCCCCACCAGCGTGACGGCGGTGGTCAGGCCAATCAGCGCGCGGACCGCCCGCTGGAGCCACAGACTATCCAGCGGGACACTCCGCAGCAGGACGTACAGTGCCACCGGTTCCACGATGAGCACGCGTAATTCCCGTAGGCTCTGGCGGGGATATTCCGTCACCAGTAGAGAGGCCAGCGCTGCCACAAGGAAGAGTATTACCGGCCAATGCTCACGTTGCTGAAGCAACGGCTGGCGCGGCAATTGTGGCTGGCGCCAGCGCTCGACCGCCACGGAGACTGTGGCGAGGAGCACCAGCAGCTCGGTGAGCGCAATCTGAATCGGACCCAGCGTCACTGGTAGCGCCGCAAGCGGGATCATTGCAATCAGCGCCAAGAGTAGCCACTGACTCAAGCGAGTCCACATCAGAGGAGCACACCCCGGTCATCGATGCGCATTCCGAATGTTGAAACGGTATCCGCCAGTTGAAATACAATAATAAAGCAGTCACCCGAATTGCATGAAATTGCAGTTGCGAAACTGTGTGCGGACCAAGAGCTCAATGAAGAGGACAACGGGTGAACCAAAAGTCGTATATCCGTGCGTATCACCGTGCTTCCATGTGCGAGGTCTGTCATGATTGACATGGCGCTTGACCGCCGCATTCCAGTCCCGCTGTACTACCAGCTTCAGCAGCAGCTTCGCCAGGCCATTCTAGACGGCCGTCTGGCTCCCGGCGCTTCGTTGCCGCCAGAACCTGACCTAGCCATCAGCGCCAGCGTCTCTCGGTTCACCGTGCGGCAGGCGGTGGAGCAGCTTGTCCGGGAAGGCCTGGTGCGGCGTGAGCGCGGCCGCGGCACCTTCGTCTCGGACCTGGCCGATTCCGCCCATGGGATCAATGGCTTCCAATTCGCCCACGCGGTGGATCGTGATCCGAAAGGCGTCTCCATCCGCGTACTTCAATCACGCATCGTGCCCGCGCCAGACGTGCTGCGTCAGCTTCTCCCACAGGGCACATTGTGGGAGGCGCATGAGATCTCCCGAATACATGAGTCTCGCCAGCAGCCAATGGCCCTTGAGACGATGCACGTCCCCACGGCGCTTATCCAGGACAGCCGCACGCTCGATCTTCAGGCGGTGCGTCTACAGCCGATGCTTGAGCAGCAGTGCGGTGTGCGGATCAGTCACGCTGAAGAGTCGCTTCGGGCTGTCATCGTGAGTGGTGAGACGGCCAGATTACTCGATCTCAAGGAGGGCGCCGCGGCGTTCCAGATCGAGCGGCGCTCATGGGCCGGGGCGAACCTGATCGAAGTTTCGTCAATCATGGTTCCGGGGCAATTTGGGCTCTCCCGCGTCCTGGAATCTTCAGCGCAACTCACCATATTCTAAGGCCACGCTCCATGGGGCGTGGCCGGCTATTTCCCCGGTGGGACGATCATCCCGCCAGAAAGAGCCGGTCCAATCAGCCCATGGTGGCGCCTAGCGCTCCAATGCAAAGAGCGGGCGCATACGGAAACGCCGTGCGGAAGGAGCGTGCCCGAACGGCCGCTCCTAACGCCATCAGCCCCCCCGCGAAGCCCAGCAGAATGAGCGCTTGATCAATGCGTGAGAGACCGGCAATGGCACCCACCAGGACCGACACCGAGACATCGCCGGCGCCCAGCGCACCGGGTCCGGAGATAAACTGGGCGGCCAGGTAGATCACCAGGAACAGCACCGTCATGAACACGGCGCCCTTCAGCGCGTCAATGCGCCAGATACCAATCCAGGGCGCTGCCGCCACTACCACGAGTACGGCCGGGTAGACCAATATCGGATACACGGCCCGTTCCCGAATGTCCGAGGCGGCAATGAGCGTGAGCACGCCCACCAGCACTGTGGCCACAAGGGGCCCGGCCGGTTCCAGACGCGCGAGAGGATGCTGACTCACCAGCACTCCACCCAGCAGGCTGAGACCAAGGGTCAAAGGATCCGGCCAGCGAAGCCGCCAGCCCTGCACGAGCCCTCGGGAGATATAGCCGGCGAGCAATCCGGCGAGGGCACCGAGGATCGCGCCGATCATCGGGCTGGACGCGGCCAGGGGAAGAGCATCGGTACGTTCTGGCGATACTCCGCGTATGCGGGAAAGGCAGACTCAAGGACGCGTTCTTCCAGGTGCACGCGGGAGCGTTGGAAGGCGATGAAGAGCAGGAACGCAGCCGCGGTCAGTGGCGAGAGCACCGGAAGCAAAACACCGAGCGCGGCAATAAACTCGCCCAGGTAGAC
>JBJXFJ010000039.1:0-6396 GCA_046154735.1 Chloroflexota bacterium | reverse complement strand
GTGCCGGCCACGGTATCTGGCGCACCAAAGCCGATTGCGAAGCTGGCGGACTATCCCACCAAACCCATTGAGATTATCGTGCCGTTTGGCCCCGGGGGCGGCTATGACGCGCAGGCACGGCAGCTTGCCGTAACGATGCAGAAGATCCTCGGCCAGCCGCTGGTTGTGAAGAATGTGCCCGGTGCGGGCGGTCGAATCGGCGCACGCGAGTTTCAGCGCGCTCCGGCAGATGGTTACACCATCCACTATGGTTCCGATACCAGCCTGGTCCAGGGATTATTTGTAGAGCCGGCGGATGGATTTGATGTGGATAGCTGGATCTGGATTGTGGGCATCCGCAAACTCCCGGGTACTATTCTGGTGGGGAAGGATGCGCCATTCCGTACCGTGCAGGAGCTGATGACCGCGGGGCAATCCGGCCAGCGGATCCGCATGCCCCATAACGGCACGGGCGGCGGATACTTTGTCAACAATGTGGTGCTTGCCGAAGCGCTGGGCATCAAGAACCCCGCCCACGTTGGCGGCTTCCAGGGGACGGCGGATATCCTACCCTCACTTATCCGCGGGGACACCGAGGTGGTGACCTTTATTGCGCCACAGGGCGCCATGCAGTTCATTCGGGGTGGAGATGTGCGCGTCCTGGCATCGCTGGAGCCGCAGAGGATCTCCACGTTGCCGGACGTTCCCACGGCGCGTGAGCTCAATCTGCCGAACATTGCTGACCTCGAGACCATTGGTACCACCACCTCGGGATTTGCCGCGCCGCCTGGCACGCCGGCTGAGCGGGTCAAGTTGCTAGAAGAGGCAACGCTCGCGGCGATCCTGGATCCGGAGTTCCAGGCCTGGGGCACTCAGACCGGGATGATTCCCACGGAGCTGGCGGCCATGCCCGGCGCGCAGTACTCGGCGGAAAAGAAGCGCGAGTATGCACTCTGGCGAAAGTATGAGGACTCCGCCAAGAAGGCGGCTCAGTGAGTCAGCCTCGGGTGAGATGAAACACAGCCAATGAGCTCTGTGCCCGTCATCTGTGCCCGTCAATTGTATGCAGCCTTGCGGCTGAACTAATGGACGATGACACAATATTTTTAGGGAGGCGTCGCGCCGGCTTGTAGTGCGGAATGTATTCCGCCGTCCTGAGGCGCGTACCTCTCCACGGCATTCGGTGGAGGGTGGCGGAAGACATTCTGCACTACAAGCCCGTCTCGGGCTTCTCGCCACACCTTATGGCACCGTCCACTCGTGCTCGGTCAATCATGGATTGCTGGGTGGAGGTCATCGGTGGTGTCGGGCAGGATGCCCGACAGTCTGGGGCGTTCCTGCTCGTCGCCGCGCGGTTGGTTCGTGACTGTCGGGCAAGATGCCCGACACCACCGGTGGCGGAAAAGCCACCGCAGACCTTGTCTGACAGTGCACTAGAACGAGGCGCAAGCCCATTCGGATTGCGCCTCATTATCACCGGCCGGCGAGTGCCGGCGTAGCGATCCGTTCTCGCCGGGTCCGCGTGGCGGCGGCCAGTTCACGAAGGACCGGCTCAGTCATCTCCCAGCCCATGCAGGCATCCGTGATGCTCTGGCCGTAGACCAGGTCCGACTTGTCAATGAGATCTTGTCGTCCGTCCACCAGGAAGCTTTCCATGAGTATCCCAATGATCCCGGTTTCGCCTCCCGCCACTTGCTGGGCAACTTCTGATGCCACATCGGGCTGACGTCGGTAGTCCTTGTCACTGTTATCGTGACTCGTATCGATCATCAAACGTCTCTGTAGCCCAGCTTTCTCGAGTGCGCTCAGCGCGCTCTGGATACTGGCGGAATCGAAGTTTGGACCATTCACCCCGCCTCGGAGAATCAAATGACAGTCGGGATTTCCGGTGGTATCGACAATGGCCGCACGGCCGTCTTCAGTGACGCCAAAGAAGCTGTGCGGATGTGCCGCGGCGCGCATCGCATCAATGGCAATTTGCACACGACCGTCGGTTCCATTCTTAAAGCCCACTGGGAGCGATAGGCCGGACGCAAGCTGGCGGTGCACCTGGCTCTCCGTGGTTCGCGCGCCAATGGCGCCCCAGGCAATCACATCCGCGGTGTACTGTGGCGAGATGGGATCAAGAAACTCACAGCCAGAGGGCAGGCCCAGGTCCACAAGGTTGAGCAGGAGCTGCCGTGCCAGATACAGCCCGTCACCCGAAGCAAAGCTGCCATCCAGGTGGGGATCATTGATGAGGCCCTTCCAGCCAATGGTGGTGCGCGGCTTCTCAAAGTAGACACGCATGATGATGCACAGGTCGTCTGCCAGCTCATCGGCCAGCCTTTTGAGTCGCCGACCGTAGTCCATTGCCGCCTCGGGATCATGGACTGAGCATGGGCCGACAACGACTACTAGTCGATGATCCTTTCCCGTAAGGATATTTACGATCTCCTCGCGGGCCCGTGTGATAACCAGCGACCCCGCATCGCTCAGCGGGTGCTCCCCCAGAACCGTGGTTGGCGGCTCCAGAGGTCGAATGCTTTCAATGCGCAGATCACGCGTTCTCATGACTCCCCCATCTCATCATTGCTGCCTCATCTCCATTTGCCCTGACGACACGCATTCCCGGCGAGCGTGCTCAAACGATATGCAACAAAAAAGCAGAGGCTCAAACCTCTGCTGTTTCTGGCATGACGGGGTTGTGGCGCTCTGCTTACGCGGAGCCCCCACCATGCCAGCATCTAAAGTAATACTGTGAACAGATCATCTTCGTCTCGCTGGAATCTACCTCAGATAGGCGTTGAAATGCAAGCGGTCTATTCGTCCAGGGTGTGTGTCAGAGTTTCCCGGCTCCACCGAGAGCGCCGCCATCCCTGGCGGCCTGGCTGTCGAGGCCGCACTCTCGTGAACACCATGACTCACGTAGGGGAAATTATGGGAGGTGCGGCCCCGCCCCCGGGGGGACGGGAGACTTTGAAGCTCACTCAATTCGTTCAGGAGGCTCTTCGCATGCTCCGACGCCCGAACAGGATCACGGCGAAACTTCACTGACCCTAATTTGTTGAGTACGGATGTATCCGCCCTCGCCATGCAGGCTGGCCCCCATGCGTCTGCTCAGCGTGCCGCGGGCGAGGGCGCGGGGGATGCTACAGCCGTCTGAGCCGTGGAGGCGTTCGGGGAAGTCGGGAGTGAATCGGCCAGATGAATGGCCACGGCTGTGGTTGATCCACTGGGCTGCCGGACAGCCTTCACATTCACCCTGCGTCCGGCGGTGAGCTCCGGCATTGCGGCACTGGCTGCTTTTACCACGCGTGCCCCGGGCGTTAACGTGAGCGGAAACGTCTGGCCGTCCGCGGTCATGACCAGGCTGCCGGGATGGAGTCCGCTAATAACGCCAGTGAGCATCACCAGCCCTTGATCTGCTCCGGAAAGAGGCTCCATGCCTGGAGCGGGCGAGGGCATGCCACGGGGGTAGAGATGGACCGATCGCACGCCTCCGTCAGGACGCTTCACGACGCTGGCGATCTCGCCGGTGGCGAGGTCCGCCGCGGATCCCTCCACGTCCTGAAACACACGCGTGCTTACCGGCACGTTGATTGATCGTTCGCCGTTGTCGGTCTTGACCACTATGACCCGGCCGTCAACCCGAATAACGGTACCCGCGATGCCGACGTCAATGGGTCCTGGCGTGGGGCTTGGCACGCGCGGTGCGCTCGTGGCGCTCCCGCGTACACTGTTGGTCTGGGCTCCGGCGACCTCGAATTTCGGTAAGACCCCGCCTTCAATGACCAGTAGTACCGGCGGGTGGTCATGCGGTGCGTCTGTGGAAAGAATTAGGGGGCTCCGCAGATTCGCGAGCGGTAGCCGAGCGGAGGGTATCGACCGCGCTTCTGTTTCCGTCGCGAGCAGAATCTCAACCACCTTGTGTGGCGCGTCGCCTTTGTGAATCAGTGGGCTCCCCAGGGAGGCCAGCGTCTTCAGACCGTGACCCTGGAGCGCGTCGGATTCTTCATGCTCGTTGTCGTTGTGCGCGGGCTTCGGACGCTTGGGGGGCTCAGGCGCACTGCCGCACGCGGAAAGCGCAATCGCCAGCGCGAGTAGTACGGTGTAGCACGGCGATCGCCACCGATGCATCGAACGAGAACTACGCAATCACCTGGACGTGGCCGTCCAGATGCATGAGGAACATCTCCACCTCGAGGTTCGGATGCTTCTCTTTCACGAGTTTGCGAAAATCGCGCATGGTCTTTGTGTGAATGTCGGTCTCGGTGGTGGGGTTGGCGCCGAAATCCTGGCCGAGAGCGAGTTTGAACGCGCCGCAATCACGATGATCGATGGCAATGACACGTTTCACTTTGTGCAGCTCCACGGCAAGATCGAGATGTTTCCAGAATGTCTCTGCCCAGGCCGGGAACTTATCGGTGGCAACACCGAGGGTGGCACCTGCGAGGACGATTTGGTCGTACTTGTTCGTCATCGCGTGCTCATTCATAAAGAATGTCACCTCATTGGCCAGGCGATAGTCCATGCAGTTGAGCAGGAGCGCGTCAGCGCCATGAGTCCCGGCGGATTGCGCTGCGGCCGCCGGGCTTGTTGACCCCGTGTTGCCATGCCCGGCGGCGCTGGGGGCTGGATCAGAAGCCGCGCGGGTCGCCGTGATGAGGACGCTGCCGCTGAGGAGTGTGGAGCCCAGGGCGGTAGCGCCAAGCTCCAAGAATCTCCGCCGGCTGTGTCGCCATTCCGAGCCGTGCTCAACTCGGTCAATTCCCTTGTCTGACACCGTCTGCCTCCACACGGAGACTATCGACGGAAGTGTGTCGCCCTTGTAGCGGCGTGGCTCAACGCAATGCCAAGCACCGGGCTGGTATTCCGCTCCGTTTCAGACAGGCATTCCCACGAACACGCAGATGAGGTCGTTCACATTCGTTCGGGTGGGGCCGGTGACCAGCAAGTCACCGAGAGTCGCGAAGTACCCGTAACTATCGTTCTGCGCAAGGGCACGGTGGGCGTCAAGTCTGTGGGCCCTGGCGCGCTCCAGAGTGCTCCCGTCTGCGATGGCGCCGGCTGCATCCGTGGGACCATCAGTCCCATCAGTGCCCAGGCTGACAATCAGCGTGTCGGGAAGTCCCTCAATGGCGATTGCCGCGCCCAGGGCAAGCTCCTGGTTTCGCCCTCCCACCCCGATGCCTCGAACCGTCACTACGGTTTCTCCACCCGCCACGATACAGGCTGGAGGAGCGAAAGGGCGCGCCTCCGCGGCGATGCTGCGCGCGAAGCCTCCCAGCATTCGCCCCACTTCCCGCGCTTCGCCTTCCAGCATAGAGCCCAGGTCAATCGTGGCCCAGCCTTGTTCACGCGCGGTCCCGAGCGCGGCCTGGGCGGCCTGTGCATTGCTGCCGACGATGCAGGTAACTACACGCTCAAATATCGGATCGCCTGGTTTCGCCGTTTCTTGCTCGAGTCCGGCCCGGCCACGCTGAAGCACGCCGGCAACTGTCGGCGGTAGTGCCGGCCAGAGATCAAACTGATCAATCACGCTGCAAACATTGGCAAAGGAAGTCGGGTCAGGAACGGTGGGCCCTGAAGCAATCACGTCCAACGGATCGCCAATCACGTCTGAAAGAATCAACGTGACGATCTGCGCTGGACTGGCACACCGGGCCAGTCCGCCGCCCTTGATCTGGTCCAGATGTTTCCTCACGGTGTTGAGTTGATTGATATCCGCGCCAGCACGGAGGAGCAGACTGGTTGTTGCCTGCAAGTCATGTAACTGGACACCTGAACGTGGCAGCGTGAGTAGGGCTGAACCTCCGCCTGAAATCAGTCCGAGGACGAGATCATTGCTGTCCAGCTCCCGCAGCAGCTCAACGATCTTCCGTGTGCCAAGGATGCTGTCTTCATCCGGTATGGGGTGCCCGGCTTCATGCAGGTGAACCAGGCGTGTGGGCGCCAGATGTCCCGTCTTGACGTTGATCCAGCCGCCGGAGAGTCGGTCGCCCAGGATCTCCTCAACGGCCTGGGCCATAGGTCCGCCGGCTTTACCCGCACCCACTGCGATGATGCGCCGAACGTGGTCCAGGTCAAACTGATGCGAACCAATGGTAAGCACCGACCCGCTGCGTGACATGTGGCGATGAATCGCCTGGTAGGGATCCACTGCCGCCAGCCCGGCCGCGAGTACTTCAAGGGCCAGTCTCCGTTGCGCCACGTGCTTGGGTGGTTCCAGTAAGCGAGCGCCGAACCGCGCGCCCACCGCGAGAGCGGCTTTGCCTTCTGAGCTGGTCATGTTCCGCGCGCGAGCGACTCAGCCGGTCGCTGTGCGGGATGGATGCGGCCGCCCCCACCGTGAGCGACCGACACTGGGGAATGCCCGTCATTTGGAGTGGGGGGGGGGGGGGGGGGGGGGGGGGGGGGGGGGGGGGGGGGGGGGGG
>JBJXFJ010000207.1:0-2645 GCA_046154735.1 Chloroflexota bacterium | reverse complement strand
GCATCACTCTTTGAGGCGTGTCCACAGGTGCCGGACCTGATTATAGCGATGTCCAATGAGGTGCACCCGAGGCTGTTCATTGAAGATATCGTCGTGAGTGTCCCCGTATGTCGGGTGTCCTCCGCGGAGGACACGCAGTATGCCGATGGTGAATCGCCTGAAATGCTCTCCCCGACGGTCCATCTCTTCTGGGTGTCACAGCCACCAGCTGGGGACTCTCCTGCGCGCCGCGTGCTTGATACCCTGCATGCCCGGCAGCTCACAGTGGAGCCATTCGAACGCGCCGCCCAAGGGCTCAAGGAGGCGTTTCTCGAGTGACCCGACCCGCCGGGTGGCACATAGAATATGAGCCCCGTCCTCGTCGATTCCTCTGGCTGAGCCGGCCCGAACCCCACCCTGCACATCCGCTTCGCATCTCGGCGCCATGTTCCGACCCCACGGACGTCCAGGTATACACCACTGTCATTCCTGATCCGGTAGAGGTTGCCTGGCTATTTCGACGCACGCTAGTCCAAACGCAGGGGACGACGAATTTCAACCTCGAGCCAAGAGCATCGCACTCCCAGGCTCCTGCCCCTGCTGACACCACAACAGCCGGACAGGTTGAACGATCACATCAACATCTTCAGGCCGCACGGCCTGAAGCGGTGTCATCTTCGTCACTGGCCAAGCGATTGCGATCCGCTCTCAATGTTCCGCTCGATGTGCTCCTTCCAAGTGCGACATCGATCCTCGAGTGGCCGGCAGCCCTCAAACCGTATCAATTGGAGGGCGTACGCCTGCTCTTAGAACAAGAACGGGTGCTGCTGGCCGATGATATGGGTCTGGGTAAGACCATCCAGGCAGTCGCAGCGATCAGAATCATGTGCATTCGTCGGGCCATTGAGAGGACGCTTCTGATTGTCCCGGCCAGTCTCCTTGATCAATGGCGCCGAGAAATTACGCGCTGGGCTCCCGAGCTCAGAACGATCATCATTCGCGGTTCCGCCACAGACCGCGCGTGGCAATGGAGCGCAGCGTCTCATGTCACCATTGTCAGCTATGAGTCATTCCGGGTTGATTTTACGAGGGCAACCCGGCGCCGATCATGGGATCTCGTAGTCCTCGATGAGGCGCAGAAGATTAAGAATCGTGAGACCGAGATAAGCCACCGAGTCAAGCAGATCCCCCGCGCCAGATCATGGGCGATGACCGGAACGCCCCTTGAGAATGAGCTGGGTGACCTCGCCTCAATCCTGGAGTTCGTTGACCACAATGAGGGTGGAACTTCAAAGCGCTATGCGCCAAGCCAGGCACTCCTACGGCGGCATCGAGAGCTCCAGCTCCGGCGCCGTAAGTTCGACGTACTGGAAGACCTCCCGCCAAAACAGGTGATCAGCATTCGTCTCTCGCTTCTGCCACGCCAGTTGGAGGCCTACAGAAGAGCTGAGAATGAGGGAATTATTCAGCTTCGAAAGCGCGGCCCAGCCGTCAGGATTGAGCACGTCCTGGCGCTCATTACTAGACTCAAGCAGATCTGCAATGTTGACCCAGTGAGTGGTGAGTCCGCGAAGCTTGAGGATATCAGGGAACGCCTTCAAGTGTTGACCGCGGAGCAGCACCGGGCGCTCATCTTCTCGCAATACACTGATGACACGTTTGGCGTTGGCGCCGTGGCCAGGTTCCTGGCGGAGTTTCACCCGCTCACATATATCGGCGCAATGGTGAACAGTGAGCGAGAAGCGACGATACGGAATTTCAAAGCCGACGAATCACACCGCGCACTCATTCTTTCTCTGAAAGCTGGCGGCGTGGGGCTCAATTTGCAGGAGGCGTCCTACGTGTTCCACCTGGATCGTTGGTGGAACCCGGCAGTTGAACGACAAGCGGAAGACCGAAGTCACCGCATGGGCCAGGTGGTTCCAGTGACGGTGCTCAAATACACCTGCTTGGAGACGATTGAAGAGCGCATTGATCGCATCCTCGTCCAAAAACAGCAACTCTTTGATGAGTTTGTCGATGATGTCTCCCTGGATGTGAGCCGGCAACTGACACGGGGAGAGCTCTTTGGCTTGTTCAATCTTGACCCGCCTTCCTATCCGCACAGGCCGGCGGCCACTGCCCGGCCGGGGCATGAGTTAGAAGTGCGGTGCGCGGCAATCTTGAAGGCGCGAGGGTGGAATGTTCAGCGCACGCCCTTGCCTCAGGAGAGAGCTATTGATGTCATTGCCACAAAGACCGACGAAGTGGGGTTGGAGCAGACAGCATACCTGCGATGCAACGACCATCCCCGCCCTGTGGGAGTTGATGTTGTTCGAGCCCTGCTCGGGGTGCTTCCTTCCGAGGGTAAGGTGTGGCCGATCATCGTAGCATCAGCCGGTCTCACCGAAGATGCTCAGGCACTCGCTGGAAGCCGCGACGTGGCAATCTGGGACGATGCGACGCTAGAACGACTTGAGCATCCATAGCGCGACGCGGGCTAACGTGAGTCGTACAAGCCAATTGATGTTTGACCTCTTCACTTGCCAGGGGTGGCCCTTTCCTCAGGTGGCTAACCGAATCACTCGTCCACTATGGTGAGCGTGTTTCGGCGAAGACTGCGTGACTTCGGCTACTCAGACCGCCAGAACGTGGTCATCGAAGCACGCTTCGCCTTCGGTGAGAAT
>JBJXFJ010000200.1:0-7148 GCA_046154735.1 Chloroflexota bacterium | reverse complement strand
CGTCGCGATGCGCGGCGCACACATCATCCTTGCGGACGTGCAGCAGGCGAGCGATGGTGCCGAGGCTCGAGCCGGTGTCACGGCGCATCACTAGCACGCGTCGACCGAGCGAGTCGCTCGGCAGGCTGTCGAGTGCAGCCTCGATGTCAGCACGCAGCCCGGCAAAGGAGCGCCCATCGCCCGCGCGCCCGCGGGTTGGTTGCGGGCGGCCGACGTCCCAACGGCTGGAGCTGGGAAGATACTCAGCCAGTGATTGCAGCTCAGCCCAGCGCTTGAGCCAGCGGTCAACCTGCTCACTGTCATAGAGGTGCGTGTCACCACCGTGTAGTGCGGCATTCGGATGGGTACCCCCCTCCTTCGCAGCGGGGCGGGGCGCTTGACCCGCCCCCCCTGTGTGTTCACGCCACGGCCTCGCATCAGGCGCTCCTGGTTGATAGACGGGTACGGGAAGCTGCACGGATCGACCCCCAAGATAGTCGAGGAATTATCCATCAGCAACGCCCCCTTTGGCTGCACGTTTGGTCTGCCGCGCAAGCACCACCCGCTCACGGAGCGAACGCGCCATGTCCTGCACTTCCTCCAGGTCGGCGCCATCAGGAATCATGAGTACATCCACGCCCAGCCCCGCGGCCTTGTCCGCGAGGCTGGAGTAAATCTCCATGGCTGCAGCCATCTGGTGCAGCTCGTCGGGCGAGTCTGGTTGCTCGGTGTGCTGGACCGCGTAGGCGTCCACAATCTCCCCTGTCTCCGGATTCACGCGGCCCATGACGGTGGTGACACTCGCGGCCAGAACGTGCTCCCCGGTTTGTCGCTCTCCTCCTGTATCCGGCGGGCTAACCTCCTCCAGCGCATCGAGTCCGGCGATCGTATCGGCGAATGCCATTCGCGCTATGGCCGTGATGACGCGGGCCCGCAACATGGCGGCCGGGTGGCGCTGCCAGCGGGCTTCCTTGAGCAGGTCGGCGCGCTTGGCGTCCTCGATGCTGTAGGTGTAGGCGTCGTAGTCCGCCCAGCCGCGGCGCTTATAGCGCGCCGTGCAGCGCTCCGGGGTCGATTCAGAGAATCGGACAGCGCCGTCTCCGTGGCGATCGTAGATCAGCGCCAGCATGCCCTCCGCGCTCAGCGTTGGCCGCCCGTGGATCAGGTGGATACTGGACAGGCTCAGCATGGGCGGCAGTCCCAATTCGGCGCCCTTCAACATGATTGCCAATGCCGCCTCAGGACGTTTGATGGAGTCAGGCAAGAACCCCGCGGCCACCAGCACCTCAGCCTGTTGGCGGAACATCTCCCAGACGGACGGCGTAATGGCGAGGGTTGAATTCGAGGGTGTCATAGGGTTTCGCTCCTGTGTGGTAGGGGCGGCTTGCTCGATGGCCGCCCGGGCGTGTTTGCACATCAAATTCCGGGCACCCGCGGGGCAGGTGCACGAGGCCGTGCGGCCATCACGGGATACGCTGACGCGGTAGGGTCCGCGTGCGGCGCTGGTCTCGCTGGGCACTTCAAACTCACGCGGGCCCAGGGCTTGCCACTGTCCGAGGCGTTGTGGTGGTGTCATCGTGCACCCCCGCAATCGTCACAGAGCCCGGTACGCGGGTTGAGGGCAAAGCCGCCCCCGCATTGAGGACACGCGGGAGGCTCCGAAGGCTCACTGATTTCTCGAAGGCTCTGAAGACTCTTAGGGTTAGAGTATTCAGAGCCTTCGCCATTCCAGTGAGCCTTCGGGGTTTCTTCGGATTCCATCTCCCAGACCCATCCGCCCGTCATGCCACGCTTGCGCGCTTTGACTTTCAGCTCCTTACGGGCTCGTCGATAGGTGCCCTCACCGTAAACACCGGCCTCTCTGAGCTTGGCTATCACGTCCTTGGCGGGCGCCTGGCCTCCGCTCTCCATCAGGACATCACGGATCACGGAGACGGCGTCACGGACGGCGCCGCGCTCGCCAGCGTCGTCGGAGACATCCGTCACGCTCTGCGCCGTGTGGGCTGAGGTGCCATCCCAGACGACACGCACCGCTCCATTTGACGACTCCTCCAGGTGGTAGATTAGCGCCGCAGGTGGCGCTGACAAATTCGACTTGGTGCTGACGATGATCCGCCGGAAGCCTGTCTCGTCGTCTGGGTCCTTCGCGACCAGGAGCCCAGATCGAGCCGCGCCGATAATCCCGATGGATCCCCCGCCGCGGTAGAGCGGATTGCCACCGCTGGATTTGTTCAAATGGCGCACCACCGCAAACGCGGCGCCTGTTTCCTCGGCCAGGGCAGCCAGAGGGGCGAGCAGACGCCGTACGTCCTGGTCCTTGTGGGCGTTGGTGCCGTCGTCCAAGTACGCCATGACAGGATCAACGACCACGAGGCGCGCGTCGACTTCTGCGATCGCTGCCCGGATGGCCGGCAAGTCGCGTAGCGTGGGCATCCGCTCGCCGGCAGGGTCCGCCACGGCCGTGAGCGCCACGATGCGCTCGAGGTCGGCGCCGGCCGCTTCGAGGCGCGGGCGGATCGTATCTCCCAGGCCATCCTCTGCAGACAACAACACAACACCCCACGCGCCGAGCAGGTCTGAGACTGAGCCGTCGGGCATTGAGCTCCCTTTGCTCACCCGGGCCGCGAGATCTGTGGTCATGGCCGATTTTCCCAGGCCGGGATCGCCGTCAATCACCGCGAGCTTGCCCAGCGGAAGACGCTGGGGCCAGAGCCAGCGCACCCGCTCCGGTTTTACCGCGGATAGCCTAATGGTGGTAATGGGCAGCCGTGGCAGTTCTCCGCTGTTTCCGCGAGCTGGCGATGGCGACCCGAGCAGCCCATCAGCTCCTCGGGTGATCTGGTGGCCGCGCTTACACGTGGCGCCATCTGGCCCAATTTCTATGTAGGGCGATTCACACTCAGGACAAAGCGATTCCGTCATGAGGCCGCGCACCGATGCGCTCGGTAGGGCGGATGGGCCCAGCGAGCCGAGAATTCAACGAGGCGCTGCCAGGACGATCGCCCAGTAGCCACGTAGCAATTTGGACATTCAACAATATCGATGACCTCCTCGGCGTAACTCCAGGTCACCGTGTAGCAGTTAAGCTGCGGGTCACGAATGACACGCGGGAACTGCCCGCGGTGTCGTCGTCTGGTAGAATGGTCACGGAACGTTGAGCGTGCTGTCATCACGCGAAACCTCCGGATCATCGAGGGTCGCCGTCTGGTCAACGGCGGCCTTCTTTTTGCCCTGAGAACGCTTTCGAGCGCTAGCAAGCGCGAGACGGGCGAAGTGCGCCTTCTTGGCCGCCTCTGCACGCCGGAGCCGTTCGGGCTCCGGGAGAACCCCGTCAGGGTCTACTTCACGTTCGAACTTGGAGAGAAACTGCTCCCTGGCCGCGCGTGTGGTCTCACGCGGGTCGTGGGTGGCATGGAGCGCATAGGCTCCGATGCGGCCTCGGAGAGAGGCCTCCCGGGGATTCAGCGAATACGACAAAACGCACGGCCTTTCCAATGCGGTCCGCTTCACTACGTGCCTCGGAAACGCTGGTTGCCGTGCGTGTCGGTCTATCTATTCTGTTCGCTGCGGCAAGTCTATCGCAGACGTGCCACAGCGTGCTACTGCAGTTCCACGGGCAGCCCTGACATGAAGTGTTCAGCCGTCGCAACGGTGCCGTCAGGCTGTATGCTGGCTCGCGGCCGGTGCTCATTGCGGTCAACATTGAGCTGATCCGAATCCAGAGTCTGACGGAGCCCACATGCGGGACACCGGGCTTCCGCTGGCAGATCGTAGGGCGCAATCCCAAAGGCAAGGCCCGCCGTATCATGGTGTTGAATCGGCGGACGCCTCCAGGTGGGCGCCCGCCCCGCCCGCGTCGCCCGTAGTGCCCGCCGTGAGAGCGTCCAGACGCCATCATTCCCCAATGTCCACCCGGGGCCAAACGCTACCATTGGCGATGGGTCTCCGCTTCGACCCTGAGGTCGAGGTTTCACCACAAACGCGAGTTGACATCCACAATCAGTCACCCCACACAGCACGCGCCGGCCGGTCTTGTCGAGGCGGGCGTACGGCGCCATCAGAAACGGTCTCCTGGTGAGCGCTGCCGGTGGGCCGCGCGGGCGCGTTCATCGGCAGCGCTCGCGCCGTAGCGCTGGAGCATCGTTCGTGAGCGCCAGCCGGCCAGGCGCATCAGATCGCCCTCACTGCCGCCCTCACTGAGCCACAGGTGGGCGAAGGTATGCCTGAATAAGTGGGCGTAGACGTGGCCCAGGCCAGCCGACTCGGCACGATCCCGAACAACTTGGTACAAGCCGTTGGGCGTTACCGGGCCACCATGGCCGAGCCAGAGCTCCGCGCGTTCAGCATCCCGATGCTGGGCGCGCACGCGGAGGTACCGATCAAGGGCCTGGGCGGTGCGTCGACCAAACGGGCAGGCCCGCGGCCGCCGCCCCTTGCCCATCACCATGGCAACATTGTCGGTCCAGTCGATATCGGAGAGCTTCAGGCCGGCCAGCTCCGCTCGTCTCATCCCTGTATCGAGCAGCAAGCGGATGATCGCGTTGTCCCGGCGATCGCGGAATTCCCGTCCGCCGCACGCTTTCAATAATGTCATGATCTGGGTATCACTGAGCACCTCGGGCGGGGTCTCAGGAATCAGGGGCTTCTTCATGTGGACCATGGGCGATGTCTTCACCTCGCCCTCTTCAATGAGCCAGTTGAACAATTGCTGTAAGGCGCGATAGCGCACAGAGGCGGTCGCCGGCTTCCATTTCTTGAGTAGTGCCCCCATCCAGTTTTCAACGTGCTCACGGGTAACATGCTCCACCTGGGTGGGCATGCCTTGCTCGGCCAGGAAGTCGCCAAACTGCCGGGCAGACTCCAGATAGGTCTCCGCGGTGCGCGGGCTCTTGTTGGCCGCGAGCAAACTCCGCTCCCAGCTCGCCACCAATGCGCCATAGGTCACCAGGTCATCGCGCGGCGTGGTTCGAACGGCGGTTCTGGGCATCAAAAAGGCCTCCTGCAAAAGTGTACAGTTATCCGCTCTAGGAGCGCTGTACCTGCTTTCACAGAAGGCCGAGTTCTCAGTTATGGTGTCCTGTTGAACTCAGAACCGAGATTTGGAGCGGGAGACGGGATTCGAACCCGCGACAACCTGCTTGGAAGGCAGGCACGCTACCACTGCGTCACTCCCGCGTATCCCAACTCATTCTACCAGGGCGGGCGCATCACTGCACTTTCAGATTCTGGTCACGCGAGTGGAATCCATGTGATGGCAGGCTCTGGGTAACGCCCGGAGCTCTGAGAGCTTCCATCGGCGGCTGGGGATGCTGTCCAGCCATCGGCACTAAACATTATATCACCCAGACTTCCTGCAGCTTGAGGCGAGCGATTCCGTCCTGGCACGGGGAATGCAGATCAGGATTTAGCCACAAAGAGTGACCGAAACCACAGGCCGCGGTAGTGGTCACCATATGCTCCTCCAGGTGGCAAGACAGACGCAGCTTGACTATAATGATCAATAGAACACACGTTCTATATTAGGCAGGGTAGTGTGCGGGAAAGGCGGAATCGTGGCCACGTGGCGTGGCCTTGTCCATGGATAGGAACTCAGCATGAAAACACTGTCCGAGGCGGACGTGGCGGAAACCACACCAACTCCCATATATGCACGCTTGGCTGAGCCGTTTGAGCAGACGTTTCGCGATACGCGCGGAGGAGTTGAACTCGAATACATCACCGGTGAGCAGTGTATCTCGCGTCTCAATCACGTTCTTGGCGTCAACGGCTGGTCGTTCGTCGTCCTCAATCACGGCATCAATCAGGAAGCTGATGAAGTTTGGGTGCTTGGCGCGTTGACAACAACCATTGAGGGTGTGGAGTCCGTTCGCCAGCAGTTTGGCAGCCAGAAGGTCAAGCGGTCGCGCTCATCGGGGGCGCCAGTGGACATCGGGTTCGACCTCAAAGGTGCGACAACTGATGCCCTGAAGAAATGCGCCATGCTCGTGGGCGTCGGCTTGTACTTGAGCAAGAAAGAGCAGGTTGCTTTTCAACCAGCGACTGATGGCGAGGCGCTCATCTGCGCTGAATGCGGCAAAGAGTTGATTCCAACCACATTCAAGGATGGCACAAGCTGGTCCCCGCAGCAGCTCGCTGCATTTGGTCGAAGGAAGCACCAGCGGGTGCTTTGCATGGACCACTACCGGTCTGCCAATGAATTGCGCCGCCGGGCCGAGCAAGCACTCGAGGAAGTACCGTTCTAACCGCGCGCTCAAGCGCGGGCCGTGGGAGACGACCCTGGGGGACTCATCTGGATTGGCCGGCAAATCGGCGCTTCGCCCAGGGGAGTCCTTCTCCTGGGCCTCTTACGGCCCATTCCAACCGCAGCCGCTGGACACACAATGCCATCGCTCCCAGGTATTCGTGACTTATGATGAAGTCATGGATCGGAGGGCACGTGGTAGAACGATTTTTCATGTACGATCCGGCTCTGCGCGAATCGGTGCTTGTGCTCCTAGAACGTTGGAAGCGCTTGCCGCTGAGTGATCTATTTCAGCTTCTCTCAGCGGAAGATCGTCTGCGCTTCCGAGATGACGTGATTGAAGATCTTATCTGGCAGGGGCTGATCGAAAAACGCTTCAGCGGTGATGAGTTGGTGCTTGGGATCACCTCCGCGGGTGAGCAAGCCGTCCAGGATCTGATTGATTCCACAAAATCGCGGGCGGGCGAAGGATCGGCACCATGAGCTCCACCCAGCAGGACATCACCGATCAGATCAACGCGCTGATAACGGAAGCCCGTGCGAAACGTGACCCAGCGGAGGACACCGAGCTCCTTGTCACACTACTGCACCGGGCCGCGGTTGAGCTCAATAAGTCCGCACGGGAGCGGGCCACAGCCACCAAGGGTACTCCGGACTGGGGCACGTGGGCGGGTCTGCAGAACACCACGCGAGGCCTGGTGCTCCAGGCTAGCACCTGCCGCGATCTCGTGCGCAAGATACGCTCCCAGCCAGCGGAGCCTGAGAGCTGAGGCATCGTTAGGGATCGGCCGTCGTGCCGTACTCAAGGGTCGGGGTGCCCGGACTCGAACCGGGGGCCTCATGGTCCCAAACCATGCGCGCTACCAACTGCGCTACACCCCGTGGAACCTGGATTATAGCGGACCCAATTTCGAACCCACCACGCACG
>JBJXFJ010000192.1:0-8732 GCA_046154735.1 Chloroflexota bacterium | reverse complement strand
GGTGCGTTCGTGTTCGTTGTCGCGCGGTCGGTTCTTCACTGTCGGGCAAGATGCCCGACACCACCGGTGGCAGGAGAACCCCGCAAACCAAGTTAGACGGCGCACTAGCTATTTTCGACTACATTGTTAGCACCGGAAGCCCGGACAACCGGGCTCCCGAAGCTCCGCCGCGCTGAGCCGGGAGGTTCCTCCATGTACGTGGTCCTCAAGCACTCCGTGTCAGACCCCGCGAAATTTTGGTCCCTCGCAGGAGGCCGTCGCAACACTGCCTGAGTGTGTGCGGATCCATTCCATGCTGCCCAATCGGGATGGCTCCACAGCCGTGCAGCTTTGGGAAGCCGGCTCGGTGGAAACGGTCCGAAGTCTCATCGATTCCGCCCTCGGGGACGTGAGCCAGAACGAGTACTACGAAGTAGACAGTCAGAAAGCCATGGGCCTGCCTGGGTAACCCACGGTACCAGTGCTCCGTCCTCTGGGAGCCTCGACGAGGCTCCTGGTTCGGGGTCCCAAGCTTAGCAACGGCCTCAACGAATTCGATCGGGTTTCGCTCAAGTCGGGACACCGCTCGTTCGAGATCCGGTTCTGAGGTTGTCGAATATCGCGCCGTCGTCTCAATCCGCTCATGGCCGTGCAATCGCCCCACCGTGACGAGATTTTCCCCGGCGTCCAGTCGATGCTTGGCCAGCGAATGCCGCAAGGTGTGCGGAGTGACTCCGGACAGTCTCGCTCGCGCCGGATACTTCTTTACCACATGCTCGATCGCCCGCGGTTTCAACCCAACACCCCGCTGGCCGATGAGCACCTGGTCATCCATGGTCGACGGTCGCACTGTGAGGTTGGCATCCCATCTTCGCGCGCATCGACATTGATCGGCACCATGCGCTGCCTGGAGCCCCTACGTGAGCACACCATTACCTAGCTGGCAAGACGTCACGGTTTGGCGCGTAGAAGCGGACGGAGTCGGGCTGCGAGGCCATCAGGTGTAAGGCCATCGCTGAGGTCAATAATCCAAGCCGCAAGGGCTGTCTCATGGTGATCGGAGACTTCTAATTCATAGCCGTTCTCGTCAAGGAATAGCAGCATCGTAAGGTGAGCCATGCGCTTATTCCCGTCAAGAAAGGCTTGATTCTCAGCAACTCCGTGGGCAAGTGCTGCTGCCTGAAGTGCCAGGTCAGCCTCCTGGTACAGAGCGTAGTGAAGTGGCTTCGCCAGAGCCGACTCGAGCAGTTCAGGGCGCGATAATTGAAATCGCGCCTTATCCACCGAGCAATCAAAGAGTTCTGCGTAAATCAAAAGGACATCCTCTAGATCTAAGTAGAAAATGTCCTCAGGTTCAGACGCCAAGATCAAAGGCTACGGAGCTAAACGCCTGCGGGCTCAGTTGTCGGCCGGGCGATAAGCCCTTGATCGTAGGCCTCAAGGATATCGAGCGACTTTCGATGCTTTTCGATAACTCGGCGAGTGTTTGCTTGAAGCTGTTTACTGTGATTGATCACTCGACGGACTAGGAGGTCACCGTTTGACAATTCCTCGATGATGACACGCTGCCCTGCACAGTATCCGCTTGCAGCAAGCGCGCTGGGCACAGACACAACATTACCGCTGCCCACTTTCCGAATTTTGACCACGTGCATAAGAGCATCTCCCTCATCCTGGGGCCTCACCGCATAACCCCATTGGACCACGCTCGTACAGTATAGCCGAAGATATCTACATATATACCGGTCAATCAGCACCTTGTCGGCCATATCATGTGCCTGGCGAAGATTCGAAGATTATCGGTTGATAGAGAGACGTCAAGCGCACGGTTCGGGTCCCCCGTACAATCAGTCGCCATTATCGACTCTTTCACGACTGTGGCTCCGAGTCCTGGTCGCATGACCATCCAACGTCACCCACTCCTGTCCGAGCCGCGAGTCGGTGATTTCATAGTGTCTCCTGGTCACCGCCCGACGCGTTGGGCAAATGGTCTGGGCACGCCCAACGAGGCGACAAGGCAGGCTTGGTGACCGCTTACGCTCGATTCGCTCCAGACGCAAGGCCAAGCTCCGCATCTCCGAGGGGGGCGAAGTACGCGTCCACTGCCTCATCCGTTACTTCTGCGAGTGTGGCTGGGAACCAGCGCGGGTTCCGATCCTTCTCGATAATTTGAGCGCGTATGCCCTCTGCCAGGTCATGAGCATGGAGACTTGCCCGGGCAAGCCGATACTCCTGATCAAGGACGGTCTCCAGATTAGGCATGCGCTCCGCGGAACGGATGGCGCGGAGCGTGACTTTGAGTGACGTGGGCGATTTTTGCTGGATCACGCTTGCGGCCAGAGCAGCCTCACCGCCGTACGCCTCGAGCCTGGCCAGAATCTCTTCCACACTGTCCGCGTCATAGCACTGGTCAATCCATGCACGCTGCCCCTGCAACTGACTCGCGGGCGGCGTCACCGCGTGGGATGCTATAGCAGTGCCGGGTGCTTCCTCCTGGAGCGCCCGAAACAGATCACCGAGATAATCGCTAGGCACGTATGAATCGGCAAGCCCGCAGAGCAGCGCGTCGGCCGCGGAGATGGGCGCACCCGTGAGCGCCACGTGCAGGCCAAGCTGGCCTGGCGCTCGGGAGAGCAGATAGGTGCCGCCCACATCAGGAAACAGGCCAATGCCCACCTCCGGCATGCCAATCCGAGATCGCTCGGTCACCACGCGGACCGAGCCATGCGCGGAGAGACCGACCCCGCCCCCCATGACCAGGCCGTCCATGATGGCGATGTACGGTTTGGGATACCGGGCAATGCGCGCGTTGAGGCGATACTCGTCAGCCCAGAATGTGAAGGCGGCCGTGCCGCCGGTCGTTGCGTCGGCATACATGGGCCGGAGGTCACCGCCGGCGCACAGTCCGCGATCCCCCGCTCCGCGAATCATGACCGCACGGATGTGCGCGTCACTTGCCCACCCTGCCAGCGCCTTATCAATCTGAAGCACCATGGCATGTGTCAGGGCATTGATCGCCCGCGGGCGATTCAGCGTGATGAGCGCCAACCCCTGATGAACGGTAAAGAGAACTTCGGAATCGCCGTCAGTGATCACAAGCATCCCCACCAGAGCGTAGCTGACCCATTGTGACACTGTTGAAGGACACTTCGCGGTCGTGTTGGCCCATAACTCAGACCGTGTTCTGGCTGATGGCCCCCGCTATGGGGCTCACAGCCCGGCACGACCGCGCTAACTACCGTTCCTCATCCGCCCCCTGGCCTGAGCAAAGTATGCTCAGGCGACACCAGCCGGTAGGGAACGGGTCGCCAGTTCGAAGTCGATCCCTATGTCCATCGCCTTGATGGAGTGTGTGAGCGAACCCGATGAGATGAGGTCTACGCCACTCTCGGCCACGCTGCGGATGTTGTCCGCGGTGACTCCTCCAGAAGCCTCAGTGAGTGCACGGCCGTCAATGAGTGTTACGGCCTCACGCATCTGTGCTGGACTCATGTTGTCAAGCAGAATCGCATCCGCGCCGGCCTCAGCCGCTTCACGCGCTTGTTCGAGCGTCTCGACCTCAACCTCAATACTGATGGTGTGAGGAATGGCCGCGCGCGCGCGGCGAATGGCTTCGGTGATTCCGTGACCCTCTTGTGCCAGGACTTCCAGGTGATTGTCTTTGATGAGCACGCCGTCACTCAGCCCGTAGCGATGATTGCGCCCACCGCCGGCGCGCACCGAGTAACGCTCCAGCGGGCGCAGTCCGGGCGTGGTCTTGCGCGTATCAATGATCCGCACCGGCAGACCCTCAACCGCGCGCACGAGCTGATTGGTCGCGGTGGCAATGGCGCTCATGCGCTGAATGAAGTTCAGCGCCACGCGCTCGCCCTTCAGCAAGCCTCGAGCGGGACCCTCCAGCCGGGCCACCACGTCACCTGGATTCACCGCGTCACCATCACGCTTGAACAGCGTCACCTTGATATTTGGATCTACCAGGCGGAACGTCAGGACCAGCACGTCGAGGCCAGCAATGATACCTCCCTGGCGGAGCTGCACTACGCCGGTCCCTGTTGCGTCTTCAGGAATCAAGCTGTCCGTGGTGACATCGCCGGAGCCAATATCTTCGACCAATGCGCGGCGAACAATGTCCTCGAGATCCCAAATCGGTACATTCATGAGTATTCCCCTCCCAGTGCTACGCTGATCAGTGTGAAAGTGTCGGTGATGAGTCGCCGCGCTCCGGATCGATACACGCGGCATCTTCTACGAGAAAGCCGCGTTTGCGAAGCTCGTCCCGGGCGTGCTCAATGCGCTCCGGCTGGAACGATTCCACGGTGTGCAGGTGGACGCCGTCGGTCAGATCGGAAAGCAGCGCTGCTCCGGTTGCTTCAATGCGGTCACGCCAGGCCAGGATATCGCTCCGCGAGCCAAACATCAGGGGGGCCCGCAGCTCGCCGTAAATTGGATGCTCCACTACCACATCAATGATCCGGAGCCCATGATCAACCATGATGGACATCTCGTCCACCGCGTCATGTCGGGCATGGCGCGTGACCAGGATGGCTTGATGTGCGGTGGGGCGGCCGCCAACGAGCATATAGCCGCGCGGAGTGGAGATGATCTCCTCACCCGCGGCCCGCAGCACTGCCACATCCTGGACAATGATCTGGCGGCTCACGCCAAGCGCCTGCGCTAGATCCGTCCCGGTAATGGGGCTGCCACCCTCCTGAATGCTTCGCAGCAGATTGAGGCGACGCTCGTGCCCGTTCACGCATCAACCAGCTTCAGACGGTCTGGACCGCTTATTGGTGAGTGGTCGGTCATATCATCGTGTGCGTCGGTCATGCCCCTAGACGATCTCCAGCATGCGGAGAATGGCGCCTCTGGCGCGATCAGCCACTTCAGTCGGCACGCGCACTTCGTACTGCATGTCGCGCAGTGAGTGGTACAGCTTCTCCAGCGTAATCATCTTCATGAAGTGGCAGACCGCATCCTCACTGACCGGCAGGAATGACTTTTCCGGGTGATCCCGGCGCAGCCGATGCAGAATCCCCGTTTCAGTGGCCACCAGGAACTCCTTGGTCTGAGACGCATCGGCACGGCGCAGCATCCCTTCCGTAGACAAGATGGAGACACCGGCCATGGGTAGCCCACCGCTGGCCGCCGCGTACATCGCGGGACTGGCACACCCGCACTCCGGATGGATCATCAACTCAGCACTCGGATGGTCTTCACGAGCTTTCCGTAGCTCCGGCGCGCCAATACCCGCGTGCACATGGCATTCACCCATCCAGATGTGCATCTTTCGTCCAGTCACCCGCTCCAGGTAAGCGCCAAGGAACATATCCGGGAGAAAGAGAATCTCTCGATCCGCCGGAATCGCCTGGATCACCTTGACCGCGTTGCCCGACGTGCAGCAGTAGTCACTCTCGGCCTTCACTTCGGCCGTCGTGTTCACGTAGGACACCACCACGGCTCCAGGATACTCGGCCTTCCAGGCACGAAGCTGATCAGCGGTGATGCCCGAGGCCAGTGAGCAACCGGCATCCAGATCGGGCAGGAGCACGGTACGATTGGGCGAGAGGATGGAAGCCGTCTCAGCCATGAACTGGACTCCGCAGAAGACGATCACCGGCGCCTCAGTACTCGCTGCCTGCTGCGAGAGGCCCAGCGAGTCACCCACGTAATCCGCCAGATCCTGAATCTCTGGAATCTGATAATTATGTGCCAGAATGACCGCGTTCCGCTCGCGCTTGAGCCGCTCAATCTCGTGAACGAGGTCTACCGCACCCGCCGTCTGAGTCTGCATTCCGTGTCCCTTGTGACCGGTGATCTGTGCCTTGAGATTACAGACAAGACCACTGTCTTGTCAACTGACTAGTCTCATGATACGCGTTCAGGTTATCGCGACGCGCGCCTCGACCGTTTGAGCGTTGCGCTCCGACTTAAACGCAGTATGATGCTGGCGGCTTCTGTCAGGCGTCATACTTTACAGACATGTCCCCTATTCATCTGAGCGCCGCGGAAGACGCGTATGTCATAGAGGAAGGCGAATTGCGTGCCTACATTTCAACGGGGTTTTGAAGATGCGGAGCGCTCGGCGGTGGCTGCTGCCCGGGCAGCTGGTTCGGTTGCCACTGCCGCGAAGCAGATGCAGAAAGCCGCCCAAGAGGGCGACATTAACAGGTTGAGAAGGACAACGGAGCGCATCGTTGCTGCTCTTGACACTGCGCGGCAGGAGGTAGCCAATGCGAAGGCAGCATGGCCGTTTACCGAGGAGCAGGAGAAAGAGTACTTTCGTGATTCTTACGAGGGCGAGCTGGTAGAAGAAGCGGCGCGTGTTGGCCTGACCATTCAATCGCGTGACGCGCGATTAGTTGCCTATCCATCAATTATTCAGATTTTGACTGGCGAGCTCGCGGTTCGAATCGATCGAAAGCGGGTCACCGCGATCCGCCCGTCCCATCTCGTCGAGACGCTGGTAGCCAATCAGACAAAAAAGGTTGGCTACTCTAGCGAGCGCTTCATTGAGGCCCTTTACCGCGCGTATCAGATGATCTCCGGGCCGGATGGTGGTGGCGCACCAGTATTGCTTGCGCGGATTTATCGGGCGTTCACGCTCCGTCCCGGCGCGGGCGCAGATTACGACAAGAGTGACTTCGCACGTGACCTCTACATGCTTGATCATAGTAACCCAGCAATTACGTGCACGAGCTCCGGGGCGCGTCTGACCTGGCAAACTAGCGTGAGAGGAGATACCAATGTGTTTACGTTCGTATCCCCCACGGGTGAATTGATGAAGTATTACAGTGTTCAATTCACGGAGGGCTAAGGAGTGACGGCCACGATTCGACCAGGACGGTGGCTTGAGTTTCTCCGCACAGAATACCTCGATAGCTTCATCCGGGACGGTGGCTCCGCAGTAAAGTTCGCGGTTCCCTTGGACGAGATGCGGCGTCCGGACATTGAGGACGGGATCGTGCGTTCTGCACATGAAGCCGGATATATCGTCGTGCGCGCGTCGGCCGCCGACATCCGAGTCCACATGGTTGATCAGTTGTTTTTCTCTATTGCGGCCCAGGTCCCCTGGCGGCAATTGAGTCAAGCTGTGATTGCGAAACTCGCGGAGCAGGCTGGATACCTGTCATGCACCCCGGGAAGCGAGTCGTTAGTTGTGCGGCTCGCCGCGGCGAATCAGATGGATGTTGACCTGATGCGCATTGAAGCGCGCAAGTGGATACAGAACAGCGTGTTCAGGCAGCAGTCGCTAGCCAAAGACTTTCGCGTTGTAGTCACGCACCTCTGCTTTGCAGAGTTGTCCGGCGGTCCGGACGGTGAAACGACGATCGAGGTGCTTACGGACTGGCTCACCGGACGGAACCTCGCAGTTTCAGCGGTTAAGCCGTACAACGTGTTCAGCCGGGTAAACCGCGGCAGTGCGAGGCACTTGTTTCAATCTCTCATGAGCTGGGTCAGACTCGCCGGTCACCCAGGCCTGGTTGTTGTACTCGATATTTCCCGAGTTACGCTTGCGCGCAATCCGGGCGACGGCCGCGTCTACTACTCAAAGGCCGCCGTACTTGACGCGTACGAGGTGCTCCGTGAATTCATTGATGACACTGATCGTATGGAGGCTTGCCTCATGATCGTGATGCCCGCCAGAGAGTTCCTTTTCGAGGAATCAGCCGGGCGCGGGTTTGGAGCCTATGACGCGCTGAAATTTCGAATTGTGGACGAGATCCGCGATGAGCGACTCGTGAATCCAATGGGGGCGCTCGTTCGCCTCGAGGAGTGAGTGTGACTCAGCAATTGGCCCACCAGAAGGAGCAACGCCGAGCCCTTGAAGGACTGCGGAATGGCGTTCCGAACCGTGACGCGGTGAGGGTGCTGGGCTGTGGTCAAACCGAGGTGACGAGCCGATTCCGAGCACAGCTCTCGACTGTGGAGACGGCTGCTCTGGCCGGCGGCCAGGTACCAGGAACGCTGGTGGCGGGGGAGTTTGGATCCGGAAAGTCGCACCTCCTTCAGTATCTCAAGCATATCGCCCTGGAAGAGAATTTCGTTTGCAGCCTCATCGTCGTAAGCAAGGAGACGCCCCTCTTTGATCCTGGCAAGATCTTCACGGCCGCGGTCGAATCTGCCGTTGTCCCGAATATCACGGGACATGCGATTCAGGAGTTAGCCGTACGTCTGCGTCAGGACTCGCCAAAGTATGTCGATATGTTCCACTGGGCAGAACGGGAGAACGGCGATATCAGCCCGTGTTTCCCAGCCACAATGCTGTTGCATGAGCGACTTAGCAATGATCCGGAGATGGTTGAGAAGATCCGTGGATTCTGGGCCGGCGAGAAGCTTGCGATTGCGGATCTCCGCGCTGGCATGAGGCAGATCCAGCAAGCGACCACCTATCCACTCCGCGCAGTCCCGGTGAAGGACCTTCCACTTCAACGATTTAAGTTCGCTGCGCGGCTTATGGCGGCCGCTGGTTTCCGAGGCTGGGTGCTCCTGATTGACGAGGCCGAGCTTATCGGCCGGTATAGTCTTTTGCAGCGCGGCAGATCATATGCCGAGTTGGCCCGCTGGATGGGCCGTGTTGAAGCCGATCAATATCCGTACCTTACGACGGTCGTCGCCATTACCAGCGCGTTTGCGCCCGGAGTGCTTCAAGAGAAGCACGATCTGGATTACGTGGTACCGAGACTCCAGAGCCGAAACACAGACGAGTTTCGGGCACTCGCCGCGCGTGCGGAGACAGGCATGCGCATCATTGA
>JBJXFJ010000305.1:0-8555 GCA_046154735.1 Chloroflexota bacterium | reverse complement strand
TTGAGCGTTGTCTGGGGCAGGCCGCTGTCACGAGAGAGCGCCGCGTAATTCACCAGTGAAGGCGAGCGCGCGGCAATGAGTGCGAGAAGCTGCCGGAGTGCGAAGATTCCCTCAATCTGTGCCAGGTCGGGGATCTCACGTTGAAGCATGGTCTCGAGATACGCGGCAAACCAGGCCCCTCGGCGCGCGTCTGAATCGCGCATGACCGCCTCGGGATATCCGCCCCGAAGTATGCGTCGGATCACCGTCTCGCGCTCGGCTGCTCCACTTGATGGCAGCGTTGCAACGTCTGAGAACGCGACATCAATGAACCGCTCGCGTTGCTCATCGATCTCACCCTGGGAGAACGGCCAAAGTGCAAGGACTTCCATCCGTCCAACCAGCGTCTCGGCCAGATGGGGGAGCAACAGGACGTTTGCGGAGCCGGTGAGGAGAAATCTGCCCGGTTGCCGGTCCCGATCAACTGCCGCTTTCAGTGGCAGAAACAGCTCCGGCGCTCGTTGCACCTCATCGATGATCACGGGCCCGGGAAATCCCTCAATGAATGCAACCGGATCGGATCGAGCGGCACTGAGCGCCTGGAGGAGATCCAGCGTGATGTACCGGTAGAAGTTTCCGTCTGCAACTCGGCGCGCCAACGTGCTCTTGCCGGTTTGGCGCGCGCCCACGATGAGCACGATCGGCGTATCGCCGAGCGCATCGCGAACCGACGATTCAAGATGTCTCGCTCGCACGGACGAATGTTATCCATCAGGTGGTTGAAAATCAACCACTTACTGGATGATTTTCAACCACCTGATGGATACCTGCCTCACGGAGAGCCAGGCTAGAGCACTGTCAATCACGGATTGTTGGGTGGATGCAGTCGGTGGTGTCGGGCATCTTGCCCGACAGTATCGGGCGTTCCCGCTCGTCGCCGCGCGGTAAGTTTTTCACTGTCGGGCAAGATGCCCGACACCACCGGTGGCAGAGGAGCCCCACAAACCAATTTGGACGGAGCACTAGAGCCGTCGCTTAGAACTGCCCCACGGTGCGCTCTATGCTGGTGAGCAAGCGCACTTCGCCGAGGTCCGCGCCAAAGAGGTCGCCCTGGTCATCGAGCAGGCGTTTGAGGCCGTCCTCGTCAATGGCTTTGGAGAGGCGGGCGGCAAAGGTTGAGCGGAGACGTTTGCAGTAATACTCGGGATCGTAGTCATCCGCGAAATCTTCGATCAGCTTCTTGGCATTGCCCTTGGCTCGGTAGTAGCGAATACGCTCACCGGACCGCCAGGTGGTGTGGCCCGCCGCCAGGAGCACTTCATACTGCTCCTCACGCCGCTTGGCCTTGCGGTACTCATCAGGCGACTTGGTGACCGTGATCATGGTGCACACGTCTTCAATTGGAAGGCGGCGCGCGCGCAGGTCCTCGCAGGTCGATTTGTAGAGCTCGCGAATCCCCGCGATGTTGTCATTCAGCACCATGGCCACGGCATCAGCCACAAATCGCTCGCCATACGGCTCCCAACGGCTTGATCGAAATGAACCGCCAACGATTTTGATCTTCCCATCGTAGCCTTTGAGCACGTAGTTCTTTTCCGCGTAGCTATACATGGCCGCGTAGCGGCCGTCATGCTCCACAATGATGCCGTCCGGCAGCTCGGTGTTAATCTCCGCAATCAGGGCGTGCTCATCGGATTCCACCCAGCTCTCCGGCACGCTGAAGAGCACGCCGTCCGTGTCTGCTTCGATCAACGTGAGTCCGCGTTTCTCCAGCGACTGGAGCATCTGGGCCAGCACTTCACGTCCGCGCCGCGTGACCTCGCTGGCCGCCCGGAGATCGCCAAACAGGGCAAAGCTGGTGCCCAGGCTCCCATAGAACGAATTGATCAGCACCTTCATGGCGCCAGAGAGCGCTTCACTCGCCTGTCGCTCGCGGCTGCCCGGCGCGGCCTTGCGCGCCTGATCCTTATGGAATAGGCGCAGCTTGGTTAGCTCTGCCAGAATCTCACCGAACGCGCCGAGCTGATCCGACTCTGGGCCAATCCCGTAGCTCAGCATAATGCTGGGATAGAGTGAGGCCACATCCGCTTTGACAATGTGGTGCAGCACGCCGCTGGTAAAGAGCTCGGTGCTTGCGCCAGCGTAGGTGCCTCCGGCCGCCGCGCCTTGCGGCAGTGAGTGGCCCTCTAAAAGGTACGCGCGGATCATGAGCGGCTCAATCAGACCCTGTGCCGGACCGGCGGTGGCAATGCGCTCATACGGACGAGGGACGATGGATGCCAGGGCAAACGGCGAACCCATGAGCATCTGGCTCAGCTCATCGACCTCTTCCACGTCATGGGAGGCGTATCGCCGAATGCGGTCGGGGTCAGATTGGAAAATCGTCCAGATCTCGGCGCCGGGCACATACTCGCGATCTTCACGGGCAAAACCGAAGTACTGCGCCACCTGCTTGAGCCCACGGCTCCGAAGATCGCGCTGAATGGAGCTGAAGCGCTTGGCGGCGTGCAGCGTATCGATGATTTCGCGACCGACCAAACGGTAGCGTGTGAAGCGCTCGTTCCGCTCACCCAGCTTGAGATTGTCAACAGACTTGGAGAACCCGCGGCGATCCCGGCCCAGGGGCAGCTCTACCCCCAGCACCCTGGCCCGTTCAATCACAAACGCGATATCGAACTCGAAAATATTGTGGTTCTCAATAACGTCCGGGTCCCGCTCACGAACGATCCGGACAAACTCACGCAGCAGCTCGGCCTCATCCATGGAGCCGGTATCGATCAGCGTCTCAAACCCGGTACTATCGCGGATGCTGATCATGAAGATCGTATCCGTGGTATTGCTCAGCCCCGTGGTCTCGAGGTCAAACTGCAGACGGCGCACGTCGCTAAAGGCCATGCCCCCGTAGTACGTGCGGCCGCTCAGCATCAGATATTGCTCAGTGGCGTCACGAATGAGCGCCTGGGAACGGAGATCGGCGCGAGATGATGTGCCATTGGCCTCAGAAAGCGCGGCTTCCACTTCATCAAAGCGCGTGGTGAGCACGAGGTAACGCAGCGGGTGCGTTCCATCAAGCTCAACCACAGCGAGGCCGTCGGCCGGATCCGGCATGGCATCCCGAATCTCGTCGAACGACATCCGCGCCGGGCTGAGCGCCTCCAGCGGGGCGATGTCAGATACCAGCAGCCAATTCGGGAATTCAACCCGCTCGTGAATCACCTCGTCATTGACACGACGCCAAACATCCGCCTGCCCCTGCATAGTGGCACGGACGGCAACGATTCCGGGCGTATCATCGCGTCCGAAAAGGAGGCGCTGGCGATTGAGGGTGCGGGCAGGGGTGTTAGACATATGGATCACTCAGGGCGCAGTATACGATCCCGGGGGTCAGGCGCGCGGCCCCAGGGGATAGTGATTCCCCGCGACGACCGCGTTCGCGATCCTGCGCCGTATCAGAATTGCATTCTCCGCCGGTCGATTGACAATCACGTTCAGCCCTGCGCCCACGCGCTCATCGCCCAGATATTCGGCGAGGTCGCGACAGATGGATTCAGACCGAGCGATGGCACGCGCCGCGATGAGGTCGGACAGATCCTGGTGCAGGGGCCGCTCGGCTTCGGCAACGGCGGCCGCGCGGAGCATGGCGGAATCAACAGTGAAGAGATCGATAGTCAGGTCGGCCAGGCGACCCATTACCTCTTGCTCTTCCGGCAGGCTTGAGCCAAATCGCTCCAGAGCCACCTCGTAGGCTTCGCTGGCCGCCCAGCGGAGGATGTCTGCCCACGGCGGGCGCTGCGCCGCGTCTCTGGGAGGGTAGTCCTCGCCCCAGGTGGCCGGTAGAGCAATGGAGCCGCGGTCGATCCGCCGCAGGATCTGGGTGGTGATGAGCAGCCGGTTGATCTCATTGGTGCCTTCAAAAATCCGGTTGATCCGCGCATCGCGATAGATGCGTGAGATCTCGTAACTGTCCATGAAGCCGTTGCCACCGTGGATCTGCACCGCCTCGTCCGCCACCAGATCCAGCGCCTCGGTGGCCAGGACCTTATTGATGGCGCACTCAACCGCGTACTCGCTGAGCACCTCGCCGGCCGCTTGCCCGCGGTCCTCAGCGGCATCCAGCGTTGCCATTGACGCATCCATGAGCCCGGCCGTGCGTAGCATCATTGTTTCCGCCGCGTAGGTTTGGAGGGCCATCTCGGCCAGCTTGTCGCGTACCAGACCGAACTCAATGATGGCTCGGCCAAACTGGCGCCGCTCTTGTGCGTACCGCGTGGCCAGCGCCAGCGCGTGCTTGCATGCGCCAACAGCCCCGGCCGCCAGTTTAAGCCGCCCGAGATTGAGGATGGTGAAGGCGATGATGTGACCACGGCCGACCTCGCCCAGGAGATTCTCTCGTGGAATGCGCGCGTCTTCGAGCTGTACGCTACAGGTGGAGGAGCCGTGTAGACCCATCTTGTGCTCTTCTGCCCCGATGCTGAGCCCCGGGGTATCGCGTTCAATGAGAAACGCGGAGAAGCGCTCACTGTCAACTTTGGCATAGAGCGTGAAGAGATCCGCGAAACCGGAGTTGGTGATCCACTGCTTGGTGCCGTTCAGGATCCACTGCTGGCCGCTCTCGCTCAACCGGGCCGTGGTGCGCGCTGCCAGCGCATCTGAACCGGAGCTTGGCTCGGTCAGCGCATACGCGGCCAGCGTTCGGCCACTGGCCAGGCCGGGGAGGTATTTCTGCTTCTGCGCCGGTGTCCCAAAGTAGACCAGTGGCAGCGTGCCGATGCCGGTATGGCCGCTGAAACTCACGTTGAAGGAACCAGCCCGGGCTAGCTCCGCCGCCACGAGCATGGAGGTGACCAGGTCCAAATTGAGGCCGCCGAATTGCTCCGGCACGTCAACACCAAGCAATCCGAGATCGCCGGCATCCTTCAGGAGACGTACCGTGAGCTTCACGTCCAGCGTTTCGATCTGATCTATATGCGGGCGAATCGCGTGATCCACAAACTCGCGTGCGGCTCGTGCAATGAGCTGTTGGGACTGCGAAATTGACTCGGGTGTGAGCGTAGCGCCAGGTACGCCTTGAGCGAAAAGGAAGCTGCAGCCACCTCGCTCACTCACCATCTGCCCACCTCAACATGCGCGTTACCCCATACCATCATAGCGCCTTGGCCGCGCATTGACTCACCCTGGTACCATGCCGGCACTTTGGAGCTCGGACGCCACGAGACTAGGCGCACAGTGCCGTGGTCCTCCGTATATCCGCAACAATTGAGGGAGCGGTGCGTACATCTCGCCTCGTCCACGTCTGCAGCGTGGTGGCCTTGCTCCTCACGCTGCTCCCATCTTCAACGCTGATCGCGGGCCAGATCTCAGAAGTAGGCATCGTGACCAGCCCAGACGGCAGCAGCGCCGTGCTCCGGCAGGAGCCGTGGGAGTCCGCGGCTATCGTCGGCCATATCGAGGATGGCGCGGAGGTGCGCCTCCACGGTGTGTATCAGGACATCGAGGTTGGCGATTGGGCGCTCGTGGAGACCGCCGATGGCCGGCGCGGCTTTATTGCGCAGTCCAATTTGGCGCCTTCCTCCGTGGCCAGTGAGGCGACGATGCCACGAGAGGCTGAGCAGGTGCAGCGGCGAGTGGCGACTGCAACGACCGTTCCGCGGGCGAGCGAGATTCCACCACGCGCAGCCTCCCACGGGGCTTCCACGCTCATAGTTCCCACGCGCGTACCTCTCGCAACCGCGCTCCATGGCAACGACCGGGCACCAGTGACTCAAGGTGTGGCAGTCGACAAGCACAAGAAGCTCGACACGCTGCTCGCAAGGGCAGCCAGAGTGGAGCGAGAGCGGGGACCAACGGTCGCCATTGCAGAAGCGCGCCAGGGTGGATTGAAGACAGTGAATGGTCTCGTCCGCGTGGTGATCTCCGCAGTTGCCAGTACTCGCGGTCAGGTGGCAACTCAGGTTGCTGCGCTGGGCGGGCGCGCGGAGGCCGAATACGCCAACCTGATCCAGGCACTTGTCCCAGTCAGCGCGCTCCAGAACATTGCCAACCGTACCGACGTGCTCAGGGTGGCGCCACCCTTACGCCCGGTGTCTCACTCCGTTCTCGGCGAGGAAGTGCCATCCACTGGAGCGATGGCATGGCAAATCAATGCTGTCAACGGCGCCGGCGTTAAGGTCGCCATCATTGACCTGGGCTTTGCCGGGCTTTCCGCGCGTCAAGCAGCAGGAGACCTTCCGAATACCGTCGTAACCCAGGATTTCTGTGCGGGTGGGTTTGATGGACCAGAGGATCACGGGACGGCTGTAGCGGAGATCGTTCATGAGATGGCCCCCCAGGCCCAGCTCTACCTCGTGTGTGTCGGGACACAGGTGGAGCTGGGCCAAGCCTTAAACTACGCTAAGGCGCAGGGCGTGCACATCATCAATCACTCCGTGGGCTGGTACAACTCAAGCCGAGGCGACGGGAGCGGTGCAGCAGGCTCACCCGATGCCATTGTGGCCGATGCTCGTTCCAACGGTATTCTCTGGGTGAACTCCGCGGGCAACGCCTCGGAGTCTCACTGGAGTGGCACCTTCAGTGACACCGATTCGCCGCCTGATGACTTTCACAACTTCTCCGGGACGGATCAAGGGAACACCGTCACGGTTGACGCGGGCGGGGACCTTTGCGTCTTTCTGAAATGGGACAACTGGCCGACCTCGACGCAGGACTACGATCTGTACCTTGCGCTTTCCTCAACAGGCGCATCCGTGGCAACTTCGACCTTCGACCAAACAGGCGGCGCAGAACCGACCGAAGGACTCTGTTACACGAACACGGGACCGACCCAGAATTTCTTCATCGCCATCGAGAAATTTAGCGCCAATCAGACGCCAAGGCTTGATATATTCAAGTTTGGCGGCAGCCCTCTGGAGTACCCGACCCCCGCGGGCAGCGTCACTGAGCCGGCTTCCTCACCGCACGCCTTTGCCGTGGGTGCCCACTGTTGGCAGAACGACGCGATCGAGCCCTTCAGCTCCCAGGGACCGACCATTGACGGCCGGATCAAGCCGGACATCATCGGCCCGGACCGAATGGGCAATGGCACCGCTGGTAACTTCGTCAACTGCAGCAGTTTCTCAGGCTTTGCCGGCACCAGTGCGGCGGCACCAACGGTCGCGGGTGCCGCCGCACTGGTGAAGCAGGCGAATCCGTCGTTTGTGGACGTGCAGATCCAGGCATTTCTTGAAAGCCGAGCTGTGGATCTCGGCGCTGGCGGAAAGGACAATGTCTTTGGCGTAGGCAAGTTGAGCCTTGGAGCGCCTCCATCATCGTGCCCGTCCCCTCGTCCCCACGTCCAGCGCTCCATAACACCCGTAAGTAGCGGGCGTCTTCAGGTCAGTCTCGGTGCGGGCCATGGGCTCATTGGATCGATCACTGCAACTAAGCTAACGAGCGCACACGTCGAATTCAGCGGAGGAACGCTCACCTCTAACGGCCAGAGTATGAGCACATTTGCGTCGTCCCCAACCTTCTTCATCCAGAGAGTCGTTGGCAGCGGAGCCTATACTGCTGAGCTGAGCATCACGGATGGCTGCGGAACGTACCCCTTGTTCTTCGGTGCGGGGTCCTAGCGACCGAGCCCCGCGCCAGCTCCCTGGGACCGCTGAGGCACCGCGCGGAGTGGCGCCCGCACGCGGACGACTCCGCTATGCATCGCGAGCGTACACAATTGAGCGGGCTCGATGAGAACCTGGACGAGCGGCAGATACTGCGCCTCAATGATGCCCGGAAGATCCGGCGGTACTTCTCGGTCAGGCTCTAACTCGGCAACCACGCGGACCTTGCCGCCCGCCGTGGGAGCTCCAACTCGATCTGCCGCGGCCATTGGGTCCGGTGCGTCCACGAGTTGGCGCAAGTTATCAGCGAGGCGGGAGCAATCCATTGTGGTCACTGCATCTCCATTGGGCGCATGAACGCACGCGAGTGACATGGAGAGGAGCACCAGGCGGAGTGTCCGCTGAGGGAGCAAAAGCCGGCGGCCGTTCACCCGTAATGGCATGACACATCATACCGCCCAACCGACGCTTTGAATCCGTGTGAGCCAGATGCGTGCGACAGGTCCGCGGTAACAGCCCACTAGCGGGTCACTTGACATGAATAGGACCATTGGGGTGGGACAGGCGTCTCCGCCCAATACGGTTTAGTTAAGAGTGAAGAGTGCAAGCAGCCACGGCGGACGAGTCTGTTTTCGGCCCATTCACGGTCCCTCCTCACCCTTCACCACGCACTCTTCCTGGCTCAACTAAACCGTATTTGGCCAGTTGCCCCTACGGCAGCCGCCATCGCCCCCGCCGTCGGCATCGGCATCCCCGGCCAACCTCCGCTCTGGAAGATCCAGACATCCGTAGGGGCGACTGGCCGGTCGCCCGCCGCGACCTCCCGGTCAGCGACCACTGAACCCATGGATGTCGCGCCCGATTCCTTGCGTTCCCGGTGGGGGCGCGGGCGACCGCCAGTCGCCCCTACGGCATCCGCTATCGCCCCCGCCATCGGCATCGGCATCCCCGGCCAACCTCCGCTCTGGAAGATCCAGACATCCG
>JBJXFJ010000190.1:0-12951 GCA_046154735.1 Chloroflexota bacterium | reverse complement strand
GCATCTTGCCCGACAGAATCCGCTTCTATAGGGCCGGACTGTCGGGCAAGATGCCCGACACCACCCCGCACTCCACCGCGTCACATCCGCCCTTTCGTACTGGTGGGTCACTTGTCACGAGGATCGCCAATGCCCGCGCTCCGGTCGGGAGCTCCGGCATCAATGGTCCTGAACGTGCCGACTGGCCCACTAGGTTGGACGGGCAACACAGGACATCAGTGTGATATGGCGCGGTATGGCGCTGGGCAGACTCATCTGCCCAGGCCGTGTCTTCTCACTGTTGGCGCTCCTGCTCGCTCGAAGGCCAGCGCTTGACGTGCGGGCGCAAGCTGCCGGCCAGTGATTCGTTATGTTCTGCAGGCAAGAAGCGAATCACAACCGTGTTATCGTCAACGGTCTGGACGGCAAGCATTCCTGGGGACACGCCCAATCGCTCGCGGATAGGCTGATCAGTCACGACCTGCCCCTTTGCTCCAACTAGAGTTGCCATAGTCCGACCTCAGAGTCGTAGTTTAACTGACCGACTTCAAGTCGGCATGAGAGTGTAGACTTCGACTCGGTCTCCGAAGTCAAAGGCCGATGCAGCGTTGACTGCCGTAGACATATCTCCCTGCGATAGCGCGCCTGAGCGCAGGGAGAGACGGACACGAGCGTAATTTGGCGAATGGCTCTCTGCAAAGTGAGGGCGTCCCTGAATACGCGAGGCGGCCTCGCGGGCACGCCAGAGCGCTATGGCGCCCAGAGCTGTCGTTTCAGTTGAACCAAGTTCACCCCCGCCAATGAGCCGACGATCGCGTCCGCTTCCTGTAGCTCGTCAGCTGGATGCGTGTTGGTGACGGCAAGCACCTTCATTCCCGCGGCGCGAGCTGCCCGCACGCCCGGACGGGAGTCCTCGATCACCAGACAGTCGGCTGGGACAATTGGCTCGTCGAGCGCTGCCCCTCGATTCAGACCGGTCAAAGCGTGTAGGAAGATCTCGGGATCGGGTTTGCCTTGGCGGATATCCTCGGCGCTGGAAATGTGAGCAAAGGCGTCGCCGATGCCGGCCTTCTCGATGATGTGCTCGATCTGGGGGCGCAGCGAGCCGGAAGCAATGGCCAGCGGATAGTGAGTCGCGGCCAAGCGTATCAGCTCGCACACGCCTGGAAAAATGCTCACATGCTGACGGATGAGCTCCAGATAGACGCGCCCCTTTAACTCTGCGTGGCCATGAACCTGGCGAACACCCCCCGGTCATCATGGCCAATATAGCCGGTGCGGTAATCATCGGCACTGAGGACGTGGCCCCGCGCATCCAGCACGGCCTGATAGCTGGCCAGGTGGCTCTCTTCGGTATCTGCCACCACGCCATCGAAATCGAAAATTATTGCCCGCACTGCAAAGCTCCAGCGAAGGAATGGGCTCGCCGTGGTACGCGTCCAGATTCCATGGGACAAATAGTCACCGCGGAGACTCGGAGACGCAGAGTGAGCGAAGGATTGTCTCCGCGTCTCCGAGCCTCTGCGGTGAACATCTGACAATCTCCGAAACTCTTAAACCCCCGATGGAGGCAGATCTCCACCGAGCACCCAACCACGGACTCTGGCGCAGGGATTCAGGCCACGTTAACCAGGGCGATAAGACTGAGCTGCTGATCACGAGGGCCACACTGGCTCGTGATACCCCAGCGGCACCGTGGGGCGGTCCCAGCGAGGTGGAGTCTCGGAGAGCTGGAGGACGGGCGCGAGGTGCTGGAGGCGACCCATGGGGGTGTCCGTGGACATGGACCAGCGCTCAATCTCCTCAGGCAGAAAGTCATCGGTGACGTCTTGGAGCTCGGCTTCGGCAACCTGGCCGCGGCTCACCAGCCAACGGCCGGTCTGGGCGAGGGAGGCGCGCACGAGCCAGCTCCCGCCCTCGCGGGCGCGGCGGGCCAGAGCCACCGTGGTGCCAAAGGCCATCAGGTAGCCGGTCAGATAGTCAATGGCTGAGACGGGGTAGGTGAGTGGCCCGGGCTCCTTGCCGGGGAAGAGCTGACTCTGGCGGTCAGCGATGCCGCTGACCATCTGGACCACCGTGTCAAAACCGCGACGGTGCGCCCAGGGGCCCAGGTGGCTGAAGGCGCTCAGGGTGACGCAGACAATGCCCGGCCGTAGCTCGGCTAGTGCCTCCGGTGAGAGTCCGCGCGCGGCCAGCGTGCCAGGGCGGTAGCCCTGCGAGAAGACATCGGCCTCGCGGATCAGCCCCTGGAGCGTCTCGAGATCCTGGGGCTGGCGTAGGTCGAGCTGGGCTGAGAGCTTGCCGTGGCCCGTGTCATACTCTTGATAGGGAATCACGGGCAGGTGCGGCGCAGTGATTTTCAGGACGTCGGCGCCATGCTCGGCAAGCGTGCGCGCGCAAGTGGGGCCGGCCAGAACGCGGGTGAGATCCAGCACGCGGATGCCCGAGAGCGGCCGGTCACCCGCGGGGAGCGCCTCCGCGGGGCTCTCGCCAATCTTGAGAATCTCAATGAGCGGCAGGGAGGCTACCGCGGCAGCCTGTGGGTGCTGAGCCCATTCGTCCAACGTGCGCACCATGCCACCGGCGCCGCCAGCGGCGTTGATGGCCTCTTCCCAATCCAGGCCGGCCCATTGCGCCATTGCCTGACGCACCGCAGCACGGTCTTCCGTCACGCCCAGCACGCTCAGTGCCGCCGCGCGATGGTGTGGAAAGTTAGCATGCAGATACGCCCAGCGACCGTCCTTTGTGGGATACGCCCCCATGATGGAATTGTGCTCCGTGTCTACCTGGGCAGCATCCATATGCTGATACTTGGTGCTGCGGAGCGACGCGGTGGCTTGGCGCGTGTCAACGCCTATCGCTTGCCGTCGACCGGTGCGCAGTTCCCAGAGGTCGGCCACAGCCAGCCCCACGGCCGCCAGGGCGGCGCTGCTGGTCTCACCGATGCGAAATGACGTGGGCAGGATCGGATCTGGGCACTCGGAGATCTCAACTTCCTGGGTTCGGGTCTCGGGCCAACCGGCGAGGGGCAGGAGGGTACGCAGCGCATCGTGAGTCATGGGTTGGTCTCCTTCACCAATGGAGCAGCGGGCAGGACGAGATGTTTCACTTCAGCAGACGTGGTTCTGGCAAAGCCACGCGAGCTCGGCGTTCGTGGCGACTCATGGTCGCTGTGTATCTGGGTCTCATCGTAGCTCTGATCGCTACATGCGGTCCATAGCTGCCATCGAGGGATGAGAGCTCAGAAGTAGATGGATGAGTTGGTGCCGCGGCCGTGTGCGCGCCAGCGCCGTGGAGTGCGGAGTGATGCTGGCGAGTGTTAAGAGCTGAGCATCGGTGTCCCCCCGTGCATTCCCAACCCGCGGTGGCTGTGAAGGATCAATCACAGCCGCTGTCCAGAGCACAGCCTGTCTCAGTGCAATGCCCTATTTTCTCAGCCCTGCGACCCCTGGCTTCATGCCCAGTCCATGGCCGCGTTCGCCCAGGTCAAGATAGTTCGTGTGGCCCTATTTCGACGGGTCGCCGCCGAGCGCAAAGAGCACGACGCCTTGCACGTCCGTATCCCACATCCAGGGCGTCCAGGAGTGTGCCGTGAAGCGCCCCCAGAGGGCATCGCCATCGTACGCGGCGATGAGATTGTCCGCGGCTTCCCGAGCGGCAGTCGTGGCGCTAGTCCGGTCACGGCTGGGCCTCTGCGTATCGCGATGCCGCTAGCCTGACTCCGTAATGAAAACCTTCTCGAAGTGGCTCAGGCCGAGCCGGCGCAGGTGATACATCTCCGAGCGGTATGAGTTGATACCGCAGTTGTAGAGTCCCGGCACCGGCGGCTCACGCTGGGGCTCATCCGTGTACACATCGTCTACCCGGAGCTCCGCCCTGTGGGGTGGCTGCTCAAACGGGCCCAGCGGGGAGGAGTGTGCCGCCCAGATATCAATTGCCCGCCTGGCGTACAACGCCTCTTCTAGATTCCCCGCTCACCTGTATCAGATAAGGTTACCGCACCGAGCCGCTCGCTGACGGTCGCGGCTCGGTGCCGGCGGAAATGGCCGATGCCGGTGGTGAGGAGCTCGCGGGAGGAACCGCACCATTACAGGATGCGGTTCTGCCGTGACGCACATCAATCCCTTTGTGACGGACCGTTAGCCCCCAGCGAGCTCGCGATCCAGCTCCTTCGTGACCTTGTTGGAATAGTACATCCAGTTCCCATTCACATTGGCCCGGGCCTTTCCGGCGCCGAAGGAATCGGCAAAGTGGGCCAGCTCCGGAAGTTGCGGGCGATTCTTGCCCTCCTCAATGAGCTCTTCTGGAATGAACGGGTGGTTTGGTCCAGCGGCGCAGTAGGCAATCCAGTTCATGCGGGCTTGCTCCTCAAGGAGCCACATGTTCATCACTGCCTGATCCACCGATGCTCCCGAGGTGGTGGCGCCGTGGCCGAAGAGCAGGACGGCCGCGCCATCGCCCATGGCATTGACCACGTCCATCCCTTCCTCATCGGAGAGAATGATCTTGTTGTGCGGATACATGGGTAGCGGCTTGCGTACCAGATCAATGCCCTCGTTGCACATGGGCGTGAGCGTGGCGCCCAGGATGCCCATGACCACGGTGTAGCGCGGATGGGCGTGCACAATGCCCTGCACATCCGGCCGGGTTCGGTACAAGCAGGAATGCATCTTGACCTCGAAGCATTGTGTGGAGTTGGGTGGTCCGCCCACCTTGTTCCCCTCAAGATCCACTACCACCATGTCCTCTGGGGTCATTGCGGCCAGTGCGTCAATGGTGTATCCACGACCCTTGACCACAAATTTGTCAGGATCACCGGGCACCCGCATGCTCGCGTGTCCCAGCGTCGCCAGCACTCCTGATGCCAAACCTACCTCTGCGAGTACTCGATTTGCAATCGCTACTTGACGTTTGACGTCATCCAGCTCCGTTGCCATTGATACGCCCTCCCTTGACTGACCACGACATGGGTCAGCATCGGCCAATCATAGCGGTCCTGGGTAGAGTGTGAACATCGAGCGTACGGGACCGGAATCCGGTCACTCGGTATTGATCCTGGGAATCCAGTGCCAGGAACGCCAGGACCGATCGGTTAAACGAATCTGGCCGGTCCCACATGGGATTGTGCCCAGCACCATCGATAACTTCGAGCTGAGCATTTGGAAGAGCTGTCTGAAGCTGCCGCCCGAGCTCGGGCGGCAGCAGACGATCGTTGGCTCCCCAGAGTAGCAGCGTGGGCGCGACGATGCGACTGAGCTTGGCTCGAATATCTGCCTGCAATAAGTCTCGGGCCGCGCCCACCACCGAAAGTGGCCCTGCCCGCCAGCCGTCGGTCATCAGCACGGGCAGAAATCCAGGTGAGATCGAGAGAAGCACTCGAGCCAGACCAAATCGCAGGATCAAGTCAGCGTGACTCAAGGGAAGCACGGCCGCGTTTACGAGCACCAGGCGATCCACACGGTCTGGGGCGTCCGCCGCGAGACTGGCCGCGATAAAGCCGCCCATGGAGTGCCCTACGATGGATGCCTGCACGAGCTCTACAGCGTCCATCCATTGCGCCAGGAATGCTCCGCACTCGTCAAGCACCACGCGTTGCGCCGCGCAGCTTCGGCCAAAGCCCGCGAGGTCCACCACGAACACCCGATGGTGTTTGGCGAGCGCCAGGGCATTTTTTGCCCACCATCGACCGGAGCCGGAGAGGCCGTGAATCAGCACCAGCGGAGGGCCCGCGCCGAGCACTTCGTAATAGACCGGGGTGTCTCCCACGCGGACGAAGTGGCCGCCAACGCTGTCGCTCACCGCGGCCGAGCGAGAAATCACCATATGCCCCACTCACTCGTGATCGATTGGTCCAGGCTGGAACGGCCACGCGCGGCCCGCCGAGCCCGACACTCAGGAAGCGCGAACGGCCTGGGGTGGTACGTGAATCAGACTCTGAATGAGACACGCAACCCGGCCCGGTGCATTGTAGTTCAGCGCGTGCCCGGCGTCCGCAATTACCGCTGATCGACCTCGAGGGAGTCGTTGGACGAGCTCCTCGACCCATTCCCCGGAGACCATTGGGTCACGCTCTCCACGAACGACAAGCGTCGGCGCGAGCACTCGTGGGAGCGTCTCTTCGATGCGATCGGTCAACATGGCCCAGACCAGCGCCAGCGCGCGAGGGATGCCCATGGCCAACAGGTCGCGCAAGATAATCCAGCCCAGTGAAGGCGGCTCCAGGGGCACATTGGCCAATCCGCGGGCCACCAGCTTCAGCAGGTTTCGCGTTCGTGGGTCAACCATGGGCCCCAGCAACACGAGCTCCTGAACGCGTGACGGATATGTGGCCGCCAGGTGGGCAGCAATTTGACACCCAAACGAGTTGGCCACCACCAGGGCTGGTTCCAGTCCAAGCGCGCTCATCCAGCGGTCAAGCGCGCCGGCCAGCGCCGGTGCGCTGCACATCCCCGGGGGCTTCTCGCTCAGGCCATAGCCCGGCAGGTCCGGCGCATAGACTCGCGTGTCCCCGGCAAGGAGCTCCGCGGTCGGCATCATATAGCGACTGGATACCACGAGCCCATGGACCAGAACCACTGGGGTACCGTGTGATACCGGTGGAAATGCCACGCGCGCATGGATCGAAAGGCCGTCAACCTGAATGAATTGATTGAGCAGTCTCTCAGCCCTGGATGGCGATGCCCGTGGTGGTGAAGTTGGGATGAGCGTCATAAGAAAGGCTTCGGGATGGCGACCTCAGTGTCCGCGTCTGAGTAGTGTAGGTGATCCAGGTCTACTAGAAGGTCTAATTCCCCTCCCAGCTCCGCGGATGTGCGCGGGTCCAAAGACGGGTATGCGCGGATAGAGCGCAGAGGAAAGCATCGAAATACCTTGGCAATATCCCGATCTTGGTGTGTCATGTAGATGTCTCCCCGGGTCGTTACTTCGGGACCCGTGAATGGCCGCTTCGCGGTCGAATAGTCCGAGGCGGATGGGCCCAATAACGCAAGAATAGTTCCTGGCCGAACGGCTAAATCAACATTCTGAGGAACGGGAAGGTTGCTGAGCTGTTTTTGAGAAGTATCGAAAGTACACACCGGCCACTCTGGAGTCTTGGCTATGCGCGAAGGGTTGGTAGATTGGCTGTATCGATTTGCATGTCATCCACACCTATCCACTCCTTCCACGTGACCCGCCTCGCGCGAATTTCAGGGACGGGCACCTTCCATCTGCACACTGTGCAGATGGGCCAGACTCTGGTTTAGTCGACTGATCGATTCGTTGGCCTTGGCGCGGTCGACACCGGGGTTGGCAACACGGGCGAGGATACTGACTAGCGGATTCGAGTGAGATGTTTGAAGAGGGCATCGACCTCATCGCGAGGCCCTAGCGTGAAGAGCGACGCCTCCATGGTCAGCACTACCAGATTGGATTCGAAGCGCAGGCGTCTTGCGCCGCTGGTGCAACGACCTCGCATACCCATTTTGAGTGATGGGCGCCTGGCCCCGGATACCGTGCATGCTGCGCGTCGTCCATTGTGATAGCCTATCGACCACGTCATTGGATACGCAGAGCGTCCGTGAACCCAGGTCCGAGGATAGTCACGAGATGCGGGCATGGCTCCTGGAGCGCGGAGCTTAGCCCTACTTTGAGGTCATTGAATACGGGAAGACCGGCGGAGGACACCGGTGAATAATCTGTGCTGGCCGCCGCTGCGCCGAGCTTCTGGATGATGGCGGCGTAGCGGGCGATCTCCAGACTGAGGGCAGACTGGTTCATCGTGACAACGTCTACACCGTAACTCGCGGCATCTCACGCTCGCCGCGACAACGCGAGAAAGGCAGCATGAGTAAGGTACTGAGCCTACGGTTAAAGGACCAGCAGGTGGACCGACTGAGCCGGTCCGCGCGAAGAATGGGCCGGACGCTCTCGGAGACAGCCGCGGTGTTCCTTGAGGAGTCCTTGCGGCAGAGCGAGTTTGCGCTCATCGAGTTTCACGATTCGCCGGCCGGGCGCCAAGCATACCTGAAGGGCAGCCGGCTGGCCATCTGGCAGATCGTTGATTTTTCGATCGTTCTCCAGCGCGATATTGAGGGCACAGCAGATCGACTGGAGATTGCCCCCGCGGCCGTCCGTGCCGCGCTCACCTACGCGGCCACTTACCCCGAGGAGATCAATTACGCGATCCAGGACAATGCCAAGTCGGAAGCGGATCTGCGTCAGTTGATCCCCAATCTTGAGACCGCTATCGTTGATCCGACTGCTTCTTGAGGCACACTTCCCGTCAGGAGTTGCGCGGGAGCTCCGCATCGGAGGCATTGATGCCGTTCTGGCCGGAGAATAGCAGCGGGGACTCTACCGCACTGTTCCGGATCGCGAGCTCCTCGATGCCGCGGCGATGGAGCGACGAGTGCTTGTGACCTACGATGTTCACTCCATACCGTTGCTGCTCAAGGAGCTGCTCGAGTCCGGCGAACATCATGCCGGTGTCATCCTCATTCACAGTCGCACCGTGCGCTCCAATGTCATAGGCGGATTGGTGCGCGCGCTTTGTCGGATTGCGGCGGATCATGATGAGGAGTCCTGGGCGGACCGCGTGCTCTTCCTGAGAGATGCCTGAGCTGTGTAACTTCTGGTCCGTGGCGCACGCGGCCTCGTCGTTGGTGCTGGTACTATCGACATCGCATGTCCCGTTTGGCATGGCCTGCCCCAAAGATCGATCGGAACACCTCCCTGGCCACCTTGCTGCCCGCGAATCGACAATTGATCTTCGCCTTGCTCTGCTGTGGGAGCTTTGTGGGCGCGTTCAATTCGCTCTTTGTCATTCCGCTACTCCCGCTCATCGTGCGAGATTTAGGTGTGGATGTGTCAATGGGCGGTCTACTGGTGGCCGCGCCCACGTTAGTCAGCGCGGGCACGGCTCTCTGGGTGGGGCCGGCCATGGATCGGCATGGCCGCAAGCCATTCGTAGTGTGTGGGTTGACCTTAATCGGCGCGACGATGCTGCTGGCTTCCGTTGTCCCGAGCTTCTGGATGGTGGTGGTCCTCCGGGCGATCGCCGGATTGGGGATGGCGGGTCTCATGCCGGCTACGATCTCGGCCGCGGGCGATTATTTCCCGTACGCGGAGCGCGGCAAGGCCATGGGTTGGGCCATCTCGGCCAATGGCGTCGCGCCGGTGGTGGGCGTGCCGCTTGGCTCGGTGCTGGCTGGGTTCACCTCGTGGCGATGGACCTTTATCATGTTGGCCTCACTGAGCCTGGTGCTGGCGCTCGTTCTGCTGCGCAGTCTCCCAACCCAGACCAGGTCAAGCGACGCTCGGGCCCCACGTCCATCGGCTTGGGGCACGTTGCGACATCAACCGGTGGGTTTCGGCGTCCTGGCCATGGGCCTGCACTCGGCCTGCTGGTTTTGCATACTGAGCTTCATGGCGGCCCTGTTCTCGGATCGATTTGGCCTTGCGGATTGGGCACTGGGCGCGCTGAATTTCACTACTGGCAGTGCCATGATGCTGGGCAGCACTCTTGGAGGGCGGCTGGCTGATCGATTTGGCAAGCGTATGGTGCTGCTCAGCGCAGGTCTGACGAGCACGGCCTTTGGCATGGCCCTCACTACCCTGGCACCTACCATCAGCGTGGCATTCATGTGCCTCTTTCTGTTTGCCCTGCCCAATGGCGCGCGCGGCAGCAGCAGCCAGGCAATCATGTCTGAGCTCGTGCCCACGGCGCGCGCCACGGTCACATCGCTCAGCGGCGCCGCGGGAAATCTGGGCGCCGCCCTGGGAGCAGGTCTGGCCGGTCTGGTGGTGGGAGTATTTGGCTACACCGCGCTTGGCCCTGTCGCCGGCTTGTTGAGCCTGATCTCATTGGCGCTTTTCTGGGCCTTTGTGCACGAGCGACAGCCGGCCCCGGCCACCAGCTCATAGGAAGGTGGTACGCTCAGTTGCTCAATCACTTCACACGAGGAATAGGCTCACATGCAGATCGATCCTGAACAAACGCCCGCCGCGGCTTACAAGGTACTCATTGGTTGTGTTGTGCCACGACCTATCGCGTGGGTCTCTACGATTGGCGCGGATGGAGTGCTCAACCTCGCGCCATTCAGTTTCTTCAACGCGGTGTGCTCCCGGCCGCCAACGGTGATGTTTTCGGCTGGCTCGCGTGAGGGCGTAGCCAAGGATACGGTTCAAAACGTCAAGTACTCAGGTGAATTTGTGGTCAATGTTGTGAATGACGTGCTTGTAGGGCCGATGAATCTAAGCTCCGGGGAGTATCCGCCAGACGTGGATGAGTTTGCTCTGACGGGACTCACGAGTGTGCCCTGCGTGAAAGTGAAGGCGCCGCGAGTCGCCGAAGCGCCCATCAGCATGGAGTGCCGTTTGACTCAAACCATCCCGGTGGGGACTGAGGGCTACCACGTGGTACTGGGTGAGGTGGTGCACTTCCATATCAGTGACGAGATCTATGACAGCGCCACGGGCCGGATCGACATGCGCAAACTGAAGCCGGTGGGTCGCCTGGCTGGCAATTGGTATACCCACACGAGCGACCTCTTTGAGCTGATTCGGCCAAACCCGGACTACCGCGGGTAGCAAGACCGCGCTAGATATTTCTCAGGCCACGTGGCATACGGGTCTTCGGTCAGGGTTCGACTCGCGCACTCGTAAGACCTCATGAGCTACAACCGGAACATCGCCTTCACCAAACAGGAGAAAGCGAAATACCTGTGCCAATGGCGGAGTCTCAGACCATGAGAAGTAGGCATGAGGAATGTTCCCCGTGATGTCTCGGATGTGGAGGAGGAGCGCCGCGATGGCGTTGGCTACGGTGCTGCTCTCGGCGCGTAGCACGCGATACCCCGCCACCTCTTCTCCGTAGACGCGGAGATCCCCGGCGAATTCAGAGGGGTCCACTACGGTCACTTCTAGGAACAGAATGGGGTCCCCCGCTGGAAGGTGGTTGTAGTAGCGCTGCTCTTGCTCCTTCTGAGCGTAATGCTCGGGATCCCTGATATCCGTGTCATGGGCAATGATTCGAATGTCGCCCTGATTTGCCTCAGCAATGAAGCGAGACGCGACGGGGTCAAGGATGACAGAAGACACTCTGAGCTCTGTTGCTCGGTAGACTCGGGATATGATTGAAGTGATCACGATACCGAGAATGAAGAGGGCCGCGATCTGGACCCCCTCGGGGCGCTCCAGCATGGTGGCTGCGGTCGTGAAGACAAACACGACCGAAACGATGGCGAACCAAATGGTTGATCGAGTCTGTTGTTGTCGGTGAGCAGATAACGTCACCGCGATGCAGGCCGACGTGATAAGCGCGAGTACTCCAGTGGCGTAGGCCCCTGCTTGGGCCTCCACATCGGCCTGAAAGCCCCAGGTGATCACCGCGCAAACCGCGGTGAATATGATGACTAACGGCCGTGTGGCTCGGGCCCATTCCGGCGCCATCCCGTAACGCGGCAGATAGCGCGGTACGATGTTGAGCAGTCCAGCCATGGCGGATGCTCCCGCAAACCAGAGAATGAGTATGGTACTGATATCGTACGCGGTGCCGACTCCGCTCCCGAGGTAGCCGTGGGCGATATATGAAAGCGCGCGTCCGTTTGCCGATCCGTCTTTGAGAAACTCACTGGGAGGGATCAGCACAGTTGTCACCAGGCTGCTCGAGACCAGCATGACGCTCATGATGATTGCCGCTGCTGAGAGCAGCTTGTGCGTGTTTTGGATCCGGACGCGCGGAGATTGCGGGGAATCCTCTGGCGCTCCGCGGACCAAAGGCATCACGACGACCCCGGTTTCAAACCCGGATAATCCCAGCGCCAATCGCGGAAATACCACCAGTGCTGCACCGATGATCGCAAGCGGGTTGCCGTGCGCCTGAAATAGCAGTCTCGTCCAATCAGAGAGTAGGCCTGGATTCTGAAGTATGTGGAGTAACCCAGTTCCTACGACGACGACATTGAAGAGCAGATATACCGCAACGAGCGCGACGGCGATGCCTATTGCTTCGGTTAATCCCTTGAGAAACACGGCTCCAAGTAGCGCAATGAGGAGGAGTGTGACTGCCACCTGGTGCCCGTGCGTGAACTGCGTGTAAGGGTTTTCCATGATATGGGCCGTGGCATCCGCGGCCGAGAGCGTGATCGTGATAATGAAGCCGGTGGCGACGAATCCGATCAAACACAGGACAAACAGCTTGCCATGCCACCAGGAAAGAAGTCGCTCCAGCATGGATATGGAGCCATCGCCATGTGGGCTCTCCGTGGCTACCCGTTTGTACATGGGCAACGCGCCAAAGAGTGTTACGGCGACGAGCACGAGCGTTGCAATTGGCGAGACCACCCCGGCCGCGAGAGCGGCGATTCCTGGCTGATACCCCAGGGTGGAGAAATAGTCCACTCCAGTCAGACACATGACCCGCCACCATGAGTGGCCCGCATGCGGATCGCGCTTCTCGTACGGCCCCTCGAGATGGGAATCACTGGGAGTCTGGAGCATCCAGTTCTTGAATCCCTCTCCGGGGCGCGTGGGTGCAACGTTTGGAGCCGACATTAGCATATATTCTATGGACAAGGTGCTCGTCACTCAAGCAGTTGTTGGGCTTCGCTTTTCGTTCACCTATCTTGGATGTCTATGCTCGGGGACAGATTTGTCCGGAAATGAACGAGCCTCGGCAGCCATTCGACTCATGTTCGAGGACACGAGAGTTCTTCGCCTCGATGCTCCCTTGCGAGCGCCGATCGTGACCACCAGCCGCAGGGAGCTCGTTTCCCTTCATCAAACGACGGGAGCCCTAAGCTCGCCTTTGGGGATGCCGAAATTCGGAGTCGCGCCGGAGTTCAGATAGGATGTAACTGTGGGAATAGTACGCATGCATCCAGTGGCACTCAATTATGACTGGTTTCAGGTTCAACTGAACCTGCGCATTACGTGGATGCCCATGCTATTGCTCAGCTCCTTACTCGTGCATCTCGCGATCATGCTGCTGCC
>JBJXFJ010000177.1:0-14040 GCA_046154735.1 Chloroflexota bacterium | reverse complement strand
GGATACTGTCGGGCAAGATGCCCGACACCACCCCGCTATCGAATATGCGACATCCGCTCCTCTGGACTAACCGTCGCTCAGGTCAGCCCCATACCGCCGGCCTGGATCAGCGCGTTTCTTGAGTGCGTCAGTTTTTCCGTGATCCACGCATCACGGGCCGACCCGCAAGATCAGGGAGGGAGCTCAGATGAGACGCCTACTTCGCGGAGTGGTGACCACGGTTGCCATTGTTGCCGTGATGCTCATCACCGAGATGGCGCTGGCCGCGATCGCACACGCGTAGCCTTGCCTGCACCATCCCGTCGGCGGTGCTCGCGCCGTTGCACGTGGTGGAGATGTGCCTCCAACCAAATCAGAAAGACAGGCCATGACGGTCTACGCCGCACGACAACCAATCCTGGATGCCTCCCGCGCCACATTTGGCTATGAGCTGCTCTACAGATCAAGTGGGACGAATGCCTCCCACGCACCAGACCGCCACTCAGCTTCCCTGGCACTGATGAACGACGGCCTCATGCTCCACGGCCTTACCGAGCTGCTGGGACAAAGCGCTCTGTTCATCAACTTCGATCCACGGACATTGCTCAACGGCTATGCTCAGATGCTCCCCGCAGCCGCGACGATTATTGAAGTTTCGGCCGACGCCCCGGTGGATGACGACGTGCTGCGCGCCGCTCAACAACTCCGCGATCAGGGGTATCGTATCGCCTGTGCCAACGTGCGCTCCGAGCACCTGGGCAATCCGCTATTGGCGGTGTCGGACCTGGTCAAGGTAGACGTACAGGCTGCCCCGCGCGGGGAGTGGAGCGCCATCCTCCAGTCCTGCCGACTAAACAAAGCGATACCAGTGGCAGAGAAGGTGGAGTCCAACGACGCCTTTCAAATGACGAAATCCGCCGGATTCAGGTATTTCCAGGGACACTTCTTCGCCCATCCCACCCTGCTTCAGAGTGCGGATCTTCCCTCATCCAAGAGTAGCCAGATGATGCTGCTCCGCGAGGTGAATCGCGCGGATGTGGACTTTGGGGCGCTTGAGCGGGCCCTGGCCAGCGATGTGGGCCTGGCCTACAAGCTGCTCACCTTAGTGAATTCGGCTACATTTGGCTTGCGCCATCACGTGGAATCGCTCCGCCAGGCGGCCGTGCTCCTCGGTGAAGCCGGCGTCCGCAAATGGGCCTCGGTCATCATATTCAAGCAACTGAGCACCGGCGGCCCCAGCGAGCAGCTTACTCAATCGCTAATTCGGGCTGGCTTCTGCGACGCATTCGCTATCACCGCAGGATTAGGCCAACGGCGTTCAGAGCTCTACATGATGGGCCTCTTCTCCATGCTGGACGCCGTACTTGATCGACCGATGGAACGGATCGTGAACCAGCTTCCTCTGGCTGATGATGTGTGCGGCGCGCTCCTGGGTGAGCAAAACGAGATCCGCAAGCTGCTGGAGATGGTGTTAGCTTATGAGCAAGCAAACTGGTCGATGGTTGAGCGGACTGTCGCCGGCTACAGAGCTCAGGAAGCCGATCTGCTCGGCCTCTATCGGCGATCTGTTGCGCAAGCCCAGGCCCTCCTGAACTAAGCACTCTTCGCGGCGCCTCGGGCCGTCCCATCCAGTTCGCCGGCGCCTGACTCCCATGGGCCATGAGGATTCCCCACATGGGCGATACGCCCCCGGGGGTACTCCCGTTACTCTCAATTGAGCCCCCCGGAAACCCCGGTGGCGAGAGCAAAGGCAGGGACGTGCAAGAAACTTCCGTGCGCGACGACGTCGTGCAGCGAGCCAAGGACGGAGACTCGACAGCATTTGCGGAGCTCTATGAAGCGCATGCTCCGCGACTTTATCGCTACTTCCTTCCGCGAGTGAGCGGCCAGCCGCAGATCGCCGAGGATCTCACTGAAGAGGTCTTCGTTCGCGTGCTCGAACGATTTAACCAGTACGAAGATCGAGGCCTTCCTTTTGGTGCCTGGCTCTTCCGGATCGCTCACAATCTTCTGATTGATAGCCGCCGCCGGGCCCCAAAGCAACCCCTCGTGAACATTGATGAGTGCGACGACATTGACTCACCCTCCGCGCTCGGCTCGCTTGACCAGGCATTAGACCAGCATGAGCTCGCCCAAGCCATGCAGCGGTTGACCGCGGAACAACAACGCGTGATTCAACTGCGGTTTCTGGATGGCCTGACCATCGCCGATACCGCGAATCTGATGATCAAAACCGAGGAATCGGTGAAGAAGCTTCAAGCCCGCGCACTGCATGCGATGCGACGCATGCTGGCCGAGCCCCCAATGCCCCTTCAGGTACCCTCGGATTCACCCACGGAGGTGGCGACAACGACGAATGAGATCCTGCCAGGTAGTTCTGAACAGCTCGCTCTCCTCCTGGCAACGGCGCTCCAACGAATGCGGGAGCGAATCTAAATGATTGGAGGCCTCGCACGTTCGCCCTGGGTCAATCCACCCGCACAGCTCTCCCTCCCCTTTGATGAGACACACGTCTGGCTGGCGGATTTGGATGGTGACCCCTATGAGAGTGAGCAGATTGCTCGATTTCTGGCCCCGGACGAGCATGAGCTTGCTGCACGTGTCAGGCTGCAACGAAATCGGCAACGCTGGATCGTCGCCAGAGGCACTCTGCGCATGCTCTTGGGTCGTTATCTGGACACAAACCCGCGACTGATCGAGCTGACCTATAGCCCGCAGGGCAAGCCGTCACTGGTGTCCCCCGACGATGTGGACTTACGGTTCAATCTGAGCCATGCGGATGATCTGGCCCTCTTCGCGTTCTCAATCGGACGCGACCTCGGGGTTGATCTGGAACATTGCCGGCCGGATGATCAAGAGATGCCCGTGGCAGAGCGCCTCTTCACCCTCGAGGAAACCGCGTACATTGCCACCCACGACGGCTGTGATCGGCAGCGGGCCTTTCTCCGCTGCTGGACGGCCAAAGATGCCTACCTCAAAGCGCGCGGATTGGGACTGACAACGGCGGCCCGGAATCACGTACGCGTGCTGCGTGCGGATGAGATCATTGCCCCGCGAGATTGGGTGGTGACTCAACTGGATCCTACGCCAGACACCATCGGCATGCTTGCCGTGCATGGGCCCACACGGGGAATCCAAACCTGGTACTGGCGTTCGCCACTGCAACCCAAATACAACTGACCACGGTCACCGGTCAGCCGAAGCGCCGCGGTGTGAGTGATCAGATTCCCGGGACGAATGTTCACCGCAGGGACTCGGAGACGCAGAGTTACTTCTTTGTTCTCTCTGCGTTTGCGAGTCTCTGCGGTGAACATCCCTCGAGAGGTGAGCAGTGACGCCGCGGTTCGTGAAAGCGTCCTGAGCAACACGCCCGTACGACTTTGAAACTCCAGTGCGCGACGTCGGCCAGGTTCTACGGTCCGAGCCGCCTCCACCTGCGCTACACTCTCGGCGGAGACTTTTGTTCGCACGCTTTCCGGCCGAGCGGGCCCGCGCGAACTGTCAGCCGAAGGAGATGTTCGTGCCACAGACCGGCGCACAGGCCATTGCGCGCGCGCTGAAAGAGCGCGGTGTAGAGACAATCTTCAGCCTTTCAGGAAATCAGATACTCCCACTGTATGACACCCTTCACAGTGAGGGCATCCGCCTCATCACCACCCGCCATGAGGCCACTGCGGTGCACATGGCCGATGTGGCCGCGCAGATCACCCGGCGCGCCACGGTTGCGCTGGTTACCGCCGGCCCGGGCCACACGAATGCGCTCACCGCGCTTGGCGTGGCCCAGGCAAATGAAGCGCCGATGCTCCTCCTCAGCGGCGCGGCCGATACGGCCCAACGCGGCACGCGCGCCTTCCAGGAATTTCCCCAGGCAGAAGTTGCCCAGTTCTTCACCAAATGGTCGGGCAATGCTGACGTACCAGCGGAGGCTGCCTCGCTGGTCAATCGAGCGCTTGACCTTGCCGAGGCCGAGGTGCCAGGTCCCGTATCCCTGAGTCTTCCGTTCGATATGCAGCATGCCGCTGTGGAATCCAACGTTGAGGTTGGGCGCATCCCATCTCCCCACTGGACAGCCGATACACTTGAGCCCTTGACCCACGCGTTGAGCCAGGCGAAACGACCGATTCTTCTGGCGAGCCCCTGGGTATCGCGCGACCCGCGTCTGGCCAGGTTGGCCGAAGCCCACGGCTGGCCCGTATTCGCCATTGAAAGTCCCCGCGGCGCGGCCGACCCGTTTTTGATTGGTGCAAGCTCCGCGCTCCGCGAGGCGGACTGTATTGTGCTCATCGGACCATGGGACTTCTCATCCCGCACCCCGGATGTGCAGCATCCACGGGCTTTCGGAATCATTCAGGTCTGGCCTGACATCGCGGCCTCCGGTGACGGTTTCACCGCCCTGCGTGCCCGTCCTGCGCAAGCGCTCCAGGCGCTGGAGCAGGCAACCTTACCCGATACCAGTGGCTGGGCACGTGAGGTGGCGCAAGCGCGGGTAGGGGAGCGTGAACGGATTGGACGCCAACCTTTACCGGCCGGCGTACAGGGCGTCCATCCATTTCGCCTGGCTGAGGCCGTACGGAGGCGCCTTACACCCGCGGACTACCTCACGATGGACGGGGGGGAGTTTGTTTGCTGGATGCGCCTGGGCATGGCGCAGGGGTCTTGGCGGTCATCCTGCAATGGCAAATATGGTCCCATCGGTCCCGCGTTGCCCTACGCTTTGGGAGCGCGGGCGGCCCTAGGGCCGGATGTCGCTGTGATTGCGTTCGCCGGAGACGGCGGCTTTGGCTACCACGCCATGGATATTGAAACGGCCGTGCGCGAGCATTTGCCGGTGATTGCCATTGTGGGAACTGATGGATTGTGGGGCGCGGAGTGGCATCTGCAAGCCAAACACTACGGTCCAGATCGTCGCATCGGCACGGAGCTGGGTATCTCTGAGTTTGAGACCATGGCCGCGGCCCACGGCGCCGTGGGCATTGGCCTACGGCGCGATGCCGAGATCGACTCAGCGCTCGATACAGCCTGGCGAGCCATGCGTGAAGGCCGCCCAGTCATCGTCAATGTGTACGCCGCCCCGCTGCCGAGCCCGTCAGCCTTGCACTGAGACGGAAGACGGAAGACGGAAGACGGAAGACGGAAGACGGAAGACGGAAACGAGGATACCGTCTCCTCCGCCCTCCGTCTTCCGTCTTCCGCTCACCGTCCCTCGAATCGCGGCTTGCGCTTCTCCACAAATGCACGTGGGCCTTCCTGAGCATCCTCAGTCAGCCCCACGTGCGCGCGCAGCGAGGCTTCAAGGCGTAGTGCGTCTCCCAGCGCCATATCCTGACAACGGAACGCGATCTCCTTGACAGCCTGGAGTGCAATAGGCGCTCCGCCCGCCAGGCGATACGCCAGAGAAGACACGGCCTCACGTAGTTCTGAGCGCGGTACTACCCGGTTCACCAATCCCGACCGCAGTGCCGATTCCGCATCCACGGAGTCACCGGTCAGCAGCAGTTCCAGCGCGATTCCGAATGGCGCCAACCGAGCCAATCGCACGGTGCCGCCACTTCCCGCGAAAAAACCGTGCTTGATCTCCGGCAATCCGAATTGGGCATCCTCCGTGACGATGCGAATGTCACAGGCCAGGGCGAGCTCAAAGCCTCCACCCAGGCAGTACCCGTGCACAGCAGCGATGATAGGTTTCCAGATGGGTGGCGTCTTGCCAAGGCTGCCGGGGATCGCCTGCTCCCACATGTCGCGTGTGCGAGGGTCACCCTTGGTGGCTCGTTCCTTGAGATCGGCACCGGCACAAAAGGCCTTCTCACCCGCGCCCTGGAGCACGGCCACGCGCAGCTCCGGATCAGTCCGAAACGTGGCCCACGCATCCACGAGCGCCTCGTGCATCTCGAGATTAATGGCGTTCAGTGACTCGGGTCGATTGAGCGTAATCCAGAATACGCCCTGATCACGCTCGGTGAGTAGACTCGGCATGGCAATCCTTTCCTGGTCTCTCGGTCCCAGGGTTTGGTGGGTCTCGGTCGCCCGGCGGCGCTTTGATCCAGATATCGCGGCTTAAGGTGAAGGAGCGGCTGAAGTCGCGGTGGCTGATGGGGTGCCGGTGATGACCAAGGGTATCGGGAACGGAGCAGCCACGGTGGGAATGGGGGCAATCGTGGGTGCCAGCGTGGGCAGCGTTGCCGTGGGAGGCGGCGCTTGAACCAGCCCGCGGAGCGCCACGAACGGATCTTCAATCACGATATTCGTGGCCACAGGAAACGCAGCTGCTGGCGCCGCCACGTTGACTCTGGCGGTGCTCATCCGCGCGGACTCCGTAGCAATGACAATGGGATCCACCGGAACACCGGGGGCAACCAGGCAGGGAGCATCGCAGAAGAGAATCGCGGCGACCTGAGGAAACGCAACCGTCTGTAGCCGCCCCGTGTCAATGGCGAGCTCGTCACGGTTCACACTGACCAGGCGCCCCAGGAGCTGACCACCCGTGGAAAGTTGGACCACGTCCACCCGATTGAGCTCCGGCGCCGGGGCCGGGGTATGCTCCGGTCCATTGAATGCGATCCAATCCAGGAGCTCACGCGGGTACACCGTGGTATTCATCAGCACGTTGAATTCATCGATACTCACAATGAGCCCTGGCGCTGGCTGAGCCGCGCGAAAGGTTACTGTATCCGTCTGCGGTTGATGCGTGTCCGCCGGGGCGCCAGTGGCAACGGAGCCATGCAGCACAACGCCTACCAGTGAAACCGTGACAAGGAGCGTAGCGAGCCTTCCGGCCAGCCGAGATGCGGAGCAGGCAATGTTGGTGGATACAGGGCTCATGGATCATTCACCTGATTCGGCACGAATGTGGGGTGTCCGAGGCAAACACAGTCTAGCGGACGGGATTTGGCCAGGCAATGCTGGCACCGATAGGGGTCGCGCGTCAGAGTTTCCCAACCGTCAGGCGGTCATCCACTTGCTCGGGGCCGTCCTCGCGGAACAACTCGACGAATGGTTGGTGGGGCATCATTCATTCAGTGCATCGTCGAGGCTCACGTTCCTCTCCCCACCGGGCGAGCTCGCGCCATAGACAGAGGAGATCAGCGCCGTATAGATTTCTGATCAGTGCCGGTGGCCAGAATTTCCACCATCTCCCGGGACTCTATTCCTATCGAGGGGGAGCTCCATGCTGTGCAGGTCCCGGATGGGGGGTGGATCGGGCAGGTTGCGGGGCAGCAAGACGAGGTTGAGGCCCGGCATCGCGGCCGAGGGGACCAGCAGCCCCTCGTACCTCCGGGCCATCGCCGCCGCGGCCAGTTCCTGGCATGGCTGATGGTCGGGGCCCGTCAGGTCGGCCGCGGTCAATCCCGTAGCGGCCGCATCGGAGAGATCGAGGATACGGCTGAGGCCCACCTCAAGCTCGCTCAGGACGTTGTTCTGGAGGTACGCCAGGTTGCGCGCCGCGCTGCGTCGCACCATCTCCCAGAGGGCGATCTCGGGAGCGAGCGATGTGTAGAGCGCGGGGAACGCTTGGTCCGGCGGGAAGAGGTCCAGGCCACGGTGGTAGCGCCCCGAGGTGCGCAGCGAGAGGCTAAAGTCCGTCGGGGCCACCTCCCGCCAGTGGACGCGCCAGACCGTCCCCTGGAAGCCGCGGGTGGACGCGGCTGACACGGCTCGCTCGGCGTTCCATTCCTCGGCAGGCATCGCGGGTGGCGTTACAGGTAAACACCGGCCGCCAACCCATCGAGGTCAGCGCGCACGCGGTCGAGGCGACCGGCATTGAGGGCCTCCTCCGGACTGAACCCGCCGAGATAGCGGCTGGATGCCCGGAGCCACTCCTGAGCCGTCTCCGCAGTGCCGAACATGCGCAGGAGCTCGTCGCACAATGCCACGAGCTCTCCCAGGCGCCCCCGCGTCTTCCCTTGCGGCACGCTCTGGTTCGCCCGCCAGCGCTCGACAGTCCGGCGATCGACGTCGAGCGCCCGCGCGATCGTCTCGAGCGAAACACCCAGGTCCCGCTCCAGCCGCTCGATCAGCGGGCCACAGTTGAGAATGCTGACGTCGGCCACGGCACACCTACCTCTCGCTGTTTGACTTAGCATACTACGTCCGGCGTTATTTGTCGTCTACAATTTGCCCGTCATACAGCGACCGCACGAGGGGCCCGCGGTGGTTGCCAAGGCTCTCTGCACAGCGCGCCGCTCCGCGGCGCAGTCGATGTGGTGTTCAACGCCGGATCAGTCGTGGACTCGGGAAGAAGCCTGGATGCACCGCGCGGAGAATTGGGCCGGCTGCTGCCTTGTACTTGGATCGGCCTGCCGTCCATCTGGAGCAGGTTGACCCGCGGGGCGGTGCAGGGAGAATTTCACATCGACACTCTTGGGAATTCTCGCATCAGCGCCCACAATCGGCCGAGTCTGTGGACGTCGCACGATCAGCTTGGTCCAGATCGTCCTCGCGCCGGGCAAAGGTCATCGGATATGCCGGAGCGTGCAGCTCGAAACAGTCCTCGCACACAATCAACCGCTGGAGTCAGGTTTCGAGGAGCCGTCGCCGCTCGCTTACATACTCGAGTTGGTCGAAGATGTCGCTGAGCCGTTCGAATTCCGCAAGTGCCCCGGCCAGGTCAATCGCCGTCACCGCCCGTGCCGGCAGTTCCCTCTCGACAGCCGTCAACTCCTCCGCTGTCGCCGACCGCTCCTCGTCCAGCCGCGCCTTCCGCGCGCCGAGCTCGGGTTTGCCGATTAGCCGATCCTCGGCCAGTTCAATGAGCGACTCGTTTCGACTCGCCGGCCGGTCCAGCTCCCGGGGCAGCGCCGCCCCGTGTTCGAACAGCAGCTATACCCCCGAGTCAGCGTCAAATCCCCCTGGCAGCCGAACGGTGACAGTCACAGTCCTGAACCAGAGTGCGGGCGCGGTTGGTAACACACGAGACCTTCCTGGCCCGGCAGTCTCCACGGCTATACAATGCCTAGAACGAGTGTTCTGAGTACAAGCGGGGTATATAGGGATGCGGGTACTGGGTGTGGACCCCGGCCTTGTGCGCACGGGCTGGGCGGTGGTGGAGTCGGAGGGTGAGGCCTACCGGCTGCTTGCCTCCGGAATCATCGCGCCACCTGCCAATGGCGAGCTGGGCCAGCGGCTTGACTTCGGATTTGAAGCCATCACTAAGGTCCTCTCAGATTGGCGCGCGGGACTGGTTGCGCTGGAGGAGCTTTTCAGCAATCCGCACCACCCCACGGCGTCGCTCCGCATGGCACATATGCGCGGCGTGCTGTGCCTGGCCATGGAGCGCGCGTCAGTGCCCGTGCGGCACTACACGGCGACCACCGTCAAGCAACGATTGACCGGCAGCGGCCATGCTTCGAAAGAACAGATTCGGCGCATGGTCTTTCAGCTCTGCGAATTACCGCCGGTGAAGGTGCGGCTCGACCTCACCGACGCCATTGCATTGGCCATCACAGCGCTCACCGAGGAACGAACGTTTGGTGAGTCCAGCTCATTAACAACTGGCTCGCTTCAGGCGCTGCTCGGAAGTGGGCGCGGGCGGAGAGCGGCGGTGTTTGAATTGATTGCTGAACAGTATCCCAATATTCGGACGAAGACCTCATGATTGCCTCACTGCGAGGAACGGTCAAGGCAATGATTCACGAAGGGGTCATCCTTGAAGTGAACGGTGTGGGCTATGAAGTGTTTCTGCCGCCAGTGGTGGCGCAAGCCCTACAAGATCGAACGGAGACCGGCCCCATAGAATTGAAGATTGCCGATTTGGCAACCCGTGACCAACCCTTGCCCGTGCTCTATGGATTCCTCCATGAGGAGGAGAAGCAGTTCTGGCAGCTCCTGCGCACCGTGCCACGGGTAGGGCCGAAGGGCGCGGCCCGGGCTATGGTGCTGCCGATCAACCGCATTGCCGCGGCCATCAAAGACGGGAATCGCAACCTCATCGACAATCTTCCCGGCGTGAGCGCTGATGGCGCCGAAAAGATTATCACCGCACTGCGGAAAAAGGTGGAGCCGTTTGCAACATTGGCGGATTCCGAGGTCACCAGCGGCGGTGCCGTGGATAATAAGACTGAGCTCAAGGATGTCTCCATTGCCCTGTTGGTGGAAATGGGGATTCGTCGACCTGAGGCAGCCGCATCAGTGGCCCGCTTGCTCGAATCCAACCCCGGCCTTGAGCGGGTGGAAGATGTGGTGACCGAGTACTTCAGAAAGCCGTAAACGAAAGGACGAGTCGAGAGGTAAGAGTGAAGAGTGAAGAGTGAAGAATTTTGACTCAGGCTGTCGCTGGCAGATGTCGTAGCTCTTCACTTTTCACTCTTACCTCTTAACTCTTCATTTCTCGGGTACTAATGTCGGACGATCGACTGATCTCGCCCAGGCCGCACGATGATGAAGATGCAGTGGCTACCAGCCTGCGCCCTTCCAGTCTGGATACCTTTGTTGGCCAGGCGCTCATCAAGCAGCGCTTGAACATCTCCATTCAGGCCGCTCGCGCGCGCGGTGAGTGCCTGGAGCATGTGCTCTTTCACGGACCGCCGGGCCTGGGAAAAACAACCCTTTCGCACATCATCGCTAATGAGATGGGCGGCAAGCTGGTGATGACTTCCGGCCCGGCGCTCGAGCGCACCGCCGATCTCATGGGTATTCTGACCAATCTGGGCGAGGGCGGCGTGCTCTTTGTGGACGAGATTCACCGCACCCCTCGCGCCATCGAGGAATACCTCTACCCGGCCATGGAGGACTTCTCGGTTGATTTCATCCTGGACAAGGGGCCATTTGCAAAGGCCATCAAGCTGAGCCTGAAGCCGTTCACGCTGGTGGGCGCAACAACCCGCGCCGGGCTGCTCTCCTCTCCACTGCGTGATCGTTTTGGCCTGTATTTTCACCTCGACTTTTACGATCCCGAGGAGCTTGCAGCGATCGTGCGCCGGGCCTCTGGTGTTTTAAGCGTCGGCATTGATGATCCCGCAACCAACGAGATTGCGCTGCGCTCACGTGGAACCCCGCGCATCGCCAACCGGTTGCTCCGGCGCGTGCGTGATTTTGCCCAGGTTCACGGACAATCCGCGATCGATCTGCGGACCACCCGGGAATCACTGGCCCTTGAGGGTGTGGATAACCTGGGGTTGGACGAGCTGGATCGGAAGGTCCTGCGTGCCATCATTACCCGCTACGATGGCGGACCCGTGGGAATAGATGCGCTCGCGGCAACCATTCAAGAGGAAGTTGACACGCTCTCAGACGTGGTGGAGCCGTATCTCCTGCAAGAAGGGTTCCTGATTCGCACGTCCAACGGGCGCCGCGCGACATTCAAAGCCTATCAGCACCTGAACATCCAGCAGTCGGAGAAGCCCGGACAACCACGGCTACCATTGGACTAAAGTGCTGCCAGTATGCATACGCTGACCTCCGCATAGAGCGGACCACCTGCCCGGATCACGCACCGGGACTTCCGCGGAGCCTCAGCATCCGCCGTCATTGAACGGCCAGTCGATGGTACCGCTTCCGCCCCGCGCGGAGCAGGATCTGACCCTCCGTTATGTCTGACGTGGTGAGACGACGATCCGCCTGCTCGATCCGCTCACCATTCACGTACGCTCCGCCCTGCTTAATCAGGTCGCGCGCGGCGCGCTTGGATTGCGCCAGCCCCGTCTCCGTAAGCACATCCACAAGCTCCATTCCTGCAGCGAGCGTGGTCTGCGCAACGTGTGTGGTGGGGGCGGAGGCTGCTTCGCCGTCGCCGCTGAACAGTGCCCGTGAGCTCGCCCGGGCTTCTTCAGCGGCGGCATCGCCGTGGGTCAACCGAGTTGCCTCATAGGCGAGCATCTCCTTGGCCTGGTTAATCGCCGCGCCTTCAAGCCGGCCTAGTTCTCGGACCTGTTCCATCGGGAGAAAAGTGAACAAGGCCAGGAAGCGCTCCACATCTGGATCTTCCGTATTGATCCAGAACTGATAGTACTCATAGGGCGAGGTGCGCTCTGGATCCAGCCAGATAGTACCGGCGGCCGACTTTCCCATCTTCTGCCCAGAGGACGTGGTGATGAGCGGCGTCACCAGAGCAAACGCCTGCTTACCCTCCACCCTGCGAATGAGGTCAACGCCGGCGAGAATATTGAACCACTGATCACTTCCTCCGACCTGAAGCCTGCACCCTTCAGTGCGATAGAGGTGAAGAAAGTCGTACGCCTGAAGGAGCGCGTAGTTGAATTCAATAAAGCTCAGCCCCTCGTACTGTCCCGTGGCACCAGACAGAATTGGGTTGATCACTCGATCACGATAGGTCTCATGTTGCAAGAGCTGGTTTACAGTGAAGTGCTTTCCGATGTCGCGCAGAAATTCAATGTAGTTGAGCTTGGTAAGCCAGTCCGCGTTGTTCACCATCATCCACTGGCCATCGGTCTGGTCCATGAAGCGGCTGAGCTGAACCTTCTGCCCCTGCAGATTTGACTGGATCTCCTCAATTGAAATGAGCGGCCGCTCTGTCGTGCGAAATGACGGATCCCCCACGAGACCCGTTCCACCACCCACGAGTACAACTGGCCGATGGCCAGCACGCTTGAGGTGCGTCAGGAGCATCACGCTGAGCAAATTGCCCACTTGCAAGCTGGAAGCAGTGGGGTCCACGCCCCAGTAGAGCGAGCTGGGCTGCTGCATCAAACGCGTTAGGCCGGCCTCATCGGAAATCTGCTGGATGAAGCCGCGCTCGCGGAGGATCTCCAAAGCACCTGGGATGCTCGACCGATCAACTGTCACATTATTTTCCTCGCGATTGTTCAGGTCCGGTTTAGCACAAACGGAGGTGCGAGATTGGGGAACATTGGAAAGTGGCGCGTGTTGAGCGTGGCGAGCCTGGCGCCAAGCTCAATGTTGGCTGCCGCGATCAAGAAATCGGCTGTGTCAATGCCGCGAGATGATCGATGAAAGAGCCGGGCCAGGTCACCCGCCGTATCCGCGGTGCTCATGGTGATATCAATCCACCTCAAGAGCCCCCAAAGAGCCGGTACGTGCTGTCAGACTCCTTGGGGCGCTTGCCGGCAAGGACCTCCGCACGGGCGACCACAACTGACCAGAGCTCATCCCCACGCAATACGTACAACTCAAGGAGGGAGGATGCGCGCGGATCGTTACGAAGCTGATGAAGAAGGGTCGTTGTATCGAGAACGTGTCTCACTCGTCATCGATCTCGGCAAGTCGCCGCCCAGAGCGGAGACGATCAACAAAGTCTTCAGGCTCCACGTCCCGTGGCCCCCATGATCCGGCTGTTTCGCGAATCACGGCAATCATCTGCTCGCGCTGCGCCTCGACGTCCACATACTGCTTCTCAATGGCTTCGCGGATCAAATCGGACCCAGTGCAGACCCACTACGAGCTGATCCGTCCAGTGGTCATCTTCGGCTTCACCCCGGCCGAACGTGCCCAACAAGAGGGGATGTCCGTGCGCACCATCAATCGTCGTGTGAGACGCCTCAACACTTCGGGGATGCGCGGTTTCGTCGACGCCGAAGAGACACCCGATTCGAAGCGTATCCTCCCAGCCAACATTCGGCGGGTAATCGCCGAGCTCAAAGTGGAGTATCCGTCGTTTCGACCCAATGAAGTGTCGACCATCAGTTTCGCCCGGTTCAATCGCCGCCCGAGCCGCGCCACCATCCAGATGATCTGGGCCGACGAGCCCGCCCAGCCACGGACCGGGTCTCGGTTTCCGCCCAAGGCCACAATTCCCGACTCGATCCAGCGCCGCGGTGCCATCATTCGGCTTCATACTGAGGGCTAGATAATGCCAGTATCGCCGGCTACCTCGAAACCAGCCCTCTCGCCGTCTACGCCACACTCCAGCACTGGATTGAGGAGGACGTCCATGGGTTCACTGATCGTCCTCCGATGCCGATCCAACCGGCAACGAAGACGACCCTCCGCGCCATCGAAGGCCGGTTCAAATTGGTACCGGTGACCACGCGCTCCACCTCCCGCTATCAGTCACCTCAACCGTGGCTCTGGGAGATGCGTGACGGGCAGTGGTTGAAAGCCCTACCGCTCCCGGACCGACCGCTTCGGCCTCGTTCTCCCCCCTACCGG
>JBJXFJ010000173.1:0-2845 GCA_046154735.1 Chloroflexota bacterium | reverse complement strand
CGAGCACGACTTCATCGCCGCGGATGATCGAAGCGCCGCCACCCTGGTGCGCTATCTTCTGGAAGCCGCCGTTGCCGCGGGACATCGGCACGCCGCGGCGATCTTTGAGTCGCTCGCGGCGCCCATGGCGGACCTGCTCTTCACCGAGGCGGAGCTCACGAACTGCGTCGGCCGCGATCTGGGCGGCGCCGCCAGGCTGCTGGGTCAGCCGGAGAAGGCGCGTGGATACTATGCGCGGGGCATCGCCGTCTGCCTGAAAGGCCGCCATCGCCCGGAGCTGGCGTTGTGTCGGCTGGAGCTGGCCGAGCTGTTGCTGGACGAGTCCGAGGCCCTCACCCCAACCCTCTCCCAGGGGGAGAGGGGGCTACGTACCGAGGCGCTGGAACATCTGGACTTCGCCATCACCGAGTTCCAGGCCATGAAGATGCAGACGTTCCTGGAGCGCGCCCTGCGTCGCAAGCTCCAGCTCCAGGGCGTCGATGCGGTCTCGCCCAGCACCTCCATCGACGCCGTGGCGATCGCCGTGGAGGCAGAGCGTCCGAATCTCCAGCCCCACGCCGCGCCCGATGGCACCGTCACCCTGCTGTTCACCGATATCGAAGACTCAACGAGCTTGACCGTTCGCCTGGGCGATCAGCGCTGGCTGGAGATCCTGCGGGCACACCATGCGCTGATCCGTGAGCAGGTGCATGCCCACGGCGGTTTCGAGGTCAAGAGCCAGGGCGATGGCTTCATGCTGGCCTTCGGCAGTGCCCGGCGGGCTCTCGATTGCGCCGTGGCCATCCAGCGCTCGGTGGAAGCCGGCAACGTGGCTCATCCAGATGCGCCTATCCGTGTGCGCATCGGCCTGCACACCGGCGAAGCGATTAAAGAGGCCGACGACTTCCATGGCAAGCATGTGGTCCTCGCGGCGCGCATTGCTGACCAGGCACGGGGTGGGGAGATCCTGGTGTCGGCGTTGCTCAAGGAGCTGACCGAGAGTAGTGGGGATCTGCGCTTCGACGAGGGGCGCGAGGTGGAGCTGAAGGGGCTGGACCGTGCGCATCAGGTGTTCGTGGTACGGTGGCAGTAACGCCGCGTGGAGGCCCGCCAACTCACGCAGTCGCGATGCTGATCACGATCGAGTACGCTTCATCATGGGAAGCAGCGGCGCCGCTTGAGGAGAGATCAAACCATGCAGCTTGAGTCGACAATTAAGGCCGTGGTGCGACGAGGGGACCGCCAATACGTGGCGGAATGCCTGGAGGTGGCCGTGGTTACCCAGGGCCAGACGCTGGACGAGACCTTGGCTAACCTCCGCGAGGCCGTGGCCCTCCACCTGGAGGGGGAGGATCTTTCACAGTGGGGACTGACCAGTCATCCCACGGTGGTGGTCACCATGGAGCTCGAGCCTATTCATGCCTCGGCCTAAGCGTCTCTCCGGAGATGACGTCATTCGAATCCTGGGCCGATTCGGATTTGCCGTACATGCTCAGCGCGGGAGCCATGTGAAGTTGCGCCGGATCACACCCGCCGGAAACGTCCAAACACTCACCGTGCCGCGGCATCGTGAGCTCGATACCGGGACCGCGCTGGCCATCTTTCGTCAGAGCTGTCGATTTGTCTCCGAAGATGAGTTGCGACCCGAGTTCTTCGCGGAGTAGCCACGCCAATCGATGGGAGCGACGCACCCTCGCGTAGGTCAAGGATCACTCAAAAACACGCGATCACCGAGCGCACCGGTGAATGCGGAAATGTGGAAGCAGAATGCTGAGCGAGCGTACCCAACGCCAGATCGATCGATTGCTAGACCAGGCCGAGGAAGCGATTGCTCAGCTCAATTGGTCGGTTGTCCGGGATCGGGCCCTGGCGGTGCTGGCGCTGGACCCGGAAAACGTGGACGCGCGCAACTATGTTGATGCGGCTGCGCGAGCGCTCCCGATCACTATGATGGCGGATGCGGAAGACCCTCATCCATCGCCCACGCATCCGCGGGGTCAATCAGGGTCGCTCGCACCCATGTCCTTCGCGAACGGCCGCTACCAGGTCACCAAGCTGCTCGGCGAAGGGGGCAAGAAGCGCGTCTACCTGGCCCATGACACGCTGCTGGATCGCGATGTGGCCTTTGCCCTGATCAAGACCGAAGGACTGGATGACGCTGGCCGTCAGCGCATTCGCCGGGAAGCTCAGGCGATGGGGCGCCTCGGCTCCCATCCCAACATCGTTATTGTTCATGACCTGGGCGAAGAACAGGGTCAGCCCTATCTCGTCACCGAGTTGATGCCGGGCGGTGATCTGGTCTCGATCTTGGCGGCTGCCCCGGAGCATCGTCTCCCACTGGAGCAGGTCCTCGCCCTAGCTCAGCAGCTCTGCCGGGCCCTGGAGCACGCCCACGGCCGCGCGCTGATCCATCGTGATCTCAAACCGGGCAATATTTGGATCACGGCCGACGGGACCGCAAAGCTGGGCGACTTCGGCCTAGCTGTGGCGCTGGATCAGACGCGCCACACTCAACCCGGGATGATGGTTGGCACGGTGAGCTACATGGCCCCGGAGCAAGCCATTGGTGGGGTTGTGGACGCGCACGCCGATCTGTACGCCCTGGGTTGTGTGCTGTATGAGCTGGTCTGCGGTCGACCACCGTTCATCGGTGAGGAGTCCGTGGCCATCATCACCCAGCATCTCAATACGCCGCCGGTCCATCCCACTTGGCACCGGCCAGACTGTCCACCGGGGCTGGAGGCGCTGATCTTGCGGTTGTTGGAGAAGGACGCGAGTAAGCGGCCGGGGTCAGCCGCGGATGTGGGTGCGGCGTTGGGGAGTGTGGCGCTTCCGGATGCTGGTGGTGTGCAGCACCCCCCAGATC
>JBJXFJ010000302.1:0-7684 GCA_046154735.1 Chloroflexota bacterium | reverse complement strand
GCCAGCAGGGAGGACGTGGCCCTGCGACTCATCGTCACGAGCTCGGGCTCAGACGCGGTTCGAGTCGGCCAGCAGTTTGAAGTGCATCAGCGTTGCACCATTGGCCGTCGTACTGAGCTTGCCGTCTCGCTAGACGACGGGCATCTCTCCGCTCGGCACGCTGAACTGGCACCACGCGCTGGAACCTGGTTTCTCCGCGATCTCGGGAGTACCAATGGCACGCGTCTCAATGGCGCGCCGGTTGAGAGCGAACTGCGTGTGGCGCCGGGTGATTTTATTGAGTTGGGCTCTGTGACGCTGCAGATCGCGAAATCGTCTTGAGAAGATGGTACCCACGGGCGCCCGAGCTTGGTTTTTTATTCTGGCCATGCGCCATCGCACTGCTCGGGATCAGCCAGCTCCACCTGGCGCGTGCAGCGCCCTGGACCGTGCAAGATTCACTCCTGCTCGCCACCATCCCCGGGGTCGCACTCGCGGCGCATCTATGGCTGGTGGTCCGTCATTCCCAAGCGGATCATGTCTTACTTGCCATCACGCTCGCGCTCGGTGCAATTGGCCTTGTCACTGTGGACCGGCTCCGTGAGGACCTCGGCCTTCGGCAAGCGCTCTGGCTCTGCCTTGGTCTCCTTGGAATCATTAGCGGAACTGGGCTGGCAACACACCGCGAGATTCTGCTCCGCTATCGGTATAGCATCGGCGCGCTGGGATTGGTGCTCACCGCCGCCACGCTGGTGTTCGGCGTCGATCCCAATGGAAGTGGGGCGCGGCTCTGGTTCAGCTTTGGCGGCATCTCGCTCCAGCCCGTGGAGCTGCTGAAGGTCCTGCTGGTCATCTGGCTGGCCGGATATCTCCACGAGCACGGCGAGGTGTTGCGACATGCATCCAGCCGGCTGGGACCGCTACGGGCCCCGCCGCTGGCCTATCTTATCCCGCTGGGCATTGTGTTTGGGCTAACGGAGCTCCTCCTGGTGATTCAGCGAGACCTGGGCGCCGGCCTCCTGATTTCAGTGGTGTTTGTGCTGATGATCTATATGGCCACAGGTCGATTAAGTCTGCTGCTTGTGGGCCTGACCCTCTTGATCGGAGCGGGTTGGCTAGCGGCATCCTTGTTCAGCCATGTAGCCTTGCGTGTGGATATCTGGCTGGACCCATGGCGCCAATCAGACGCGGGCGGGTACCAGATAGTGCAGGGCCTCATCGCGCTGGCCCACGGAGGCATCCTGGGTACCGGACTCAGCCTTGGCTTTCCTTCTTTCGTCCCAGCTGTGCATACGGATTTCAGTATTGTGGCCATTGGGGAGGAGCTCGGGCTCGCCGGCGGACTGGCTGTTATAGGCCTCTATGCGTTGTTGCTCCACCGTGGCATACACATCGCGCTTTCGCTGGACGATGATTACGATCAATTGTTGGCCGCTGGTCTCACCTGCACAATAGCTGTCCAAACGATCCTCATCCTGGCCGGCGTGCTCAAGCTGCTACCACTCACAGGGATTACGCTGCCCTGGGTCAGTTATGGGGGTAGTTCAATCCTGGCTAACTCGCTGATCGTCGGCATATTGCTCGGCCTTGCCCGTCAGGGAGAAGTCCATCGTGCGCAATAACATTTCGCAGGTGGGATTGGGACTGCTCGCGGGACTGGCTCTGTGCGGCCTGGCCATGGGTTACTGGGTCATTGTCCAGGGCAGCAGTTTGTTGAGTCGCGGTGACAACGGACGACGCCTGACCGAGGGAGAGCGTGGTCGAGGCGCGATCCTGGCCCGCGGCGGTGAGGTGCTAGCCCGGACCACCCTCCGTGATGGCATCCCGGTGCGAGAATACCCACTGGTCAGCGCCGCCCACGTCATCGGCATTCACAGCCCGCGCCTGGGCAACACCGGGCTGGAGGATCGTTATGACGAGCTACTTCGTGGGGCTCGCGGTGACGTGATCCAGCAACTGCGGCAGCGATTTCTCAGCGCGCCACTTCACGGGGCCGACGTGGTCACAACTATTGACAGTCGTGTACAACAGGCCGCCGCAGATGCCATGGGTGAGTCCCGAGGCGCGGTGGTTGCCCTAGACCCCCGTAGCGGTGAGATCCTGGCCCTCCTGAGTCGCCCAGGCTTTGACCCGAACACACTGGAACAATCCTGGGAATTGATGCGTGCCGATCAGTCCGCACCACTCCTCAACCGAGCCATTCAGGCCACCTATCCTCCTGGATCTACATTCAAAGTGATCACGGCTGCCGCGGCATTGGACCTGGGCATCATTGACCCTGAAGTGGAGTTTCGCTGCACAACGTCGGCTCAAATCGATGCGCTAAGCGTGGACTGCCGCAACCACGCCCACCTCCCTGTGGTCAACTATCGCCAGGCATTCGCCTGGTCGTGCAATCGGACGTTTGCACTCACTGGGCTCTTCCTTCCACTTGGGGCCCCGCTCAATTCGCGCCTGGACGATCGTGCCGTGGCGGCTCGCCCGTGGTCGACGATTGATGTTGAGGCTGCCGGTGAGCAGCTCATGGGCTATGCCCGGGCGTTCGGATTTGAGCGCACCCCGACCTTCGATCTCCCGGTCACCCTCAGCCGAGTGAAGGGTGATGGGCGATGGTACCCATCTTTGCTCGCACAAACCGGCTTCGGGCAGGGTGAAGTAACAGCAACGCCGTTGGAAATGGCGCTTGTGGCCGCCACCATCGCCAATGATGGCGTGGTGCCAGTTCCCTACCTGGCTGAGCGGGCACGACTACAGAATGGCGCCGACCGGCCGCTCAAACCGATTCTAGCCAGTGCCTTGAGCGCCGTACAGCAGCGCGCGATCCGGCCATCCACGGCAACCGACCTCAGGCGATTCATGGTGGAGAGCGTTGAGTACGCTTACGCGCAGCAAGCGAAGATCCCGGGGATCACCGTGGCCGGCAAGACCGGCACTGCTGAAACCGGGCTCGGCGAGGTGCCCCATGCCTGGTTCATTGGGTTTGCACCCGCGGACCATCCACGTGTTGCCGTGGCCGTGATCATGGAGCATCGCGGCAGCGGGGCGGAAGTTGCCACGCCAGCTGCCCGCCGCGTGATGGCCGCCGCCCTCCAGTCGTAGCCATGGAAGGTTTGACCGGACGCCGTCTGCCCCATGAGCGAATCCAGTACCATTTGGGGGCCATGCAAACGCTACATTACCGTTGCCCTGCCAATCGTAACAATCATGATTGAACGCATTACTGAGAAGAGCGCCGATGTGGCGGCAGCGATTGTGCGCGGCATTCAAAACGCTTCGGCGCGGCGTCGGGCATTCTCCCCCGGCGGTCTCGCACGTCGACTACTCGATCGAATCGCGCGCGCCATCTCCGTGGCCCTCAAGCCACGACCGGCTCAACTTCTTGGCACAGGTAGCTCCGCGGCGCTGGGGCTTCTTCATCTCCTGACCGCGGGTGGCGCACCAACATCAGCCTCGTTGAGTCGCAAGATCTATTCCCGAGCAGTGCAGATGGCTCCTGTCATCTGGGGTGCCTCACGTGATCCGCGTACCCGCGCCATCGGAGCCGTATTGCTTCGAGTCGTCTTCGGACACACCCGCCGCCGCTCGGGTCGCTAGAGATGTCCGTGCCGCTCCACCTGGGTTGGACTGATGACCTGCTCATCGCCACGGAATCGCCCGGCGTAGGAAATGAAGCGCGACAGATTTCAGTTACCCACGTTAGTGATGGCCAGATCCTCAAGCAGATCCAGGTCTCACACAGCGCTACCGCAGAATCTGGGTGGCGAGCACGCCAGGGTGAGCATGCCGGACGCATCCTCGTGGCGCCCAACGCCGAAATTCTGGCCATCCTGACCCAGGCCCCAGAATTTCGCGGTTCGTCCGGTATAGATCTGACCGAACTGAAGGCGGCAATTGCGCCAGGTGCAGCGGCGACGAACCCGCTACCCACCACGACCAGCGTTCAGCTCGACGGAGCGTCGACATCAGCCCTGGCGCTTTACACCGAATTTCAGCAGCTCTATCGGCAGGCGCTAAGCCTCGAGCCAGCCACCCTGCAGGTCATTGTCCGTCTCGGAAGCCCAACGGACTGGTCACTGCATCCGTTTTTCGTCCAGGCTGAACGGGACGTTCGACGCCACGGGCTCACGGGAACCCCCGGGCGTAGTGGAATCAGCATTGCCGAGTTTCCCACAGTACTGCATTCACTGCCGGAGCCGCTGCCGGCAGCATCGCGAAATGAGCCAATTGCGCTCGAAGACGCCCGTGCGGCGCTCAGTGGCGGGGGCGCGGTTGCAGACAAGCTCGATCACTTTGAGTCTCGCCCGTCGCAGATAGAAATGCTCGAGGCAGTCACGCGTGCGTTCAACGACGGCGGCCACGCGCTTGTCGAAGCAGGCACGGGAACTGGCAAGTCGTTTGCATACTTGATCCCCGCGGCGCTTTTCGCGGCGCGGAACAATCAACGAGTAGTGATCTCCACCAACACCATCAACTTGCAGGATCAGCTCTTTCTTAAAGACGTGCCGCGCGTGATTGAAGCGCTGGGACTGAACGTGAGCACGGCCGTAGTCAAGGGCCGGTCCAACTATCTCTGTCTTCGACGCTGGTCACAACTTGTTACCAGTGAGCATCTCACCGATGCTGAGCGAACATTGCTGATCAAGACCATACTCTGGTTGCCCCACACTCTTACAGGCGATCGAGCAGAGCTGAGGCTGACGTCACTGGAGGACCAGACCTGGAATCGAGTCAATGCGCTTCCCGAAGCCTGCACGCCGCTGCGCTGTCAGTATCATCGGGCCGGGGTTTGTTTCATTGCTCGAGCTCGTCGAACCGCCGATGCAAGCCATCTGGTGGTCATCAATCACGCGTTGCTCCTTACAGACACACTGAATGGTGCGCATGTGCTGCCTGATTTCGATCGCCTCATTATTGATGAAGGCCATCATCTGGAAGATGAGGCCACATCTCAGCTTGGCTGGTCGGTGACGGGTCGTGAGATGATGCGCCACCTGGAGACCTTACTGAGTAGTGGCACGGGGCCCGGCGTCATTCGGGCGGCGCTGGAAGTGGTCCGACGCTCAGGTAGCGCGCTCTCCATTCAGTACCCTGACGCCGAGCGTTCTGTGCAGAGGTGTAGCGCCGCCGTGGAAGAGCTCACAGATCTGCTCAATGCCTTTCTCCTCCACCACGGGCAGTCCGCGGACGGAGGCCAGATCACACTCCGAATCACCGAAACCAGTCGGGCACAGCCAGATTGGTCGCATGTGGAAATCGCCTGGGATGGACTTGCCCGTGCCCTCAGCGGTCTCGGATTGATACTCTCCCAGATTACTGGTGCCCTTGAACAACATGCGGCACAACGCGAAGAGGCAAACGAGATCGCGGGCACATTGGCCGCGGAAGCGGCCTTCTGGGACATTGCTCGCACGCAGCTCTCTCGTGCACTCGGAGAGCGAGGGAGTGATCCCATTACCTGGCTCACCCGTGGGCGCAACGAGGAGCTCTCACTCTCACTCGCGCCGCTCGAGGTGGGTGAGACACTGGCCAAGTGTGTGTTCAGGAGCAAGACCTCGGTCATCGTTACCTCAGCCACGCTGACAACCGCGGGCAAGTTTGGCTATGTGCGTGGCAGAATGGGCCTCGAGGAGTGCGCCGAGCTACGTGTGCCATCTCCCTTCGACTACGCTCAGTCAACCCTTGTGTGTGCTCCATCCGACCTTCCAGAGCCAAATCAGCCCAATTATCAGCGGTCCGTGGAGTGGGTTGTGGAGCGCGTCGTCGCTCGCATCGATGGCCGCACCCTGGTTCTTTTTACATCCCACAGTCAGCTTCGAACGACGTACGAGGCGGTGAGGGAATCGCTCAATGAACAGGGGATTCTCGTACTGGGTCAGGGTATTGACGGCTCATCCCGCGATACACTGCTGCAGACATTCAGATCACGTCAGCCCGCCGTATTGCTGGGTACCAGTAGCTTCTGGGAAGGCGTGGACGTGGTGGGCGAGACACTGAGCTGTGTCATCATTCCGCGCCTGCCCTTTTCAGTTCCCACGGATCCCGTCTTTCAGGCACGCAGCGAGCTCTTTGAACACCCCTTTCGCGAGTACGCCGTCCCCCAGGCGATCCTGCGCTTCCGACAAGGTTTCGGTCGACTGATCCGGTCCCAGCGAGATCGGGGCGCACTGCTCATCCTGGATCGGCGGGTACTCTCAAAATCATACGGAGGAATGTTTCTGAAATCACTGCCCGAAGCGCGCCTGGACACCAGCTCAGGGCGACGGGTGGCGGAAACTATTCAGCACTGGCTGCTACCCCGGCTCTAGCACTTGTCCCATTGGGCGACAGAGTAACTGCCGACGGGGGCTCAGAGTCCGGGAAGATGAGGAGAAGTGTTCAGACGGAGATCAGACACGGCTCGGATCTGTGCCCTCGAAGCACAGGATCCTCGTGATCTCGCCTCCTCGGAGATACACTCGAGGAAGTCGGGGACCAAAGCGACAGAGGGCTTCGTGTGGAATAGTGTCGCCCACCGCTGCAAACTCAGCGAGGCTGATGCATTCCTCACCCTGTGTGCCCAGCGCAACCACTTCATCTCCCTGGCGTGCCTCAGGGACACTGCTCAGGTCTACCACCGCCTGATCCATGGATACGCGCCCAATGATTGGTACCCGCTGCCCCTGAATCAGCATCGTCCCACGATTGGACAGTGCCCTGGGGACACCATCCGCATAGCCAAGTGGTACCAGCCCGGCTCGGAGACGCCGCGATACGGTGTAGATGCGGCCGTATCCTATCGTAACCCCTGGATCCAGTTCGTACGTTCGCGCCAGGCTGGCTTTCAGCGCTGCGGCCGGACGGAGACCATCTGTCGGCACCGCGCTTGAAGGAGCATAGCCGCTCAGGGTAATCCCGGTCCGCGCCATGCTGAACCGCGCCTCAGGCACACGGATAGCTCCGGCACTGTTCGCGGCGTGAACCCTGGCAAACTCCAAGCCGAGCTCACGGAAACAGCTCCGCACCTGTTGAAATCGGTGGACCTGTGCGTATGTAAAGTCCAGGTCAGGTTCATCCGACGAGGCGAAGTGGGTATATAGCCCCTCCGCGGTGATCCAATTCGATTCCAGCAGGAGCCTTCCGAGATGTGCCGCAGTCTCTATCTGCGCACCGTATCGTGTGAGTCCCGTATCGATCTTGAGATGCACCGGCACCGTCCGGCCGAGCCCCTCCGCAAGCCGCTCGAGCGCACTGATCATCGCGGGCTCGACTACTGTGGGCGTTAGATCCCATCGAATACAGTGCTCCATCTCCGCAGCTACCATTGCGGAGAGCACCAGAATTGGAGTTGACACTCCGGCTCGGCGAAGGGCAACGCCCTCATGCACGCGGGCCACGGCCAGTTGACTCGCGCCTCCGCGAATAGCCGCGTGCCCAATCTCGTCCGCGCCAAGACCGTAAGCCTCGGCCTTCACGACCGCTGCGATTTGACAATCTGACCCCACGACTTGTGCAAGCCAGCGCACATTGGACTCAACCGCGTCCAGATCGACCTCGAGCCAGGAGGGAAATGGAGCGGTCACGGTTGGTCTCGCCCGAATCTGAATGGGCAAGATTGCCCCGCCCAGCGGGGGCTCACCATCCTTGTCTGCAATTCTTGGACGGGCTGGGCATCTTTGTCCAGAAGTAGATACGGGACATTGGCTTGGGCCCGATACCCGGAGCAGTG
>JBJXFJ010000162.1:0-3274 GCA_046154735.1 Chloroflexota bacterium | reverse complement strand
CATCCGGGGAGCTCCCGACGACGGAACTTGGCAACGAGGACCCGCGCGATGGGCCGGCCCAGGATACGGCCAACGTGTTCGAGGCGCAGGTAGGATGCGGTGCTGACGAGATTGCGCATGGGTGGGTAGGTGTTGAAATAGCGAATGTCTTCGAGATCCAACCCCGCCGCTGCAAAGTGCTTACGCAACCCCCGTGGTCCCAGGTGATAGACCTTGTCACCTGCCAAATACCGGCGCCAGATTCGCCAGCCAGCGCGGGGGTTGAGGAGCGTGTTGTACAGGCTCAGATTGCGAAAGTCGATGATCGCTACTCCGCCCGGACGGAGCACTCGCGCCACCTCGTACTCGGCGCCCTCGTATGAGGCCGCGCTTGCATAGCCAAAGCTGATCACGGCATCGAACGACCTGTCCGCAAACCCCAGACGATAGCAGTCCGATCTCACGCAATGGATTTGATCGGAGAATCCGGCTTCCCTGACGGTTGACGCCGTGGACTCCACTGCACTCGTTGACAGATCCGCGGCCACAATGGTGGCCCCTGACTTCCTGGCTGTCAGGACGGCCACTTCTCCCAGTCCGCAACCAAGATCCAGAATTCGCTCGACTCGCTCAGCGAGCATGAGCTCGAAGGCGAGCTGAGCAGAGATCGTTAGCGTGGCCCGGCGAGCGTTGTCAGTTGTCGAATTGAACCAGAATTGGTCCCAAAGGCTCGATGATGCATGGGTCTGTTTGCTATTAGCGCTGGTCAAGGAGCTCCATGTAATTGGGTGTAAATTGCCGAACGCGCTTTTCTGGATAGCTGAACCCGGGGTCTCTGCGGGCTACCACAAGCGCGGAGATCCCGATCTCCTTGAGGAGGGGCTCAATGAGCTTGAGCGCTGTCCCCCCACGTGCGGCCACAAACGCGGTCTGAAGGACAGTGTACCCCGCGCGCTCCACCATGAACTCGGCAGTGCGCGGGGTGAACGCATAGATGTGCTCGGACGCCCGATACCCGTTATGGCCAATAACCCGTTTGATGAGCCAGTCAAGCGGTCTGGCTGGTGGGATCGTCGGCACCATGATGAACACGAGTCCAGTGGGCGTGAGCAAGTCGTGTAGTCGTAAGAGCAGCAGGTGGGGGGCGACGAGGTGCTCGATGATATTGGAGCAGTAAGCCGCGTCAAAGCGTCGATCAAGTGCGGGCAGTGTGTCCTCGACGTTCGCGACCTGAGCATTCAGACCGCGAGCACGCGCCGCCGCGACATTTGCCTCGACCGCGTCCAGTCCGAGACTGCCCTTCCCAAAGTACGCTAGATGTTCTCCTTGACCGCAGCCAATGTCAAGGACGGAAAGTTGGTCGGCGCCATACTCGGTGCGGAGGAATCGAACGGCGCGAGTTGGGGGTGCCAGCGATTGCATGGAGATATCTTCCCTGACGGCGCTAGTTGGAGACAATGAGGTTCGAGCCAAAGTCGTCTAACGATTCGGTCCACGCAGGCTGGCCTCGTCAAAGCGAAATTGGGGATCCATCTCCAGTCCTTTGGTTGATATTCATGGGTCGATGCAGGAATACAGACAAGCAGTCCGGTGGCGCCCGCGCAGCATCCTGGATGGTCGCTGGCTACGAAACCCTTAATTCGTGCGCTGAGCTGGACCAGTGGACCCGGAGCAGTGGCCCTTGGTGTGACACGTTTGCATATACTGCGTCGTATGCAACTGGTTGCCGGACGCGCATTCCTCGCGATCTTAATTCTCTCATCAGTGACGACCGTGTTCAGCGCCAATGCGCTGGCGCAGGTGGGTGGGTCGCGGATCTTGCCTACTGAGGAAACTGTTATCGGATACCTGCGCGGAATCGAGCTCCGGGCCCAGCCGTTCTCGGTGAATCCGGGAGATTGGCACGAATCCGCGGGGTTCACTGTGCCGGATGAGCGCGACATTGTGATTCACACACTCGTCATGTACGCGGCAACCCTCCCTACTCCCGCCGATGCCCACGATTTTTTTCTCACTCGTGCGCGCCAGCTCGAGCTTGACAATGAGATGACGCACGCCTGGAACACGCCAAGAGCACAAAGCACTGGGCTGGACGAGAGTCGTGAGTTCCGAATCGTCTACGTGGATGTGGCCAGCCGATCGCGGTCTGCGGAATACGCGCGTCTTCTGCGCCGCGGCTCGATCGTTGGTCTCGTGGAAGTCGTGGGGAGCCCGTCTGCTGACGACGAGGGACTGATTGACGAGGATCGACGGTCCATTCTGCTCGGCGTAGCCCAGCAACTCATGAGCCGGATAGTGCAACAACCACTCGCGCCCATGAACGAGGCGCGAGATCATCGATTCGAGTGGATCAGCGGTCTACTCCGGATCTAAATCTCCCCACCGGGTCAAGGCGCTCGTGATGATAATCGCGGTTAGTCGAGTGCTTCGCGGTAGATTGCTTCATACGCGTCGACCATCTGAGAAATTTGGAATCGTTCACGAAGTCTGATCAGACCAGCAGCGCCGAGTTGGCTGGCAAGATCAGGGCCGTCGCTTAGGTCACGTAGTCGTTCCGCAACAGCAGCCTCATCGTACGGGTTGACAACGTAGCCGGTGCGTCCATGCTCAACGGCTTCAGGTGTGCCCCCAAAGCAGGTGCCAACGACAGCGCGGGACGCTGCCATGGCTTCCAGGTTCATCGTTGGGAACGGATCCAGGTACATGCTGAGATTCAGCACGGCACTGGACCGCGAGATAACTGCCGGCACGTCTTCTCGTGGCACTTGACCCAGAAATCTCACCCGATCCGAGATGCCAAGGTCCTTGGCGCGCGTCGCGAGATATTCGCCGTACCAGCCGTACCCGCCCATGATCAGCAACTGAGCCCTGGATACATTCGAAGTTCCCCGTTGAAATGCCCGTAACGCTTGCTCATGCCCCTTGAAGTGACTCAGGCGTCCACCGGCGAGGAAGGTCGGACCTTCGCCCAACCCCCAGCGCTCGTTGATCACTGTCGCTGACTCACCGATTGAGGCAAAGTCCTCGGCCGGGATCCCGTTGTGAATGACCCGATGAATTCGAAGTCCATTCACGGTGAGTGCGTCTGCTAAAGCTTGACTCACGGCCACAGGAGTACGCACGAAATGCTTGAGATAGGTCTGAATCAACCGATTACGAACCGGGAAGAGCCAGAAGTGCGATCGGCAGTTGCGGCATCGTTCTGGGTGCGCGCGAGGAATAGGAAGCGCGCCTGACCGATTGGTAGGGTCAATCCAGCAATGGAATTTGGTATAGCAGAACGCAAGCGCGTCCT
>JBJXFJ010000161.1:0-7811 GCA_046154735.1 Chloroflexota bacterium | reverse complement strand
CCGTCCGCTTCTCCCGATGAGACGGGACAGGCAGAGACGCCTGTCCCACCCCAATGGTCCTATTCATGTCAGGTGACCCACTAGTCCCGCGGACAGCCTGACGATGCTGTGATCCATAATAAATTGCCTCGGCTGCCTGTGGTACAACGTTACTCTACCCCGGGATTCTAGCCTCGGCCAGTGAGCACCCCTCCTGGCCGCTAGCGCTTCGTCTAGAGGCGAGGCATTCGCGCCAGTTGAGTGCCCCTGGCTCCCGCCACCGTCTTCAACAGGCCACGGAAGAGCGCATTAGAAGATGGTGCTCCGCCGATCCCAACAGAGCATACTGATAGTCAGATGATGAATGGGGCACCCAGCTCGGCATGTTTCCCACAGTAACTCCGTCGTTGAGACGAGCGAGGGCGCCTTTCCTCCTGGCACTGCTGTTCTGCGCTGCCTTTATGGCTCGCGCTCACGACCTGCAGCAGTATGTCACCACGGACGAGGACTTGACGCTGGCTCGGAGTGGGAACTTTGCCGAAGCGCTTGTGGAAGAGCATTGGTCCCGGACGTATCAAATTGGCCATCCTGAGGTCACGATCATGTGGGTGACCACAGTTGTGTTGACACCTGAATGGGCCCAGAGATTTGCCGGCACGATTCGAGCAGAAGATGGCAACGCCGGGCGTCGTGGCGCCACTGATGTCGATTCCTTCATGGCAGCCCTCAGTCGCGCCCGCCTGGGCATGGCCGTGGTTCACAGTGCCCTCATCGCACTGACCGCACTGCTAGTCTGGCGATTGGCGAGTCCCGGCGCGGGATTCATCGCCGGCGGCCTGCTCGCGCTGGAGCCATTCCTGGTTGCGCATGGTCAGCTTCTACGCGCAGACGCCTTAGTGGCAGAGCTCACGTTATTGAGCACCCTGGCAGCCTTTGCCTATTGGCGCGCGGGATCGGGGATCTGGGCTCTCGGCCTATCTAGTGTGTGCTTCGGACTGGCGATGCTCACAAAGACACCCGCGGTGCTGGCCTTACCAGTCATTTTGGGCCTGGCTGTGTGGTCGCCCCGGCGCTGGACGCTGGGATTGTGGATGGCCGTCAGCGCCATAATATTTATTGGGCTCTGGCCCGCCATGTGGGTGCACCCGCTGGAGACTGTGGACCGCGTCCTGGACTACACGCTACTCAAGGGCGGCTCACCGATGGACGCGGGTAGTTTCCTCCTGGGTGAAGCGTCGCCCGATCCCGGCCCACTCTTCTACCCAATTGCCCTGCTTTTCCGGATGAGCCCAGTCACACTGTTGGGCACGGCGGCACTGATCTGGTGGCGTGGCGGACGATGCAGATCCCTCGTCTACGTTCTGCTGGTCACTGTGATAATCGTTACCCTGGCCATCACCCTGGCACCAAAGAAGGCCGACCGCTACCTTACTCCCCTCTTACCACTTCTGATCGTCCTCGCGGGGCTCGGCATAAGCGAAGCACAGCGACGGATTGGGCGGCCTGGGATACTGGTTCCGGTGATCGCGCTCATCACCTTGGCAACCAGCCTTCTCGCGGTTCGACCGTACACCCTGTCCTACTACAACCCCCTTCTGGGTGGAGGCGCTGCCGCAAGTCGGGTACTCCTCATCGGCTGGGGTGAGGGGCTGGACCAGGTAGCGGCGTATCTCAACACGCAGTCAGACGCGCCAAAACGCACCGCGGCGGTGTTCTATCCTGACGCGTTGGACGCCCAATTTGTGGGGAACGTGCTGCCTCTCAGCTCGTACGACATCGCGGATGTTGCGGTGCTATATATCTCTTCTTCTCAGCGTGGTCTCACCCCGCCAGCCCTCGCTGAGGCGCTCCGAGATCGCACGCCGGACTTTGAGTCCAGGATCAACGGAGTTCCCTATGCGCAGGTCTACTATCTGCCGCCGGCAGAGTTTGAGGGCGGCATCACCCTGGACTCGATTGACCTGGATGATCGGAGCGTCGCTCGCGGCGAACCGATGAAGCTGGTCCTGCGTTGGGGTGAGCACGCTCCGGCTCCCTCGGGCTGGCGATCTCAGGTGACGCTGATACGACAGGATGGTCAATCCATTGCGCAAGTTCCGGGTCGCTGGAATTTCCCCGACCAGCCCGCTGAGCGCATTCGAGACGAGATACACAACTTTCAAGCCCCAAGGACCCTGGGCCGCTATACCGTGGCAGTATCAGTCCAACGGGACACTGACGAAGCCTTGCTCCGCATCACGCACCGCCCCCCCGGACTCGAGCCCTCTCCCAATCAGCTCATCTTCCAGTCACTCTGGTTTCGGGTGCAGTAGGTGATCGGATCGAATTCATGAGGTTTCGTCACGAGCTCAGCAAAGAGGACGAGCGCGGTCTCATCCCAATCCGTACCACCAGTGGACCGGCCTGACGCCCCTGCGGCGTCCGCACTTTCAACACCGGCAGCACAAGGGTGATCCCAGCCAGCGGCCGCTCGGGTGGACGGCGCCATCCGTAGGGGCGACTGGCGGTCGCCCATCGCGATCTCCCGGACGGCGACCAACGAATTGACTACTCTGGTGCCTGGTTCCCTCGTTCCGGGTGGGGGCGCGGGCGACCGACAGTCGCCCCTATAGCATCCGCGATCTCAACAGTCGTCTGCATCGAGGGAAACCCCGCAAACATCAATTCACGATCGATCTACCGGCCCGGATCCCCTCTCCGAAGACCACACGGATTCAGTACTCGCAGAAGAACTGATCGGCATACTCAATGTAGCCGAGACCGCGGCAGACTCGGCTGGAGGCGATGTTGGTACGGTCATGGACATAGAGGGCCATGCGGCCGCTTTCCAGAATGGATTGCGTCGCGGCGGAAACAACTTGCTTGGCATAGCCTTGGCCGCGATACGGGGCCTCGGTGACCACCGCGATCTCCCAGACATCATCTGACTTCAGCTTGAGCGCGGCCCAAGAGGCGATGCGATTCCGCAATCCACGCACCACAAAGATCTCGCCATCAAACCGCGCATATAGCTCGCGCCCCGTGGGATCATCACGCTGCAGCAACTCCGCGGCGCCCGGCACAGGACGAAAGCTATCCGCGTCACAGTACAGAACCTGCCCGTTGAGGCAGAACGCGTACGGAACAATGCGCCGAGCTAACGGGCGAAGGCGCTCTAGCTCTGGTTCACCAAGAGGAGCCGTCCAGTCGATGGGCGCCAGCTCCTTACGTACCTTTTCCACCAAGCTCGGTGAAACCGAGATGACTCCACCCTGCGGTGTAGAAATTGAGGTGATGGGTACGTTGTAACCGGCCCAGCCGGGCCGCGCGCGCCGCGGTGAGCCCACAACATGAACGCCAGGCGTAGTGAGCAGCGCGGGATCACACTCCAGATCCCACGCGTGAAATCGATCAATCCGATCAACTTGGCCAACTCTGCAACGTGAATCGAGCATAAGGAAATGGGCGCGATACGCCCGTAGATCCAGTATACCGCTCCGCTCTAACCGCCACCCCTTCAACACAAGTAAGTGAGCAATTTCTAAGCGTGCCAGCGTGACGCCCATAGGCAAGCCCGAAGGAGGTCTACTTCACCACACGGGTCTACGCTCCTCAGACTGCGAACGGCAAGGGTGAATTTGTCGAAATCAATCGATGAGCCTCAACCCCTGTGGTAGAATCGTCTCAGCTTGACAGATTTGATTACATGGATCCCGTAACCCCTATGGACCCCTGGGCGCGGCGACGCGGACGAACCGGTCGCTCAGTGCCGATTTCCCGCATAATCGCCGGCTTTCTGCTGGCGCTCATCTTTCTGGCCGGCACTGTCGGAGTTGAGCTGTACACTGACGTACTCTGGTTCCAGAGCGTTGGCTTCCTCTCTGTCTTTACCACCACCCTGGCCACACAGATTTCACTCTTTCTGGCTGGGTTCCTGCTGTTCATTACCGGATACCTTGTCAGCGTCGTCGTCTCTCGAAAGCTCGCCTATAAGTTTGAGGGTCATGGCTCACAAGAGACCGAGAATCTCTGGGCATTCGTGGCTCGCGTGGGCACTCGATCACTTGAGCAGCTTGCTTATCGACGAGTAATCAACGTTGGTATCGTCATTTTGGGAATATTTCTCGCCATCATCATGGGTCTAGTGGCCGCGGGGCAGTGGCTCGCGGTGACGCGATTTCTTCATCAAAGCCCGTTTGACTTTGTGGATCCCGCGTTCAATATGAATGCGTCGTTTTACATCTTCACACTTCCAGTCATCCGCTTCATCCACCAGTGGCTACTGGGAGCGCTGATTCTCATCATCACCACCAGCCTGGCCGTGTACGCGGTGGTTTCGGCCTATGAGCTCGGCGTGAACTTGGAGCGTGTGGCATTCGCACTTCCGCGCGCGGTGAAGGCGCATATCGCCATCCTCGGAGCCACAATTGCCCTGTTGCTGGCTGTGAACCACGCCATAGATGTGTATGAGCTGGTCTACTCCACACGCGGCTCGGCTTTCGGCGCTAGCTATACCGACATCCGCGTGCAGGCCCCCGGACTCTGGATCATGGTGGGGGCGGCAATTCTCGCGGCCGTGTTGATGATCGCGAGCATCTGGCAAAACGGCTGGCGGCCGGCTATCGCTGGCGTGGCAATCTGGGGTGTGGTCTCACTGGTCCTCGGCGTTGCACTGCCAAACCTGGTAGAGCAGCTTGATGCCAAGCCAAACCAACTCGAGAAAGAGCGCCCGTACATTGAGAACACCATTGAAATGACATCACGGGCGTTTGGTCTGCACGAGGTGACAGAAGTGTTCTTCCCTGCAGAAGACGCGGTTACACCTGAAGATGTCCGAGCTAACCAGGAGACCATTCAGAACATCCGCCTCTGGGACCATCGGCCGCTTCAGGACACGTTCAATCAGATTCAGAGCATTCGAACGTATTACACATTCACCGATGTGGACGTAGACCGTTACCCTGTCCGTGGGACTACACGTCAGATCATGCTGGCCGCGCGGGAGCTCACCACAGATGGCCTGCCGCCTCAAGCCCGCACCTGGGTGAACCAGCGGCTCAAGTTCACGCACGGTTACGGTGTGACCATGAGCCTGGTGAACGCGGTGGCCGACGAAGGACGACCCAGTCTGATTCTTCAGGACGTGCCGCCCATTGGCGAGGTGCCGATCACCCGCCCTGAAATTTACTACGGCACACGACCAAATTCTTATGTCATTCTGAAAACATCAGAACCGGAGTTTGATTACCCGCGTGGAGAAGAGAACGCTCAGTCCTTCTATCAAGGTGAAACTGGTGTCAATCTCGGCCCACTGGTGAACCGGCTGGCCTATGCATTGCAGCTCCGTGATGGGAATCTTTTGCTGTCCTCGGCCCTGGGCCCGGAATCCACCCTTGTGTATCGCCGAACTCTCCGCGAGCGCATTCAAAAAGTGGCGCCGTTCCTGATGCTGGACCGCGACCCCTATATCGTGGTCACGGAGGGGCGGCTGGTTTGGATGCAGGACGCGTATACCGTCAGCAACGATTTCCCTTACTCTGAGCCGATTCGTTGGCAGCCTGAGGGCACCATCGGTATGCGAATGAACTACATTCGGAACAGTGTGAAGATTGCCGTGAATGCGTATGACGGTTCCATGCAGTTCTACATTGCTGATTCGGCGGATCCGCTCCTGGCGTCTTACCAGGCCGCCTTCCCCATGCTGTTTCAACCACTCTCCGCGATGCCCGCGAATCTGCGTGAGCATCTGCGGTATCCGGAAGACCTCTTCACTATTCAGTCTCAGGTCTACTCCACCTATCACATGACTGATCCATCCGTCTTCTACAATCGCGAAGATCAGTGGGCCTTTGCCAAGGAGAAATTCTACGCTCGGGAGCAGGCGGTAGAACCGTACTACGTGATTATGCGCCTGGATGGCGAGCAGCGCAGTGAGTTCCTCCAGATGCTCCCGTTCACACCTCGCGGGAAAGACAACATGATTGCCTGGTTGGCCGCGCGCTCAGACGAGCCGAATTATGGGCAACTCATGGTCTATAAATTCCCGAAAGACAAACTGGTCTATGGCCCATTCCAGGTGGAGGGTCGGATTGATCAAGAGCCTTCCATATCATCACAATTTACGCTCTGGAACCAGTCTGGCTCACGTGTGATTCGCGGCAACCTACTGGTGATTCCAGTTGGCCGATCCAACCTGTACGTGGAGCCAATCTACCTCCAGGCGGAGAACGGAGCAATTCCGGAGCTCAAGCGAGTCATTCTAAGCACCGGCAATCGGCTGGTCATGGAACCCACCCTCGAGGAAGCAGTGGCGAAGCTGTTTGGTACGGCCGGTACGCCCCAGCCGGGCATAGCATCTCCCCCACAACAGGGAACCGCGTCCGCCGTCCTCCCCCCAAGCACGGTGACAGACATTGCCACCATCATCACCTCCGCGCGTACGCGATTTGATCGCAGCCAGGAAGCGCTCCGAAGCGGAGACTGGGCCCGCTATGGCGAAGAGCAGCGCGCCTTAGAGGCGGAGCTACGCCGACTTGCCGAACTAACCGGGCGCTAGCCTCGCGCCGCAAGCGATCATCTTCCGAGGCACTTCTCGGCACCGTTCCGGCAGGGGAGTGTATATGACGGTACTTCATACCCCTTGGCCTTGATGTGCCTGATCACTGCGTTGCTCCGCAATTTCGCTTTTGGTGGGACCTTGACGCAATTCTGCATCCCGGATGCCGCCAGCGGGCCGAATGCGGCATGATTGGCCGCAGAATTGTTCACGACTCAAGGGAGAGATCATGGCAGAAACTCCGCGCCTGAACGGCGTCATTGCGCAGCTCGAACAGGGCAAGACGGCGACGAGCTGCTTCGCCACGCCAAGTGCCGACGCCGCCGTGACCATCGCAACCACGAAGTACGATAGTGTGGTCTGGGAGATGGAGCACAATCCGTACAACGTTGATCGCCTGCGCGATACGCTTCAGTACATGCTCAATCGTCGTCAGATTGTGCAGGGAGGCACGCTTGCTCCGGCCGTCACCCCCATTGTTCGGATTCCCCCCAACGGGCTGGACATGACCTCCTGGATCGCTAAACAGGTGCTGGACCTAGGCGTCTACGGAATCGTCTGGCCCCATACGAGCACAGTGGATGAGGCGTTGAACGCCGTGCGGTCCTGCCGCTATCCGCGCCCGGAGGGCAGCCCACTTTACAACCCGCCGGGGTATCGCGGCGACGCACCGGCCGCCGCGGTACGCTATTGGGGTATCGGCGGTGACGAGTATTACAAGAAAGCGGACGTGTGGCCGCTCAATCCCGAGGGTGAAGTCCTCTGCATCGTCATGATTGAGGAGAAAAGGGCGGTGGAAAACCTGCCCAGGATGCTCAAAGAAGTGCCGGGCATCAGCATCATCCTCATTGGTGAGGGAGACCTTTCGCAGGACCTCGGGCATCCGCGGGAATACGATCACCCCATTGTGCATGACCACATTCGCCGAGTCGTTGACATCTGCAATGAGAATGGCGTCGTCTGCGGCCATCCGCACGTGGACACGGAAAACGTTGGCTGGATCGTGGACGCGGGCTTCCGCTTCCTGATGGCAGCTCCCACTACGTCTTACGCCGGACTGCAGAAGAGCCTGGAGCTCACCGGCCGAGCCTAGTGCTCTGTCAATCATGGATTGCTGGGTGGAGAATATCGGTGGTGTCGGGCATCTTGCCCGACAGTGAAGAACTCGCAGCGCGGCGACGAGCCGGAACGCACCATACTGTCGGGCATCTTGCCCGACAGTATGGTGGCGCGAGAACCCCGCGGAACACGTTGGACGGAGCACTAGGCACCACCACTGGCTCCGGTTAGGCCCGGG
>JBJXFJ010000159.1:0-14642 GCA_046154735.1 Chloroflexota bacterium | reverse complement strand
CGCAGCATTCAGCGAGCCGTCAATCGATCGCGAACCACGCACTCCCCCCTTTTGCCGGCCAGTTGCCAGTCCAGGTACACTCAGCCCCACCACGGTGTCTCTCGAGGTCCGAGTACCACGTGAGCACTCTTACTCGTCCCCGTTGGCTTGAAATCGTCCCGGACGAGGAGAGCCAGGCGTTACATCTGTGAAAGCGCTTACGCGTCTGTGAACGCTCTGGCCCAACATTTGCTCTAAGAGCGGGGGTGTGGTTTCAGCCGCCCGTCCCTCAGAAATTGATTGCCCATGTCAAACTCCGTTTCAGTAGCCACGTCGAGCCAAACGCCAGCGTCCAACCCTCCTCGACAGATCTCGGAGCTTGCGCGCCTCGTGGCGGCGCTGGGTGATGATGACCGTTCTCGGATAAACCGACTGTTTCAGATTGTCACCTCCACGGGCGAGCTCGAAGCGCCGGCCTCGATGCATGCCTGGATTGAGGGCTTGTTTGGCTCAGTGGCCGCGGTTGAGGCCCAGCGCGTCATTCGCACGACAAATCTCGTGACTTACGAGGGCACGCTATTCAATGAGCTGCGGTCAGCCCGGCCCATGGAAACCGAGCTACCTGACGACCTGGGTGCCATTGTGACGAGCGGGTCAGGCGATCCGTTTTGTAGGCCACTGGAGGGCACGCCCGCGGACACTTTCGGGCGGGTCAAGGGTCGCTACAGCATCACCGCGAGTAACATTGCCAAGTATGACGCCCTGCACGGCGTCATCGTGTTCGATCAACACAATCCCCTCGCGTTCTCGCGCGAGGTCATTGCGGATGCATTTGATGTGGGTTTCCGCTGGGCAGACAAGGCCGTGGCACATGACCCGCTGGCCTGCTACTTCTTCCTGATGTGGAATTGCATGTGGAAAAGTGGTGCATCCATCTTGCATGGTCATGCGCAAGTGACCTGTACGCGTGAGCGCCACTACGCGCGCGTTGAACAGCTTAGGGCGGCTGCCGAAGGCTACCGCAACCAGCACGGCGCCAACTATTTTGAAGACCTCATCCGAGCGCATCGGTCTCTGGGGCTCACCATTGAGCGCGGTGCGGCTACAGTGCTGGCCAGTTTGACGCCCATCAAAGAGAAGGAGGTCTGGATACTGGCTGACCAGTATACAGACGCACTTGCAGGTGTGATCTATGGCGTGCTGGAATGTCTTACGCGCAGGCTGGGCGTGGTGAGCTTCAACCTCGTCGCGTATATGCCGCCCTTGCGCGCCGTTCCTGAGAACTGGGACGGGTTCCCATTCATCGTGCGCATTGTGGACCGCGGTCCACTGGCGAACAAGACCGCCGACTTTGGCGCCATGGAGCTCTACGCGAGCAGCGTTGTCTCCAGCGACCCGTTCCGACTCATAGCAGCCCTGGACTCGCACGTCGGCTGAGTGCTGAGTGCTGAGTGCTGAGTGCTGAGTGCTGAGTGCTGAGTGCTGAGTGCTGAGTGCTGAGTGCTGAGTGCTGAGTGCTGAGTGCTGAGTGCTGAGTGCTGAGTGCTGAGACAGTGTCCTCGATAACGGTCTCAAGTCCAAATATGCCAGAGACGGCGGATGTCGGCGAAGAGGAGGCTGGATACCGGCGGTACCATCTCAGCACTCAGCACTCGTCACTCAGCACTCGTCACTCGTCATTTCCCCGCGTAGCCCGTCAGCTCCACATAGCCCCAGCCGTTGACCTGACGACCGTTGTGCCAGCCAGTGACACGGTTCTGTCCTTCCCAGTACGTCTGGCCGGTCGTGCCCTCGGTGATCAACTCCTGGTCGAGGATCACTGGCTCAAACACAAGCTCTAGAAGCGGCTCCTTCACCCGCACTGTCCAGCCAGAAGGGTAACGCGCGCCACTGCGGGGGCTTACCCACGCACCGCGGGGCTCCAGGCTGAATGCGCTGGACGGGAGGTGCTTCACACTTCCATCCGCGCCAACAAACGTGCCATAAGCGAGCTGTAAGACACCGCGGTCATCACGAACGGTGTTCACCATGATGTCGCTACCATCGCTGAGCTGAGCGCTCACCCAGTCCCAACCACCCCCGAGCACCAGGAAATTGCCCCATTGATGATCAAACCAGGCTAGGCCGGTCACGCGTTTCCGCTCGCCGTGGTCCACAATCGTGCCTTGAATCTCGAGTCGGGTCCGGGTGACGTAGTAAGAATCACCGGCCTCGCCGAATGAGATCAGCCCATCCTCGTCATGGAGCACGGCGGGCTTCGTGGGCCGCAGCGCGAGGTCGATGCCATAGCCCGTCATACTGGCATTGAGAAAATTGTCACCCTCGCCACCACGCATGCGCCAGCCATCAACATCAAGATCGAATGCGTCTTGTTGGATGACGCGCGCACCAAACTTGGAGCGGTGGTCATATTGGAACGTCCGGCGCTGCTGATCGGTGACAGCAAAATGGCCCACGTACGCGACCGGCAAGTTCCCGCGCACTGATTGAAACGTGACCAGCTCAAACCCAAATCGCTCGCCCGTATCCGTCTCGAGATGGCCGGTGTAGTACCACCATTCAGTGAGATAGTCATGGGGTGCATCATCCTCCGGCAGGGTCACAGGTGGGTATGCAACAGTGGCCACTGGGCCAGGGAGTGGCAAAGGCTGCGCCTCCCGACCATTGCTGCATGAGACGAGCAAAAGACTACAGGCAATGAGACAAGCGGCCCGCCACAGCTCGCGGCAGGCAAATTTCCCGCGAAAGGTCGCTCGAGTACGAGCGAGTGGACTCTCGGTTCTCATTCTTCTCTCTTCACTCTCAACTTTTCACTACTGAGTGTTCCCGGCATCCACCAGTTCCAGTCTCCAAGGAGCCGCATCGTCGCGGGAACGAGCAAGGCTCGCACCACTGTGGCATCCAGGAACACCGCGATGGCTGTGCCTAGGCCCAGCGCCTTGATGAGAATAATGTCCGCGGCCACAAACGAACCGCTGACCAGCACAATGATGGCCGCCGCGCTAGTGATGATTCGTCCGCTGCGCTCCAATCCCTGAGCCACGCTTTCACGGTTGCTTCCTGACTCAAGGTAGGCTTCTCGGATTCGGCTGAGCAGAAACACCTCGTAGTCCATGGACAAGCCAAAGAGCACGCAGAACAACACGATGGGAAGTGAGGCTTCCACGAAACCAAGCGGCTCAAAGCCAAGCAATCCGCCCAGCGCGCCTTCCTGAAACACCACCACTAGCGCCCCATAACTTGCCGTGATGGAAAGCGCATTCATGAGAATGGCTTTCAGTGGAAGCACAACCGAACGAAATGTCCACAGGAGCACGAGGTACGTGGCACCTACAACAAGAGCGAGGGCTCTGGGAAAGTCAGCGTACAGCGCATCCACGTAATCGACCACTCCTGCACTTCCACCGCCAACGAGCATCTCCAGGCCATCGCCAATGGACGTTGACCGAATGCTCCTTACAAGCGACTTCGCCTCACCGGTTGTCTGCCCTTCACGGGCCACCACCCGAAGCAGCGTGACGGGGTCACGCGAGAAAGCGCCCGCCGCGGCACGCGCAAAACCCTCAGCCGCGCGATCCCCATTGCGATAGAGCAATTGATACTGCTCACGCGTGATGCGCGGATCAAGCGTCACCATGGAATCCACACGGGCTACCCGCGGGTCTGCCTCAAGGCGTCGGGAAAAGTCCACAAGCGCGCCGATCCGATCGGGTGAATAGAGCGTATCTTGGGCGCGTATCACCACGAGAATGGGCGCAATTTCCCCCGCGCCAAAACGGTCGCGCAGCAGATCAAACCCCTGACGAGATTGCACATCCTTAGGCAGAATCGACGCATCCGGAGCACCCAGGTCCACCCGTAGGAACGGCGCACCTAGCAAAAGCAGCCCCAGCACAACGACGGAAAACACCGGCCACGGTCGCGCCATCACCTTCAGCGCAATGCCCTGCCAGAGACCAGAACGCCCCTGGGGCGGACGAATCACGGTGAAAGCATCCACGCGTGGTCCAAGCACGGCCAGTGCCGCCGGCAGCAGCGTGAGTGCGGCGAGCACGCACAGGGCCACCACAATCGCCCCGGCAATCCCCAATGACCGCATGGCCATGAGATCAAACGTCATCAAGCCCAGCAGTCCCAGCAGCACCGTGAGCCCGGAGAACAACACGGCCCGGCCCGCGGTGGACATGGTGATGGCCAGCGCGTCCGCCTCCGCGGTCGGAGGACGGACGATGGCCGACGGAGAAGGGACGACGGAAGCCAGCGGCGACCGTTTCCTCGACTCCGCCCTCCGCCGGCGTCTGTCCTCCACCCTCCGCCGGCGTCCATCCTTCGTCCTCCGTCCTTCGTCCCCCGTCCGTCCCCAGTCGTCCGTCCTCCGTCCGCCATCGGCGAGCGCCCGCTCCTCCCGGAATCGACTCACAATGAAGAGCGAGTAGTCAATGCCCAGACCGAGGCCCAGCATGGTGATCAAGTTCAGGGCAAAGATGGACAGGTCCGTGACATTCGTGACAAATGTCAGAGCCCCCAGTGTTGTGACCACCGCGGCGCCACCCACCACGGCCGGCAACGCCGCGGCCACCAGCGAGCCGAAGATGAGCACCAGCGCCAAGCCGGCAAACGGGAAGGAGATCAGCTCCGCTCGGCGTAAGTCGCGCTCAGTCACTTCCAGAATGTCGGAATAAAACACCGGCGCTCCGGTGAGCACCATGTCCAGCTCCGTGGGCTGCAATGCATCCTTCACGGCTGGCAGCGCCACACGGAATGCCTCGGGTCCAACATTCAGTGCAATGGAGGCATACGCGGTACGACCATCTGAGGCGGCCTGCAGCGCGTTCTCGCGCGCCGTGGTTACCGAAGCGACATAGGAGAGTGCCCGCACCCGCGCCAGTGAAACATCCACCGCCTGGGCAAAGCGCGGATCATTCGTGGCCCACTGGTCACTCGAATACACCGCCACAAGCGTGGCCGGGCTCGACTGAAACGCCGCCTGCAGCACGTCCGACGCACGCTGCGCTTCCTGTGTTGGACTACTGAAACCGCCAGGCTGAAGCCGGCCCACCGCGCCCGGTGCAAACGGCAAGCACACGAGAATGAGCACAACCCAAACGCCGATCACCCAACGGTGATAGCGATAAATCCAATATCCGGCCCGTCCGAAGACGCCGGATGTTGACGGGTGCCCCTCCACAAGGATGAGGATACACAACCCGGCATCGTGAGCCTCGGAATTCGCAGTGGAGAAACGTCAGAACTGTCCCCCATACCCGACCGCTCTCATGCCATCATGGTACCGATGCTGCGCGCGACCGAATCAACCCTAGACTGACGGCTCACCTCGACGCCATTGGCAACTGCTCACATCCCAAAGGATCGTTACCGCAGAGACGCAGAGATGCGTCTTCCCTCTCTCTGCGTCTCTGCGGTGACTATCCGTCCCGTCGAATCTGAACAGTTACCGCCGTTGCGGGTCGTTGGTGACCTGGTCAACGATCTGATACCATTTGACCTACGCAAGCCAAGCGTATGGGCCTGTGGCGCAGCGGGAGCGCGCTTCCTTGGCATGGAAGAGGTCAGGGGTTCGATTCCCCTCAGGTCCACCCAGACCACATCGAGAGGGGCCGTTAGGCCCTTTTTCTGTGCATCTAATCCGCCGCCGTATTACGACGATTCGCCGGCCAACCGTGAAAAAAGCGCAGGTGCCTCTCACCGCGGAAGGTGGCGGGGGCCAACAGATGGTTGGCAGTTGCGTGTACTGATTCGCCGCGAGCTAGAGGTGCGCGAGTAGTTGATCGTACTCGGCGTGTGAACCAATCCAGAACCAGTACATGGAGTCACCCTCACGCAGACCGAGCACTCGCCAACCTCGCCCCACGCGGACGGAGTAGATGGGCTCCGCCGTGTGGACACGTTTGAAGCGAAGGCTGGGGTGTTGGGGGTTTTGCTGCCAGAGTCGATAGGCAGATCTGGCTTGCTCCTGGATGTGGCGGGGTACCCTACGAAAATGGTTGAGATACTGTTCCGTAATGTGGGAAATCAACGCGCATCAAAGCCCGATTTCTTCACGCGCCCAGAGCGAACGTCTCCGCGAACCTCTTCTGCCAGTCTTGCAAGTTCTGGCTGTGTGGCGGCGAACTTCGAGTTCCACTTTTCTTCGTCCTCTAGCTCTTCCAGGATAAGAGCACCAATGGCGTCCTGAGCTTCTGGGGGAAGCTTTGTGACCTCCGAAACCGCCTTCTCAAAAAGCGTACTCATCGCTACCTCTCCTCAAATCCGACTCCAGCAGGGTCATCCACAACCCAAGGCAGGAGGATGCAAGTTGGCGAGCATCATATTTCGCGCCGCGCGATAGAACGACCAAAACGCTGTCATCTTCACACCAGCCCCTGCCGGGGCCGACGTACTCCCGCACGATGACGGGCTGGATCTCCATGGCTGGTGTCCGCGTCAGCCTGAAATGCTTGGTCAGATTGCAGAGGTCCTGGCACAGGCGCAGCTCGACGCGCTCGGCGAAAAGCCTCTCGATCGCCGAACGATCATAACCACTCACCAATAACCATTCGCGAAGGTGGTAGTACGCTTGGAAAAACGCGTAGAGGTAGTCTTCCGCGTCCTGTGGATTCGTCGTCCTGATCAGCCGATCGTACCAGCGATTCGCTCGTTCAAATTGAGCGCGCCACCCACGCGAACTATGCAAACTCCAAGGCAACTCGGTGCGCACGTGCGCCACGGCGGTCTCATTCTTCACAGGCTAGTCATACCACACCGCCCCATCGAGCACCCCAAATGACCTAATGGTCTACTCTGAGCTCGCTCCCGGATTCGAGCAAATCTCAGAACCAGGGCCCGGAATCTGAACATGCCGTGACGTCATGAACCTGCCACTTATGCCGGACGCGTTGTGGGAGGCCATCGAGCCGCAGCTGCCGCGGAGTGGCCCAGGGAAATGGGCAAGCGGCAACGCGTGTCGGAACGGTCGTCTCCAACCGGGACTCTATTGATCGTCGTCCGGCCTCAGAACCGAAGTGTGGCTCATGATGTCACCACTGTGCTGTCCAGTCTCGAACAGACTAAGCGGCGCCATTGAGGACCGAGGTGGCATCCCGTCCTGTGCCGCCGAATAGACTGGCCTCGGCGATTGAGTCGAATACAAGCAATTGCCTGGCAGGCAAGAATGCGCCTAAACTCATGCAACCTGCCAAAAACCCGCGACCGTTTCCCTGGAACAACGCAGGGCCCGATCAGCGCGAAAATCGGGAAATAGGGCCTTCCCCCGACCGTGTTCTTGGCATGGAAGAGGTCAGGGGTTCGATTCCCCTCAGGTCCACCACGATTGACACGCACGAGCCCTTCGGGGCCTGTCTGATCTCGCGATTGCCTTACAATGACCGTTATTCCGGGCGTCACATTGATAGTCGACAATGCTTTTTGTCAATGCGACTGCTTCCTGCCCCTGGAAGCAGTCGCGGGTAAGGCGTCTTCTGCCTCAATTCGCACGAAAAGCCCCCGTCCGTTTCCATGGGCGAAGCTTTCTCTCGAAGTCCTAGCCTGCTCTTGCCTGCCAGGCAATGGACTTTCGCCCCGGCTCGTGTCGTTCTTAACGAGCCCTCCACCAGCCAGATCGTTGCTCAGCTCCAGACATAGTGCTCGTGCAGCAAGTTCCATTTAGTCGCACTTGCTACACGTCCAGTGTATGGAGACAGGTCAGGCTCGCGGCGTTGCGGAAGCGAATCGAGCGCGGTTGGAAATCCTGCACCGGCTGTTCCACGGACCATTCACCGTGGGCGAGGCGGCCCAGGTCTGGTCACAGGATCCCTCGCGGTCGAGGAATCTCCTCGCGTATCTGGCGGACCAAATCTGGCTGAGCCAAATCCGCCGGATGCCTGTATCACGGTACCTTTGGGCCCACGTCACCCCAGCACTGGCGGGAAGATTCCTGGATCGTCGCGATGACCACCTTCGCGCCCCGTCACCTTGGCGACTGGACAGCGTGCGCACACTGGGGACTCACCAAGCAGATCTTCCGCGAGATCATGGTATTCACCACCCACCAGGTCCACCATCGGGCGGAGGAGATCCAGGGAACGCGATTCCGCGTGACGAGGGTGGCTGCCTCCAGAATGTTTGGCCTGACGAGCGTGTGGCGCGGACAGCATGAGGTTCTGGGCTCTGACCCGAAACGCACAATCGTCGATCTGCTCAGCGATCCGTCAGTGGGAGGCGGGGTGCGCGAGGTTTCGGACGTTCGTGTCACCAGTTCGATGAGCAGGTCGGAAATGACAACTTGCTGGCCGACTTTGCCGCCGCGATCGGCAATCGCGCCGTCTCCAAGCGACTCGGGTACCTCCTCGAAACGCTAGGCATCGAGTCCGAGACGCTCACTGCGCCTTCAAGGAGATTGACGCAGATCATTGATAGAATCTCACACACGTTTCTGGCTAGTCGCGGTGCGCAGGTTTCGTGAGGTCGGCAGCACGGCGCATCACCGCGAGTTCGCGCCAGATGTTGATCTTCGCGGTCATTTCCCCCATGCATTGGCCATCCTCACGTTACCGAGAACGGCCTTCAGCCAATCCCTGAGTCCATGGGCAGGCTCGAGCCGAGAGTGTTTGAGCCTACCATTCCACGCGGAGGCCCTAGCGCTCGAAAGGGTTGTCCGTCTGAAGGGATTCGCCACGCGCGGCCAGCAGCAAGTCATTGTCGGCGCTGACAAACCTCAGGGCAGGCTGCCCACTTCGCATGAGCGATTCGTTGGTACGCAGAGCCGTGGCCAGTTGTACGGCGTCGTAACCGCGCAATCGATGCCTGCCTGTGAGCCGAACGGCCAGGTCAATTGTCCGTCGATCCGCCCCGACCACCATGTAGCGCAGAGCGCAGTCTCGCAGAAATCGTCGGAGCGGCCGTTCGCGAATGGCGGAATCAGCACTCGGGCGGGCACGCTGGCGTGCCGAGAACGCGGCGGCGACCTCGACGATGCCAATCTCGGCAATGATGAGCTCGTGCATCGCGGTCGGGTCCGTTATCGAGCGGACCCATTCACTCCCTACTTCGTCGACGTAGCGCTTCACCATGGCGCTGGGGTCGATGAAGTAGAAACTCACCCCTTCGGCCCTCGCTGCTCGATCACAATGTCGCTGAGCATCGGCCCATCAGAGACGGTGAGTATCTTGCGAACCTCGTCGAGCGAAATCTCATCATCGGACTCATCCTGCCCAAGCTCGCCCGGCTCAGAGAGCAGTCCATCGGCAGCCAGGATCTCACGCACCGTCCGTGTTGGCGGCTCCTCGCGGAGCGCAGTTTCAAGGATCTCGCGGGAAACATCCTCAGGACGCATCCGGAGCCGCTGGGCGCGCCGTGCAAGGCGCTCAGACGACTCCGGGCTTATTGAGATCGTCAGTTGTTCCATCTCGAAACCTCCGTCCATGAATCACGTCGCATCGGAGTCGGCTGGGTAGTGGGGCAATGGGTTACCTGGCCTGAGCACAATGACGGTACCAAACCATTGAGTCGACAAGGTATTCTGCTCGACTTAATGGTACGAGTCCACGGTCCCGTTACCAAAGAGATCAGACCAACGGCCCCTAGACCCGCGCCAGCGGGTCGTCATTGCTTGGCCACTCAAGCGACACTGCCCCGACAGTTGAATTCACTCGACTTGGAGCCCTCTGGCTTCTCGCACGGAGCACGTAGTCACCCAGTGGTTGATGTTGCGTCGTTGACGGAACGCGGCCAAGATGGTCAGCTCGAGGTCGTGATCCGTCACCACGAAGTCGGCCCCCGGGAATTGACCACCCCTGAAACGCCCGATTGAGTCTGACAATCCGAAGGAACAGGTGCCGCGGGCTCGTGATGCTTTGGTTAGCCCCAGGCAGGGCGAGCGTGTCGTCGTAAATGAATCAGTCGGCCCTGGCCAGATCGTATCGAGCGTGGATGAGCGTGATTCGCGCCAGGACGGCGCCTGGTCCTAGTGACGTGGCCCCACAGCGGGTCATTGACGAGCGATCGTAACTACTCAGGCTGCTGTCAGTCGTTCCGGGGTGGAGAGCGACGCGCAGAGTGCGCTGGCTGTCGGGACTGGTCGGTGAGCGGATCGGACCCGGCCTGACGGGATTGTAAGACGATTGTGTCCTGGTGGGGCTGCTGTGGCGAGTAAGCTCTGTGCATGGACGACCACCTGGACGGTGCCAGCCACGAGCAGCTCGTCGCGATCATCCGCGTGTTGCAGGCCCAACTCACGGCGCAGGCGCTGACGATCGCCACCCTCACCGCCCGGATCAAGACGCTCGAAGATCAGCGGGCGACCGACAGCCATAACAGCAGCAAGCCGCCGTCCAGCGATCGGTTTGGTCGGCGGACCAAGAGTCAGCGGAAACCGAGTGGCAAGCCGTCCGGTGGCCAGCCCGGGCATCCCGGCAGCACGCTGCGCCAGACCGAGCACCCGGACCAGGTGGTCGTCGTCCAGAGTCCGGCTGATTGTGGCGAATGCGGCCGATCACTGGCTGGGGGAGCGGCGGAGACGATCGAGAAGCGCCAGGTAGTCGAGTTGCCCCCGCTGCGGCTGGTGACCACGGAGTACGCGGCCGACCACACGCGCTGCCCGGGCTGTGGCCAGGTGAACCGGGGGGCGTTTCCGGCCGGGGTGACCCAACCGGTGCAGTACGGCCCACGGCTGCAGGGGCTGCTGGTGTACCTGACGGTCTACCAACTGCTGCCGAGCCAGCGGACCCAGGAGCTGGTGCGGGACCTGTTCGGGTGCGCGCATCTGTCCGAGGGGACGCTGCACGCCGCGGTGCAGCGCGGCGCGGGCCAGCTGGAGGGGATCGAGGCGGCCATCAAGGGCGCCCTGCACGGCGCGCCGGTCGGTCACGTCGATGAGACCGGGCTGTACGTGGGGGGCCGCCGGGAATGGTTGCATGTCTTCAGCACGAGCCAGCTGACCCACTATGCTTGGCATGCCAAGCGCGGGAAGGTCGCCTCCGACGCGATCGGCATCCTGCCGCGGTTCCAGGGGCGGGCGGTGCATGATGGCTGGAAACCCTATCTCCAGTACGACTGCGCCCATGCGCTGTGCAATGCTCATCACCTGCGTGAGCTGACCTTTCTCGAGGAGCAACAGGGACAGGCCTGGGCCGGCACGCTGGGGGCCCTGCTGGGCACGATGCAGGCCGCCGTCGTCGCGGCCCGCGCGGCCGGTCGCGACGAGTTGGACACGCCGACCATCCAGGCCTTCGAGGCCGAGTACGACCGGATCGTGGCGGACGCGCTGGCGGCCTGCCCGCCACCGCCCGAGCGCCCAGCCGGGCACCGCGGGCGGCAGAAGCAGACCAAGGCCAAGAACCTGCTCGATCGGCTCAGCAACCAGCGCGAGGAGGTGCTGGCGTTCCTGCACGACTTCCGCGTGCCGTTCGACAACAACCAGGCCGAGCGGGACTTGCGCATGATCAAGGGCAAACAGAAGATCTCCGCCTGTTTCCGCAGCGATACCGGGGCCCAGGCGTTCTGCCGCATTCACGGCTATCTCTCCACCCTAAGAAAACAAGGGCTCCCGATCCTGGACGCACTGACCCAGACCCTCCGTGGCAATCCCCTCACTCCCAGCTATGCGACGGCCTGAGTAGTAACGTCGATTGTTGCATTTGGATTCTCCGCGAAAAAATCATCCCCTCAGCTATTCCAATTCGCCTCGTCCGTGTGAACTCCGTCTGGCTTGAGCCTATGGGTGAGTATCGGAATCTTGATCTTGCCTGTGGGATTGCCCCAGTCGATGCCTACCCGCTTCCAGTGTGCTTAAAACCCCCTGTGCTTGTGGGAACAGGTGATGTCCCTCCAGAGAGTCCACGGATGTCAATGTGCGCCCGATTCATCAGGGGCATCCGGGGAAGTGATGGGCACGAAAATCATGACAGGTTGGGCTATCCCGTTGCGCCCATTCACCCACACTGAGGCGACGATCAATATGCGTTCCACGAGGGGATGAGAGACTTTTCAGAGTGTTGGAAGCGGCAACCATCGGTGGGGAAACTAGTGCAGGAACACCCGTGAAGTGAGGCGTGGCGTGGATCCTGCAAGTGAGGCGGCATGTCTGAGAAACAGCGCATCCACCTCACTGATGATCAGCGCGCGGAGCTGCGGGGCATCACCGAGGGTGGGGCCAGCCCGGCCCGCCAGCAGACCCACGCTCGCATCTTGCTGAAAGCCGACGAGTCGCCTGGGGGGCCGGGCTGGTCCGACGAGCCGATCGCCGACGCCCTCGATATCGGGGCTGCGACGGTCTGGCGCGTGCGCAAGCGGTTCGTTGACCGGGGCCTCGAGGCCGCCCTCCACCGCACGCCACCCGATCGCGTGTACCCGCGGAAGATCGACGGCGAAGCCGAAGCCCACCTCGTAGCACTCGCCTGCGCGGCCCCACCGGCCGGGCGCCGCTTCTGGACTCTGCGCCTGTTGGCCGACCGCATGGTCGAGCTGCGCTTCGTGGATGGGCTCTCCTATGAGACCGTCCGGCGCGCCCTCAAAAAAACCGGCTCAAGCCCTGGACGGTCCGGTCCTGGTGCACGCCGTCCGAGCCCACCGGCGAGTTCGTCGCTCGCAGGGAAGATGTCCTGACCGAGTACTGCCAGCCGTATGATCCCACGCATCCCCGCGTCTGTCTCGATGAGACCAGTAAACAGCTGGTCGCTCAGACCCGGTAGCCGCTCCCGGCCAGCCGGCGCGGGAAGATCATGAATACCAACGCAACGGCGTGGCGAACATCTTCGTCTGCTGCGAGCCGCTGACCGGTTGGCGGATGGCCCGGGTGACCGAGCGGCGGACGCGGAAGGATTGGGCAACGATCATCAAGGAACTCGTCGACGATCGCTATCCCCGAGGCCGAGAAGTTCATCCTGATCCAGGACAACCTGAACACGCACACGATCGGATCGTTGTATGAGGCTTTCTCGCCGGAGGAAGCGCGCCGCCTGGCGGCCAAGCTGGAGATCCACCCGACGCCGGTGCACGGGAGCTGACTGAACATCGCCGAGATCGAGCTGAGCGTCCTGGCCCGGCAGTGCATGGACCGCCGGATTCCGGATCGGGCCAGCCTGGAACGGGAGGTGGACGCCTGGGAAACCGACCGAATACCAAGCGGAAGCCGGTCGACTGGCAATTCACGACGACCGATGCCCGCATCAAGTTGAAACGGCTCTACCCCTCACTGTAGGGGTAGAGCCTGCACTAGGCTCGGCGGTTCTTCGCAGCTACGAGATCAACTCATCTGCGCCGAACTGAAGGGCCAGGATACTGCACGCAGGCAAAGATCAGGCCCCGGAGATGTCACACCAGAATCGCTCCGGCTTCTTGAGATGGCTTCTAACCAACATGTGAACACTTTGGGGGCTGCTGCATGAATCTCACGGAAACGTCAGGTTCCCAGCATCATACTCTTGCAGGATGTATTTCGCGTTCAATCCGTGCAGATCAGTACGATGTGACAATCGCTCAAGGACCGGTCGTGCCTGAGCGGGATCGGACTCGAGGACGTAGTATGCCGCCCACTCCCGGACTCCAGGATCGTCATGCTCGAATAAAGCAATCATTGCGTTGCGTCCCTCCTCCTCAAACGTCCGGGTCGCACGAGCCACGCTGCGGATCTGGTCGTGAAGACGATTTGACTCTCGCCATTCCAAAGTACCGAGTAACTGGCCATGCCGTGAAGTCAGAACGGTAAACTCTCTCATAAGCTGCTCGAGCGTGCTTTTGACGTTTCTGATCTTAGTCAACCTTCACCCCAAATCTCTTAAGCGTGTCAATCCCAAATTCGTACTGCTTTTCGAACGACTGAGTACTAAGCCATTCGCGGACCGTCTTGCCCTGCGTGAAACCTTGCTTCGATGAGTAGAAGGCACTGATGGCACGATGGACATCTTCGGGGAGCTTAATGACATTATTAATGCTCTGCACCGACTGGTTGCCAAAGTTAGCGAGGTTGCCTTTTGTTTGTTCAACAATATGATGCCAGTTCATCCCGGCTCCGGCAGAGCCAATGGCCCATCTAAGAGCAGCCTTAGACTTATAACCGGTACTCCCCGCAGGGGCGGCCAACCCGACGATCACGAGCTGACTAACCGCGCTCCCATTGGGTAGTTGGACCAGTTCCTCGGGGCCAACCGGCACTGCGTTCCCGTTGAGAACTTCCAGAGCCATGTCATGCGTCAGGTCATCGCAAGACCAACCCTGCGCATCGCAGATGGCATGCGCCGCGGCCAATGCGGCATGCCCCGAGGGATCACGAAAGACGGTGGGGACATTCCCCACATAGCTAAATTGATTGAGCGTTATCGGGTTGTGGCGTCTTCCCCGGACCGTGTCCCGCTGCAGGAACCGCCCCACCACAGGGTCGTACATCCGCGCTCGCAGGTACATGAAGCCTGTCTCTGCATCCCGCGGCGCGCCGGTGTACTGCAGGCGCGCCGGGTTCGCCCCCCGCGTGAGCTTGGAGACACCGAAATCATCCGTCAGATACGTGCTGCCCACACTGGCGCTGCCATCGGTCACCGCGCGGGTGGAGCCCAGGCCATCGCTGTGGTGCACCTCGATGCTCGAGCCGCTGACCGAATACGCCAGGCCCAGGCCCCAGACATACTCCCGCTGGCTGTCCTTCAGCAGCACCGGCAAGCCCCGGTTTACGT
>JBJXFJ010000158.1:0-7889 GCA_046154735.1 Chloroflexota bacterium | reverse complement strand
GCGGATTGTGATCGCGCGGTGCGGCCCTCAGGGGCCGGGCCGCCAGGGATGGCAGCGCTCCCAGTGGGGCCGGGCCGGCTTTGCCCTCGGGGCCGGGAAACTTTGAACTGCACCCGTCGGCGCCGCGGGCGCGTTCCGCGAACGCGGTTCGCCCTACGATTTGGATCATGAACCCCTACGGAGCTCGCCTCTGAGTGCTTCCAGGAGATCCGGGCGCTCCAGAAGCTGCACCGGCGTGCTCTGGAACGATGCGATCTGCCACTCCCCGGTTTCCGACGAGGTTACCAGCGTCTGCAGCATCGCGCGCTCGGGGTCGATCTCCGTCTCGCCGGGTCGAATCGCACTCATGCAGCCGTGCAAGACACCGACATGAAACGAGATCTTGCGCATTCGAGTCACTGCGGCAACGTAGGTGGTTGTCGCGTCGTCCCGAAACGTTAGTTGGAGCAGTGCCAGGATCGCCGCGGCCCCCTGCGCCGATCGACCGTCCCGACTGATCAGCTCGGCCTCATCGTCGAAGAGTCGTGCCATCGACTCGGCATCGTGTCGGTTCCAGGCCTCGTTGAAGTGCCGGTAGAGCAGGGCGATGGCTTGATGGTGCTCCGGTCGGTCAATGGCAGCTCGGCGTGGGTCAATCACGGGTTACTCCTTGACGTGAATTCGGGGTCTTCGATGTAGAGGCGAGATATGTCTCACCCGAGCGGAGTCCGCCTGCCACGCTCGGTAATAACCTGTACTGGTATCGCTCGGCCAGCACCCGGTGTCGATTGCGGGGTCATCCAGGGCTGTGGGGATAGCGGGGTGGTGTCGGGCATCTTGCCCGGTAGTCCGGCCCAATCGAACCGGATACTATCGGGCAAGATGCCCGACACCACCCCAGAACTCCTGAGCTACATCCGCCAAGTTGTACTAGCGGGCCATTTGACTGAATGGATGAATGGATTGGAGCGTTCTTTCATCGTGGCCAGAAGTGAATGGTCGTCACCGCGCCAATTGATCCGCTCAGGCGTCTTGACGATATAACGTGGTCCAGATTCGGCCTGATTCGTACTTGGAATTGATTCGTTCCGGACCAAGTTACCGGAACACGGACACTCTGTGTCCCTCAACTTGGTGTAACTCATACGCAGGCTCAGAGAGATCGGGGGGCGCGGGCTTCCGGGGAGTTGCCTCTTTGGCTGGCGATCACTGCTCTCTTCCTACCCCAATGCCTCTTGATCGTCGTGTCACTCATCGGTGAGAGTTGGGTTGGCGTTTATCCACCTGTGAGTCAATGAATGACAGCTTTTGATCCCACGCTGCTGCTTGACCCTGCGTCCTACCCCCATGCGCCACAGAGTGTGACGCTAGTGGAGACGCATATCTCGTGGGTCTTCCTGGCTGGTGACCGAGTCTTCAAGATCAAGAAGCCGGTCAATTTCGGATTCCTGGACTACTCGTCACTCCAAGAACGCAAGCGCTTGTGTGACGAAGAGGTCCGGCTCAACCGACGGCTCTGCCCGGACGCCTATCTGGGCGTTGAGAAGATCGTCGCCATGCCCAGCGGATTACAGGTGGGAGGCTCTGGACCCGCGATCGAATACGCCGTTGTGATGCAGAGACTTCCGGCGGACCGCATGCTCGATCACCTGATTCAGGCGGGCGAAGTGACCGAGAGCATGATTGAGCGCGTGGCCGAGCGCATCGCCGCGTTTCACGATTCCGCAGAACGCGGGCTGAGCATCGATCGCCATGGCTCCCCCGCGGCAGTGCGCGCAAACTGGGCGGAGAACTTTGAGCAGATCGCGCCGTTTGTTGGCCGAACGGTGAGCGCCGCCCATGTGCGCACGATTCAGGAGTATGTGGAGCATTTTCTCAACGAGCAGTCACCGCTCTTCGAGCAGCGCGTGGCGGAAGGCTTCATCCGCGAGGGTCATGGGGACATGCGCGCGGAAAGCATCTGTGTGACCAACGGGATGTGCATATTTGACTGTATTGAGTTTAGCGAGCGCCTGAGATGCGGCGACACCGCGTCTGAGATGGCCTTTCTAGCCATGGACATCGATGCGCGCGGCCGACCCGATCTCGCCTACTGGCTGATTGATCGATACGTTTCGCTCACAGGTGACACCGGTCTCGCCGAAGTACTCTTATTTTACGCCTGTTACCGAGCGTTTGTGCGTGGCAAGGTTCAGAGCTTCCGCCTGGACCAGGATGTGGCGCGTGAGAGCGCCCATCGGACCGCGCGACGTCGGGCACGCCACTATTTGCAGCTTGCCTGGTGGTACGCGCGTGGAGAGCATGCTCCTCGGCTGGTGCTGGTGGGTGGTCTTTCTGGCACGGGCAAGACCACCCTGGCGCGGGCGCTCGGACTGCGTCTGGGGGCCGCTGTCATCTCGTCTGATCGAGTGCGTAAGGAGCTCGGTGGTGTGGCAACGACGCACCGAACGAGAGATGCCCAGAACGAGGGCCTGTATACCGAGGAGATGACTCGGAAGACCTACGCGCGCATGAATGAGCTCGCCAAGGAGGCACTTCGGCTCGGCCGAAGAGTGGTGCTGGATGCAACCTTTCGGACTCGGGAAGAGCGCTGTGCGGCGATCGACCTGGCCCATAGTGCCGGGCTCCCCTGGTGGATAGTGGAATGCCGCCTCGCGGAAGAAATAGCTGTTGCCCGCATTGAGCAGCGCCTGGCAAGCGGTGAAGGTGCATCTGATGCGAATGTCTCAATTTACCGAGCCCAGCGCTCCACGTTCGAACCCGTTGAAGCTGATGAGGGGCCCCTTGCGATCGTGGACACCGGTGGGCCAGTTTCCGCAACGTTACGACGAGCTCTCGGGCCGATGGTGCGCGGCTTGAAGTCCACCGCTGGTCGGCCGAAATGACTGCTGGCTGGGCCGGGGCGCTCCACTCCCGGATCTGCTCCGCGGATGAGGCTGTCCGTGTGGTGGAATCGGGCCAGCGTGTGTTCCTGCATGGCGCCGGCGCGGTGCCGAAGGCACTCGTCTCCGCACTCGTTGCCCGAGCTCATGAGCTCCAGGATGTGGAGATCGTCCATCTGCATACCGAGGGCGGGGCGCCGTACGTGGCGCCAGAAATGGCCGGGCATTTCAGGCATCGTGCGTTGTTCGTCGGCGCAAACACGCGACAGGCGGTGAACGAGGGACGCGCAGACTATGTACCGGTGTTCCTCTCGGACATTCCCCAGCTCTTCCGCGGATCGTTGAAGATCGATGTTGCTCTGTTGAACCTCACCACGCCTGACGAGCACGGCTATTGCTCGCTGGGGACCTCGGTTGATTGCGCCCTGGCAGCCGCGGAATCCGCGGCAACGGTGGTGGCACAGCTGAATGTGGCGATGCCCCGAACGCTCGGAGACGGATTTGTGCACGTAAATCGGATCACCCGTGCTGTGCTGCATGATGAGCCCCCGCATGAAGTGGTCTCGGCGCCGCCGGGCGAGGTAGAGCAGGCGATTGGTGCGTTGGTCGCAACACTGGTTGAAGATGGCGCCACTATCCAAATCGGCATTGGTGGGATTCCGAATGCGATTCTTGCGGCCCTGGCCACCAAGCGTGAACTGGGCATCCACTCTGAGATGATTGCGGATGGCGTGCTGGACTTGATTGAAGCCGGGGCTGTGACCGGGCAACACAAGACCCTGGATCGAGGTAAGGTCACCACTGCGTTCGCGCTGGGTTCTAGGCGGCTTTATGAATTCATACACAACAATCCGGGGGTGGCCATGCGCCCCGCGGATTACGTGAATGATGCGCGCATCATCTGTCAGCATCCAAAGATGGTGGCGATGAACTCTGCCCTCCAGGTAGATCTCACCGGTCAAGTAGCGGCAGACAGCATCGGATCGTTCATCTACAGCGGCGTTGGCGGGCAGATGGACTTTGTGCGCGGGGCAACGCTCTCCCCTGGCGGCAAAGCGATCATTGCGCTGCCCTCCACGGCTCGAGGAGGCACGGTCTCACGGATTGTCCCAGCTCTGACAATGGGCGCCGGCGTCGTTACCACTCGCGCGCACGTGCAATATGTGGTGACGGAATATGGCATTGCGAACCTCCACGGATTGAGTCTCGCGGAGCGGGTCCATGCGCTCACCAGCATCGCTCACCCCGCCTTTAGAGAGGTGCTCATGCGGGATTGGCAATCATTGTTCACCGCCCCAGGTTAACGGCATGCACGGGCATTGCACTTCACCGATTTCAAGTGGACGTGCGCGCGGGAACTCCAGATCTTGTCATGGTCAGATGTTTTCCACAACCTCCGGCCACGGCGCTGAGGCTTCCAAATGTATTTGGGAATGGTGCTCCAGGGCGTATCATTCCCGGAGTGGGCAAGGCGTCTGGTTCTCGATCGCCTACCCGATTCCCACTCTCATGGGGGGCCTACCCGAGATCATGACGACGTAGCCTTGGCGTAGCGTTTGGCGTTCTGGAGGTGAAGCTGACCATGTCACAGACAATCGTGGTGCCTCTCGATGGCTCCGATCTCGCGGAACGGGCAATTCCCTGGGCCACGGTGTTAGCCCGTACCCTGGGGCATTCAGTGACACTTGTTCAAATAATCCCGTGGCCATTGAAGCGATCAGCGGGCATTATGGACGTCTACATCTCGCAAGAGCTCGCGGAACGTATTCGCAATGACACCTGCGTGGCCGCGGGGGATTACTTGAAGCGGATATGCGCCCAGCTCGCATCCGAAGGGATCGAAGCGCACTCCGAGGTGGTGGTTGGTCCGGTTGTTGAGACGATTCTCGATATCGCCGACGAGCACGGCGCCAGCACCATTGTAATGGCCTCGCATGGGCACGGCGGACTCACCCGACTTATGACCGGTAGCATGACGCAGCAAGTGCTTCACCAGTCTCTGGTTCCCGTGCTCGTTGTCCGATCCGGTGTTGCCGCACCGTCAAAGCCAGCGCTGAGATCGCTCCTCGTTCCCGTGGACGGGTCACTGTTGTCAGAATCGGCCATTGAACTGGCAACGAGTCTCGCGGGGGCTGGCACATCGATCATTCTGGCGCGGGTGATCGAGCCGTTTGAGGTGCCGGTGACGAGCGGTGTTGAAGCGGGTGCGATCATGGACTGGAAGTCCACGGAAGAGGCCTCGCGCGATGCCCAGCAGTATCTCGATCGCCTGGCTGGCGCGCTCAACCGATCAGGCGTGCAAACGACCGCGGTTCTGCGAATGGGGCGCATTGGCAACGAGCTCCGCACGCTGGCTGACGAGCATCATGTGGATCTGATCGTCATGCCCACGCATGGGCGGACGGGACTCGACCGAGTGATGCTAGGCAGTGTCGCTGACGATCTGGCGCGCCATGCGCAGCAACCGGTACTCATTGTGAGCGCGCATTCCCTCACGGCGCGAATGATGGGACCCTTCATGGTGCGGGACGTGATGTCCCGAGATGTCGCCTCGGTCTCCGAGGACGAGCCGCTGGCGGGCGTCGTGCGGAAGCTCCTGCGCCGAAGGGTGAGCGGTGCGCCCGTGATCAACGCTGCTGGCGAGCTGGTGGGCGTCGTGTCAGAACACGATCTCATTGACTGGCATGCGCGTTACATTGCCGGCACGGGGAAGGATGAGTCAATGCTCAATCCGGAGGTTTACGGTGCGCGTATGGAATCGGATCAGGTTCGGTCGGTTATGACGAGCCCACCGATCACCGTTGAAGCGGACGCGCCTCTGCCCGCCGCCATGCACCTCCTAGTGCACCATCGGCTCCGCCGATTGCCTGTAGTGCAAGAAGGGCGGCTCGTGGGGATCCTCACTCGCTCAGATGCCCTGGCGGCGATCGATCGGCGGGAGGCGGAAGTGGCGGCCGTCGCGGGGCCAAGCTAGGACGGCGCCCGTGAGAGACGCTCATATGGCGATCCTAGATGCGGAGCTCGCCGAGTTACTCGCGGATCTCCCGAGGGTGCGGTCGTCAGTATTGCCGGCGCTCATTCGGGTGCAGCGCGCACGCGGATATCTCTCAGACGTGGCGATCGAGGCGATAGCGGAGCACCTCCGACTGACCCGAAACGACGTGGACGGCATTGCCACCGGGTATCCTGAGCTTCGTCGCGCGGCCCATAGAGGAGTGCTGGTGCGGGTGTGCTCCGGTCTGAGCTGCGCGCTCGAAGGGAGCGCGGCCCTGGGCGAGCGCCTTGAAGCGCAATCAAAGGCATTGGGCATTCACGTTGAGCAGACGCCGTGTCTGTTTTCCTGCGCCACCGCGCCAGTTGTTGACATTGGCGGCCGCTGTGTTGGCCGCGCATCAGATGCGCGTGTGGTGGCGGCACTGCACGCTGTTGAATCCAGGGCCGCCTCCACCGGCTGAGACCGGTGCTGCTCGTGCTCGCCTGTGATTCTGAAATGACCCACTTGCCCGGATTATTCAGCGGAGTTTGGAGGAGGTGGATGTTCCAGCATGGAGCGTTCCGTCGCTGCGCATCAGAATGCACCACTGGCCCAGGAAGCCCCCGAGCCACCCGTGCGCAGTGACTCATGACCGATGCATCAGCCGGTCGTGCGGCGTCTCCCGGTAGCGCGGCGGTCTTGTGCCCCGCGCCCGAGGATGCCCGCACCCCGAGCGAATGCACGGTTCCGGTGATTCCTCGGGCGCGGGGCACAAGACCGCCGCGCTACCGGGAGACGCCGCACACGCGTTCTGGTCCAGTGCATCCGAATGCAAGAATCACCACGGACCACCCGGCGAGGCACGAGAGCAATTGTGGCTCACGACCGGTGAATAATCCGGGCACTAGTCGTGCGGCGGAAGGAACGCGATGCACCGTGACATGCAGGCGTCATTGACATTCTGGTCGGCGTTCGAGAGGCGGGTCGGCCCTGCCGATCCAGATACAGATCGCTTCCTCGTGAGTGATGGAAGCTGCGGTCGGTCCGTTGGTTCGCTGGAGATCGCCGACGCGCTCATGGCGGAGATTGCCCGGCGGGGGAAATCCATCGCCGTCGTTCGGACTGGCTGTGATGGACGGTGCTTCGCGAGCGTGCGAGTCACGTTTCAACAGAGCCGCCAGCCAGTGTTGAATTGGCGGCGTGTAGATCTGCGTGACATTCCGTCGATGATTGATGCCGCGCTCCAGTCCAATGCAGCAGCTGCCCCCGACCCGGATTCCGAAGCGTTTTTTCATGGGCAGCGGCGACAGCTTCTGGCTGATGCTGGCTCAATCAACCCGGAGAGTTTTGAAGACGCTATCCGAGTTGGAACGTACCGAGCACTGGCCGAGGCGCTGACCCATTCACCTGCTGACGTTGTGGAGTCTATTCAGGCCGCTGGGCTTCTTGGTATGGGAGGCGCTTATTTCCCCAGTTGGCGAAAGTGGCAGGTCTGCGCTGGGCAGCCCGCGCCACGCTATCTCGTGGTCAATGGCGAGGAAGGCGAGCCCGGCGTGTTTAAAGACCGTCACCTGATGGAGGATCAGCCTCATCGTTTGCTGGAAGGTGCATTCATCGCCGCCTATGCCATTGGCGCCTCGCAGATCTATGTGTTCATCAACGGTCAGGCACGCCTCTCCATCGAGCGTATGCAGCGAGCAATCGACGCTGTGTATCGAAGCAGATGCGTCGGTGAGAGTGTTCTGGGGACGGACTTCAGTTGCGATGTGGAGATTCGCGAGGGCGCCGGGGGATACGTTCTAGGCGAAGAAAGCGTCATTCTTGAGAGCATTGAAGGTTATAAGCCGATGCCGCGCTTTCGCCCTCCGCACGTGGCGGAGCATGGTCTGTGGGGGCACCCAACGGTGGTGAACAATGTGGAAACGCTCTCTCGGGTTCCCGCCGTCATCCGGGCAGCATCTCAAATAGACTCCGAGTCAACTGTGGACGATGGGTCCAAAACGAAGCTGATATCCGTCACCGGTGATGTTCAGCGCCCCGGCCTTGTGGAGGTT
>JBJXFJ010000154.1:0-5347 GCA_046154735.1 Chloroflexota bacterium | reverse complement strand
GCTGCTATTACGAGTTACAAGTGTGGGCGTTGCCCTTTACCCAGAGGGGACCCGCGTGCTGCGGATTCTTGTTGGCAAAGTCTACGCCGATGAGTACTCGCCCTCCCTCAGGAGAGAGGGGACAGGTGAGGGTCACCGTCCCCGATACCGTGAGCGTTTGGTCGCATCGGTATTGAACGGGTGTTGAAGTACTGGTGACGTTCGTCGCGTTGTTCTTAATTTTGAGATTGCTGATGGAGAGCACCTTCCAGGCTGAATTAGTTGCCTGAAAGCCGCCTCCCGAGATGGTGCCGAATCTTCCCAGAATGTCAGTGATCGTGTGGATATTGCACGGATTACTTGCATATGGGGATTTGCAACTACTTGACGTATCCGTCACCTTGAAGCTGAAGTCCACCGTCTGACTGGTGACAGCAGGATTCCCATTCTTTGCAGGCTTGAGCTTGTCCGTGGAGAAGCTGAGGTCACTCGTTTGCGCGCTGATATCAGCGACACATGGAGCCAGCGTTGTGGTGGTGGTGGTCGTCGACGGGTACTTCGTTGTCGTAGTGGTGGTCGTCGACGGGTACTTCGTTGTCGTAGTGGTGGTGGTCGACGGGTACTTCGTTGTCGTGGTGGTGGTGGTCGTTGGGTACTTCGTTGTCGTGGTAGTGGTGGTCGTGGGAGCGCTTGTCGTCGTGGGAGCGCTTGTTGTGGTGGATGGGCGTGGAGTAGTCGGGGGGATTGTCACAGGAGGGGTCGTGAACCCACCTTGTGAGCCCTGGGCAAACGCAGAGGGCGTCGATACGCCCACCATGCTCGGTTTCACATAGGTGATGGCCATTGCGCCACCAGCGGCAACGGTAGCCTTCTTAAGTGCGCGACGTCGTGAGACGCGCTTGGACTCTTCGTGTGCGGGTTGTTCCGCACCTGGTTTTTCAGAATGTTCGGGGGAAGTCATCACCGTTCCTCACGCATGTGCCAACCAAATAGACAATCATCAGGGCAATTGCAGCGTTGACTTACTTCACATAAGATCTTAGTCACCGTTGCTGTACCCGTCAACGTTACGTCGCAAGCGACACTAGATGCCCCTTCATTCAAGGAGCATCTCTAACTTAATCAGAGGCGATTACAAAAAGCAAGTACTTAAATTACGAACAAATTTTGAAACTAATCAGAGTCCCAATTTTAGATTCAAGGTTGTTTCAATCTCGACTTGACGGTGGGGCTGTGTAGTATGGCACCCGGCGCCGGTGACACCCGGACCCTTGATTGCACTCCGCGGCGAACACGTCGAAGGCAAAGGGGCAAGCTCTTTCGCGACTCGGGTGATCAATCTGGTCGGGATTCACTGAGATTGTCTACCTCATAGCTGGTGGGGCAGCGAATGATACTGCGAGCGATTAAGTCGACCGCCGCCACTGGCTAGCCGGATCCCTCTACTGCCACCCAGTTCGATTGCGAGGTAGATGCCGACATCTGAGTTATCGCACCGATGTTGTTGTAGGGCTTCCGTATCACTGCGAACTTGGGCTGGCTGATGGCCGAACAGGAATCCTTTCTCCCGCCTGACGCGGGTCGAGGCGTTAGCTCCGTTTATGAACCATCCGCCACATCGGTCACGCCAACGTGTCAATGTGCGCCCGAAGTAGGCCCCTCGCTCAATTCGGTTCAGTTAAGCGTGAGAAGTTAAGGGTTACGAGTGCGAACAGCCAGTGCGAACGAGTGTGTGTTTGGCTCCTCATCTGTCCGTCCTCACTCTTCACTCTTAATTCTCAACTAAACCGTATTGGGCCCCCTGGTCTGAATTTGCGGTCCTGTGGCTTCAAGTAATTCGCGTAGTGCATCAGCGGCCTGGCGGGCATCGCGGTATGCGAGCTCATAACAATGAGCTACGCGAAGCATGGCCAACGCCGCGGGCACAGCGCCATTGGCGCCATTGATTGGCTCAAAGAGCTGAGGGAGCAAGACAGGTAAAACCGACGATCGACTCAGGGGAGCGAGTATCCCAGGTCCCTCGGCCGTGTATCTGGGCAGAACGATGAATTTTAGGTCAGGTGGAGATAGCGGAATTGCGGTCGTCGGCGGTTGAAGATACCAGACAGTCTCATCCTCCCAACGATAGGACCGTGCGGTGACAACCTCCGGATACATGGGGGCAAGCCACCGTAAACTCCCCTTCTTAATTGCAATGTTTTTTGGGAAGGTGACCAGCCGTCCGGTGGTTGGATCAAATCCCACGGCATCATCGTTGATGTAGTGAAAGCCTTGAGCAACCAGTGCCGCTACCAGGGTGCTCTTTCCTCGGCCGGATGCCGCGGGGAATAGGATTCCCTGCCCATGGAGCGCAACCCCACCCGCGTGGACGACCGTGTAGTCTTTCCGAAGCCAGTCCACCAGGCAGGATGTGACTTCCGCGACCGCCACGCGCAAACACGCCGGCCACTCGGTTGTCTGAAAGACCTCACAACCATTTCGAAGGAGCCTGTACGATTTACTCTCTTCAGTGGGGGCCACGACCGTGATCGTCACCTCCAGGCTCCCGGAAGGTGGTGGCTCGATCTCGCCAAGTGGCAAGAGGTCGTGGATGCACTGCTCAAGCTCTTCCGGGACAGCGAGTCGTATGTGACCTTGATGCCCCACTATGAGGTAGGTCCGCATTCTTAGCGGGTCAGTTGACACGCCGATGGCCATTTACTCGGTGGGACGCCCGTCCCAACCGGACTGCACCTGTTCATAGGTCCGGGCCTAGCACCCAGCTGTTGATTCGAAAGTGATTGGCTCGCCGCGTGCTGCTTTGGATTCATCCCGAAGTGACTCAATCAGTACACTGATGATTCGCTCTCGTGGGAGGAACTCCTGAAAATGATGCAGGGCCGGCTCCACATCCAATCCAAGCTCACGAAATCCCAGAATGTAGTTCCGGAGCTTATTCTCGACGGTGAGCGGATATGGGATCGATGAGGATGATGGACGAAATCGATGCACCCAGCGGAACCATGGAACACACAGACTTCGATGTCCAGCCTGTCGGAACTTTTCGTGGATGTATCCCTCCTCTCCGCCAAAGCCTCGAAAGAGGGGATTGAAACCGAGCCAGGCATCGCGACGGCAGCTAAATGCACCCAGTCCCTGCATGGGGATCTCAAATGGCTCCGATTCCGGGTCCTCACCTCGAGGGTCCGAACCCCACACACCCCACATTTGGCAAGACCAGCTGGGATCCATGTGCGTGGAGAGTGTGATGCCATCATCATAGACAAGCGGCCCCTGGAGCAGGTCATTGCACTCTGGATGATCGCGATAGTATCGCTTTAGCCTGGCAATAAAGCCGGGTTCAAAGAGTACATGTGAGTCGCATACCAGCACAGCCTGCCCCTGGGCCTCGCGAAACACTTTGTCTCTGGGGGCGGCTGTGCCGCCCACCTCAGTGGAACGGACATACCTCCCCTTAAGCTGATTTTCAACAAGGTTCCTGGTGTCATCGCTCCCAAAGTTATCCACCACAAGGAGCTCAGTATTCTCAAGATCCTGGTACAGGCGCAGCGCCTGAAGCGTAAAGTAGAGGGCATCGTACTCCTGGTACGTTGCCATGCCTATGGTGAGCTCAACCGTCAATCCCGGCAATCCTTTTCTGGGGCTGCGAGCGAATCGTCTGCATGCCCGGCATTTAGAGTGCGGCGTGCGGGAGTGCCGCCCTCGTTATCCCCCGGACTGGGCTGGGGGAACGTCCAAAGCGGCGCTCTTGCATGCCGCACTCCAAACATAGAGCGCACAGTGTCCGACAATCTGGGCACAGCCTTTGCTGGAATACTGCATCCAACAAGGCCATTCCCGTTCTTCATTGAGGGAGGATCCTCGGCCATATCTATCTCACTCATGCGGCAACGCATCGATTTAGAATTCCCATACGCGGAATGATACTTTGAAGACATCGTTAGCCGGCGATGGGCCGGAGCGTGCCCCGGTTCCACTACTTTCGTGCTCTGTCGCCAGTTTACTTGTGTATTTAATCAACGATGACATGCGCACAATAGTGCCCATGCATCGGAAGAAGTTGGGATGTTGTGGAGATTTCACGGGCCGTCAGTGAAGTTGCCTGGCACACGTCCGCACGTTCCTGAGATAAATTCTCACCCTTTGCACATGAACAGTTTTCTGCAATCGCGATTGCATTGCGTGGCGAGGAGCATTGATGTCGCACAATTCATCCGGGATGAGCCTCAAGCGCACTGAGCGTGAATTTGCGAACCTGCCATCGGTGTCAGTCCTTACGCTTACGTATGGTCGACCATCGTATCTGGCTGAAGCAGTGGCTTCATTTCTGTCCCAGGATTATCCGGGACCAATGGAGATGATCGTGCTCAACGATTTCGTTGAGCAGCAGATCGTCTGTAATTCTCCGAACGTTCGCGTCGTCAATGCAGAGCAGCGGTTTCCGTCCATTGGATCGAAGCGAAATCACAGCGTCTCGCTCGCCCAGGGAGAGATCATACTCACCCTCGATGACGACGACCTTATCCTGCCTCACCATGTGAGAAACTGCGTTGGACTACTGGCGGATTTAGACTTTGTGGAACCGCAAGGGGGCTACACCCTGTTGCACCATAACTCTCGAATCGTGACGAATGACGGCGTCATGCCTCAACTAGTAGTGTTCAGAAAATCGATCTGGCAGAGATGCGGCGGGTACCCCAATGACGCCAACTGCGGCGAAGATAAAGGACTGCTCGCTCGCCTCCGGGAGCACGGGCAAGGTGCCCGAAAAGCGCAAGAACGACCAAGCTACTTGTTTTCCTGGGACAATGGAGCGGATCATCTCGAAGGATATGCTCCGGATGATCCGCTGGCGCTCGAGGTGATTCGTCAGAACGCCCTTCGGCGATTGGCGGCCGGCGAGATGACGCGGGGCATCATCGAGATTGTGCCCTCACTGCACCATGACTATGAAGCGATGGTCGCGGCGCTCCCGAGGGCAGTAGGGCAGGTCGATCTTGAAATTGAGCTCCCTGCGACGCCAGCCAGCAATCAGCCCCCGCGCAGGCTTCGGCTCAATCCAGCGATTGTCGCCGCGGAAGTCGGGGAGGAGCTGGTGCTGCTCAATGTGGACACGGGCGCCAATTTCGAGCTCAACCCACTTGCCGCGATAATCTGGGAGTCTCTGCTCGATCAGGACACGGAAGAAGACATCCTTGAGGAGCTTCGCGCTACTTTCGATGTGGATCCAATGGTGCTACGCCAGGACATTGAGTCATTTGTTGATAGCCTTCTGGCACATTCATTGGCACAGATCGACAGGGATTAGCCGTCGAGACCGCGTTTCATATTGGCCCTCCTGTCACCAGTCTCCTCGCAAACATCAAGG
>JBJXFJ010000153.1:0-4181 GCA_046154735.1 Chloroflexota bacterium | reverse complement strand
CGGACGCTCTACCCTACGCTGGCCGCGCAGAAGAGCAATCCCAATGAGCGCGCGATGGCGCTGGCCGTGGTGAGTCTGTATTGGGCTGTGGCCATGCTGGTGGCGCCCCTCGTCTTTGGTTTCATTGCCGATGGCACCAGTATCACCACAGCGATCACCATCTTTGGCGCCATCTCCGCGGTGGTTGGCGTGCTGTCGCCACTCATCTATCGGCTCGGAGCCGAAGTCACCACACGGCCGCCTGCGAATGCCGAACCTGTGAAGGCGCCGTGATGAGCTCATCGGAGAGACAGACGCCTACCCACTCGCCGGGCAAGTGTTCAGATTCCACGGGACGAATGTTCACCGCAGAGACGCAGGGACGCAGAGTGACTTCTTTGCTCTGTCTGCGTCTCTGCGGTGAACATTCGTCCCGTGGAATCTGAACACTTACCTCGCAGGGGCAGTGTTGACATCTGATGCGATAATTCGCAGCATCATGACTCGTACAACGATTGACCTGGCCCCGTCCGTTTTGCGTGAGCTGCGACGCCGGAGTCGTCAGGAGGGGAAAAGCATGGGCCAAGTGGCTTCAGAGGCGCTGGCCAGAGACCTCGCCGGACGCGAGCGTCAGCCTGACCCACCTTTTGAGTGGACCAGTGGCGACCGCGGTGAACCCCGGGTCGACCTGGATGACAGGGAGGCCGTGCAGGCAATCCTGGATGCCCGCTCGTGAGCGTGACGGTGGACGCCAACGTGCTTGCCTACGCCTCAAACGCGGCCGACCCGGCGCATCAGGCTGCGCGGGCGGTGATTGAGCAGCTTGCGGCGGGCCCGGAGCTGGTGTACCTCTTCTGGCCAACGGTGATGGGGTATCTGCGCATTGTCACCCACCCCGGCATCCTGCCGAGACCACTCTCGCCGGCGGATGCGCGTCGAAACATCGCGCAGCTTCTGGCACGCCCGCACGTGCGGACACCGGGCGAAGAGGACGGCTTCTGGGACCTATACCTGCAAACGGCTGGCGAGCAGCCCCGTGGCAACGATGTGCCTGATTCGCACCTTGCCGCGCTCATGCGTCAACACGGCGTGGCGATGATCTACACGCGCGATCGCGACTTCCGTAAATTCGACGGTATCGAGACGCGCGATCCGTTTCACTGAGTCGCTCCCCGTGTCACGCAAGTAGTCGGAGATCGCCAGATTTCGCAGTACGGGTTTGCGAATTGTGCCGGCGATCCGCTGGCCGATCGCGGTAGCGGCGCCAATGCCCGTGGATTCGGCCAGCGGTGCGCGCTTCACTGACAGCCCATTTCGGTGTCAATGGTGCGACTGCACCGGCCGGCCCGCGCCGGGCTTGATCCCGCTAAGTGACTGCCGCGGGAAGCCGAGCGAACGTCCCAAGTAGTCTATACTTACGTTTAGACAATCAAAGTAAGGGAGCGACGTCATGGCCGAAGCTATCCTGGATATCAAGCGCTGGGGTAACAATTTGGGCGTTCGGCTGCCGGCTGCCGTGGCACGAGAAGCGGGCTTGCACGTTGATCAGCGAGTCCGTGTCTCGGTTGAGGGTGGCCAGGTGGTGATCACCCCGGTCTCTGATTCCCGGCCCTCCCTTGAAGAGCGATTGGCGGCTTTCGATCCGGAGCGCCACGGGGGTGAGGCCATGTGGACGACGGATTCTCTTGGAGCCGAGCGCTGGTAGCTACGCGCCCGGTGGTGTCGGGCTCCCGTCGTCCTTGGGTCCCCGACCGACAAGAGATCATCTGGATCGATTGCAGTCCCCAGGTCGGCCGCGAGATGCGCGATGTTCATCCGTTTCTGGTTCTCTCACCGCGAATGTTCAATGAGCGGACATCGCTCGTCATTGGCCTACCCATGACCACGGCCGAATACAACGCCGACAACCCCTTTGCCGTAGCCGTGGGCAGCGCTCCGGGGCGAACGAGTTACGTGCTCTGTCATCAGCCCAAGTCATTCGACTGGCGCCTGCGGAGAGCCAAGCGACATCCGCTGGGTGTGCTCTCGGCTGACGTGTTTGGGCAGGTGTGCGATCGACTGAACCAGATCATCCAGATCGGCCAGTAACTGCTGGGGCATTGCCTGGCAATCACCCCTCCTGGTCTCTGCACTCGGTGCGCCAACAATCCTCATTGGATCCGGTCAACGAGTTGCTCATGCGGTCGGGGCTGAGCGCCTGCGATGTTTCATGGTTGGGGGATTACCCTGCCAGGCGTTGACACTTGAGGCGACGATACCTGGCCAGGTGGAGCATGCCAAGTCCCCCATGGCAACAGAAAATCAGACCCCGGTTTCTTGGGCGCTGGTTTGTGCGAGCTAAGCTCAATTGGCGGTCCCGAGGGGATTCCGGGCCGCTACCTTCCTATCAGCTGCCGCGCGCTTATCCGGTTCGCGCCACTCCGTCGACGCCGAGTCGCCGCAAGCTGCATCCTGGATTGTGGGCGGAGTTGGTGGCGCGCTCCAGGACCCAGAGCTTGCGCCAGCTAGCGCGGCATTCTGGTGTATCGCACGAGACGGTCCGAATGACACTGTTGGTGGCATACCGGGAACGAGATGAGGGTCAACAGCATCTCGACTCAACCTGGTCCCCCGATTCCTAATTTCAGGATGACGTCACGCATCATCGCAAATTTGGAATCATGCAGATCGAACAGGGAGCCGTCAGCCGACTCCGGCAACGGCTGAAGGGCTTGCCCGGACCAGCGGATCGTTTGGCTGGCTCGCAACTCGTGCGATAATTGAAATAGGGAACCCTCCATGCCAGAACTTGAACCACCTCATCTCCGGAGCTTGACCATCCAGCGGGACCAACCGCTGATCGCGGTCCCCCTTGACATTGGCGGCCGCGAAGCGGTCTGCTATTTCGCTGACGAAGCGGCGGCCGACGCTGCGAGTGCGCCGGACTCCGTCCAACAGGCACTAGCCGTTATTGGTGCCTGGCGAGACATTGACTCCGAGGATGCGCTGGATATGCTCGATCGGATTCGGCACGAAAGTGAGCCGACCCCGCCGATCGACCATCTATGAAGCGCTATCTCCTCGATACGTCACTCCTCGCATCGCTGCTGCTCGACCGCCCTGCGGCAGTCGAGCTGATTCGGCCCTGGATCGTGGGCCGGGAGGTTGCGACGAGCATCTTGGTGTACGCCGAGGTCTGCGAGTATCTGAAAGGCTTCTCGGATATCCCCCAACACCATGCGGCACTCAGGATGCTGCTGCGTGAGGTCCATCCCTACACGCTCACCTTCCCCACGCTCGAACGTTACGCGGATGTCCGCCGGTCAATGCGTCGGAGACAACCTGGACTCATCGGCGACGTTGACACGCTGATCGCCGCTACGGCGCTGGAGCGGGGCCTTCAAGTGGTCACCGCTGATCGCGACTTCGAGCGCGTTCCAGATCTCGGTGTCAGGCTCATTCCGAGAAGTGCCTTAGAATTGCGCCGTTGATAAAGCCTCGCCCAGAGGACCTTGTTGCTATCACCGAAACACCAATCCGATAGCCCGGCGCTAGATTCATCGCCGTACTTGCGGGCAGGCCACGCTACCGGCGAAGCGTTATTGTTGACCGCCGACCCCCCAGTTTGGTGGAAAGGTTGATCCAGTCGTCTCATGGAGTGACAAGTCGTCTTTAAGATGACAAAATGAAGTCACGATGAACCCAGAACGCGCGCCCGAAATCATGACGCCCGAGCAGGTGGCGGAGTACCTTCAGCTCGATCGCGAGACGATCTACCGCTACATTCGCGGGGGACAGCTCGTGGCTCCAAGTTCAGGCGGAGATATCGCGTCCCGAGGCGGTCCGTAGACCAGCTGTTGTGGTCCACGCGCACCCGTTCCGATCTCACGCTGCGCGACTATACGGGGGCGGAAATCGATGCCTTTCTGGAGTTGGACCGGCTCGATGAGTCGGCGCGTGCGGTGCTGGCGCGGTCCGGTGTTGTCAATACCGTGGGCGGGGAGGGCCCTGCGCGAGCAATGACGGATCACCTACCAGGGAGAGTCTAAGTCGCTGCGCCCGATAACTGCGACTTGTCGCACCTAACCGGCTCGCCTAGCGGCGGACACAACAAAAAACCAGCTCCCGAGAACCCGGGGCTGGTTCAGTGTGAGCTACGCTCAATTGGCGGTCCCGAGGGGATTCGAACCCCCGATCTCGTCCTTGACAGGGACGCATGTTTG